>CAZOLK010000099.1:0-17504 GCA_964580325.1 uncultured Verrucomicrobiota bacterium | reverse complement strand
GGCTGCACCAGGCACGGCGTTTCGGCCAGCCCGGTCATGTCCGGCTTCATCTGCGCGATCCAACCGCCGCCAGACACCCAGTAAACCGAGCCGTCGTCATCGACGAAGAGCGAAGCGTCCTGGCCATCGGTTGTGATCAGCCCCAGGTCTTTGTACGGACCTTCCGGTTTGCCGGTGGTGCTTTTGAGCAAACCCGTACCGCAAGGCTTGATCGCGTAGGTCAGGTAGACGGCGTTCTTGATAAAGTGAAGCTCCGGCGCGATCAGGCCTTTGAACTCGTCTTTATAGCGCGCCGACCGGATGAGCCCCAGGTCCTCGACTTTAGCTTTGATGATCGATAGTGGAGCGACCAGGCCGAGAGGTTCCCAGGTCTTGAGGTCCGTGGAACGCCAAAGGCGGATGCCAGCGTTGACGGTGAAGTCAACGGAATTTCGGATTGCTTGGCCAGTGGTGCCGGTGAGGTAGTAGGAGCCATCCGCGGCCTTGGTGATGGCTGCGTCGATCATTGGCGTATTCAGCAGCGGCTGGACGCGAGTATAGTTATACTTGGCCTGGTGTTGTTCGGGCGTTAGCGTTTCGGGTGCGCCGTAAACCGCGGCGGCAAGTATGGACAGGCTCAGCAGCTTAAACATTTGATGTTGATTCATCTTGTTCTCCTTCGTCGATTGTAGCTATGCATGTTCACCTCATTCCTGTTAAATCATGGCCATAACAAACGATGCCGCCGTCCAGCAGCATGCCGCCCTGCCTGCCTTCGAATGCTGTCTGGTCCAGCAGTGTGTCGCCTTTGGGACAGGCGGCGAACAGGAGATCTTTTCCTGTCGGCCATTGACCATGCTTTGGGCCAGGGTCAGCGCATAGGCGTGGTCGGGCGGGACCATCTGCCAGATCTTTTTGACCGTGCTCTTCACCGCTTCGCTCCACCGGTTGCCTGTCACCTTTTTCTTGTTTTTCCGTTTATTGTATGAAGGCTCACGTTCAGGGATATCTTTAATGGGGGCGGCATAGACGGTATAGAAGTTGCGACCGAAACCATAGACATGCTCCTCATCAAAAACCAGCAGCCGACCGGACGGCACGCTGTTGCCGAACGTACTTGTACTTCTTGGTCCGCACCGTCCGTTGAACGCCAAAGCAACCGTAACCGAACGCATGGTTCTGTATGGTCTTGCCTTGCAGCAGCGGCACAAAGCTCTTGCCGTCCACGTTGTCCGGCGGTGTGCCGCCCGCGGCGTCGACCATGGTCGGCAGAAAAACGATGTGCTGAATGATCTCATCGCATACCGTACCCGGAACGATCCGGCCCGGCCAGCGGGCGATGACCGCCAACTTCATGCCGTTGTCGAACAGCGTGTCTTTGCCGAACGAGAATTCCGCGCCCTGTTCGCTGGTCCAGAGCATGAACACATCATGGTGGCCGGTCTCTTCCAGCATGTTCATGCAAGCGCCTACTTCGCGGTCCAGGGCTTGCACATCGCCTAAAACAACATCGTGGCCCGGGTTTCTGGTGTGTCGACCAGGTGGTTCTGCGCGGTGATGCTTTCCGCGGTCATGCCCTCGGCCTTCTGGTTCCAAGGCGAATGCGGATTGCGGCGAAGTTATTTTTGCGCACGCCCTTCGAAGCAGGCAAGCTTGTCTCTTCATTTCAGGTCTCACTCATCCCGTTATCAGGCTGTCTCTATTCTTTGGGTCCGGGTTTGGCGTCCGGAAGGTTGTTGACCACGTTCCAGATAATGTCGTGCACGATCTTGGCGCGTTCCGGCGTGATCTCCAGGATGGGCAGCGCGTCGTGGCTGCGATCTTCGCCGTAGCGAGACACGTCATTGTAGATTTTCCAGTCCAGCTTGTCAGGCCGTTCGTTGAACAGGCAGGCGTAAAAGGACGCGGCCACGGTGTAGCGCGGCAGGCCGCCGCGCAGGTGCTGCACGTCGGTATAGTATTCGCCGATGTCCATGATGCCGTCGAATTGACCGGCTTTGGCCTTGCGATGCAGTTCAAGGAAAATATCGCCCACCGGAATCACTCGCAGGCGACCGGCCTGCCAGAGATCGGTATGTTTTTCCTTGATCGCGTCAAACAGCTTGATGTGGTAATCTTTGGAACGTGCGTTTTCCTGAAACCAGACTCGTTTCGGATCAGGGGAGGGCTTGTACGTGGCCTTGAGCCAGGCCTGTTCGTAATCAAACTTGTCGCGCAGCGGGAATTCGGCCTTGGCGATGCGCACCTTGGGTTTTTTGGCCCATTCGGGACGCTCTGCCTCGGGCGGGACCGTGCCGGGTTTCATGGCTGGCCAGTTCTGGTAGATAAAGACCCGGCCTTCGGGATTGAGCTTGCGGTAGATGGCGATCAGGTCAATGGCGCATTCGATGTCGCCAACGTCGGTTTCCCGTTTGAACTTGGTTCCCCACATCTCGCTGCATTTCCAGGTCAGCGCCATGCTGAACGGTTGCAGTACGATGGCGTCCCAGGCATCGTTATAGAACTGTTTCGTATTCCAGCCCGTGCTGTGTTTGACCGAACCGGGATCGATGGTCAGGTCGCCATTGTTGTTGCGTTTCATTTCAACACCGGCGTTTTGGAGCGCGTGCCGGTGTTGCCACAGTTGCCAGCCGGCGCCGAGAAAAGCCCAGGTCTTCCATTCTTTACCTGCGGTCTTGGCCAAATTTTCGTGGTCCTTGGGATCCGAGCAACCGATCAGGCTGTTGCCGAAATAATAGGCGTGGACTTTATCAGGACCCTGTGCGTTTGCCGTGGCAGCGATGCACAACAAGGCAAGGATCGTCAGCTTCTTACATGGTCTCATGGTTGCTCCTCTTGTTTTGTTTTTAGCGCGGCAACGCGGCGGTCGTGTCGCGTTCAACGAACCTGGTCGGTACGCGGACCACCGTTTTGCGCGCTTCCTTATACGACAGCGTTCCATCCAGCATGCGCAGGACCAGGTCCGCGGCCGCACGGCCCATGTCCGTGAATTCGGCGCTGACCGTGCTCAAGGCCGGGATGGTCCAGGGCGCGATAAAATTGTCAAAACCCACCAGTGTCAAATCGCGAGGTGTCTGATAGCCGCGGTCGCGCAGCACATCGAGCACCATGAACGCCATGCGATCGTTCCAGCACATGATAGCCGTGGCTTTGAGCGGGTGTGGCAGATGGGGCGCCAGTTTGGCGATGATGTGCCGGTTGTCGGATACATGGGAATCGAAAAAGTGCAGATGGTTGATACCCAGGCCGGCAATGTCCACGGGCATACCCAGCGCCTGCGCCTGCTCCAGCACCCAGGCAAACCTTTGCGAGGTCAGTGCCCCGTTTTTCATTTCATTGGGGTCCACCCAGAGTATGCGCCGGTGTCCCAGTGCGTGCAAGCGGCGAACCGCCTCGTGCAACCCGGGTGCGCAATCCTGCACTACGCACGGTTTAAGCCCTTCCTGCATGAGATTGATGCTGACCGGCGGCAACAGGTCGATCGCGTAGCGCAGGGCCTTGGGTTTCGGCGTATCCAGCAGGATCGTGGCGTCGATCACGTTCTGACGGATCATGGTTTGAGCCAGCTTCACAGCCGATTTTTCCGCGTTGCGTACCAGGATATGGTAGCCGGCCTTGAGCAGCCGCTCCTCGATGCCGGCGATACACAGGGGCCAGGCCACGGAATGGAGCAGGTTCTCGAACGAGGTGATCAAGCCTACGGTAAAAGATTTGCCCAAGATCAGCGCACGCGCCGCGGGATTGTACATGTAGCCCAAGGCCTTGGCCGTTTTGCGGATTTTACGCGCCACGTCCTCGCTGATCCGCCCGCCGCGTTTGCGCCCGGAAAGGACATAGCTGACCGTGGATTGCGCAACGCCTGCATTTTCGGCAATGGTCCGCATGGTCACCCGTTGGTTATCAAGCTTTTTTTGCGTCATGATAAGTGAATCGTATCACTTTTCGCGTATAGTACAAGCAAAAAAGGATAAAATTTAACGCGGGTCAATCGAGCGGGTCGAGATCCGCGTCGCGCCAGGGTTTCCAATCTGGGTTGGGGATCGGTTTGAGGGCATGGACTTCATCCTGCCAGGCATGCAATTCAGCCATTAATGTTTCCACCCGTTCCGGATGTTCGCCGGCCAGGTTATGTTCCTCGCCGATGTCCTGGGCCAGGTTGTACAGCTCGACGTCCCCTTCAAAAAACTGGATGAGTTTCCATTCGCCTTTGCGAATGGAGCAGCCCGGAGCGCCGCCCTGGTTGGCGTAATGCGGAAAATGCCAAAAAATACTGCCGCGTTCGAACCCGGTTTCGCCTTTCAGTACGGAGAAGAAGCTTTTGCCGTCTACATGTTGTTCCTCTGCCAATGGCAAACCGCAGGCTTCGAGCAGGGTAGGGTAGAAGTCTGGACTAGTGATGACCGCATCGGTTTTGGTTCCCGGTTCGACAACCGCGGGCCATCGGCACAGCATGGGTTCGCGGGTGCCGCCTTCATACATCCAACCCTTGCCTTCAGACAGGGGGAAGTTGCAGGTCGGTGAACCTTCGGCAGTGCTCAAGCCGCCGTTATCGGATGTAAAAATGACGATGGTATTGTCGGCAATTCCTTTCTTCTCCAGTGCATCCAGGATTTTGCCCACGTTTTCGTCCAAGTGCTCGATCATCGCGGCATACACAGGATCGGACTGGATCACCCGGCGCACGATGCGCTGGTCCTTTTTATGTTCCGACGGGAAAAAATCTCCCTCGACCAGTGTTTTCACCTTGTCCAGGCCCATGGCTTTAGCCTTGTGCTCGTATTTGGCGATCTTTTTAGGTTTGGCTTGAATTGGCGTATGCACGGAATAGAACCACATATTCAAAAAGAAAGGCGTATCGTCATTGTTCATGATCAACTCGACCGCCTCCTCGCCGAGCCGGTCGGTCAGGTAGTCGTCGCCGGGTCTGGATGAGAGGGTGGGGATTTCCCAGGGCGGGAAATAGTGGCCTTTGCCCGAAGGATGCCCCATGTGGCAACCACCGACATTAACCTCAAAACCGTGTTTCTTCGGCCAGTAAGCTTGGCTGCCCAAGTGCCATTTGCCAATGTGCCATGTTTTGTAGCCGTGTTCCCTGAGCGCTGTTGCCAGGGATTTTTCATCAGTCGATAAATAGGGCACATAAGGAACGCCCAGCAGTTTCCCCTTTTCGGTAAAGCCCTGCTGATGGTCGGGATTGTGCGAAATGAAATGGGTCAGCCCGATCCGGGCTGGATATTTTCCGGACATGAGACTCGCCCGGGTGGGAGAACATACGGGACAGGCGGCATAGGCATTGGTAAACAGCATGCCATCGCGAGCCAGGGAATCGATGTTGGGCGATTCATAAAACTCGCTGCCCTGGCAGGTCAAGTCCATCCAGCCCATGTCGTCGATCAGAAAAAAAACAATGTTCGGTTTTGTCATCGTAAGGACCTACTGTTTGCCAGGATATGCGGGCGGCAGCGGTACGGTCCTGGCTTTTTCCGCCTCGGATAGCTGAACGTCGGCTTGTTCGCGCAACTTCTGCTCGAACTTGTTGATGATGTTGCGACGCTGAGCTGCGATGTACAAGGTGGGTAAATGCCCCTTGACCTCGTCATAGGTGCGTATGCGGGATGGATGACGCTCTTCCACCAGGATGACATGAAATGCATTGCGCGATTCGATCACCTGGCTGAGAGTGTTGGTTTCCAGTTTAAACGCTTCCTCGGCAAAAGGTTTGCCGAATAGATGGGTCAGGGTGACTTTGTTCGCCTGACCCAGATCGCCGCCTCGCTGTTTCGATGGGCATTCGGAAAATTCGCCGGCCAGCTTGGCTATCAACTCGCCGTCAGCAGTCCGGTCGCGCAGCGATTGAGCAAATGCTTTACGCTCCGCGATCATATTGTCCGGTGCGTGCTCAGGAATGTTGATCTGAATATGGCGCGCGCGCACGGTGGCCCCAATTTGAAAGTCCTTGATGTTGCTCTGGTAGTATTGACGCAATTCGACTTCGGACGGTTGCTTGATAACGCTCCTCCGCAATTGTTTCTGGTATAGCTTTTCGAGCAGTAACTGCGTGCGCATTTCCTTGCGCAATTGCTCTTGCGTCTGACCGGTCTGGGCCAGCAGTTGGTCGAGCGATTGCTTGCGCTTTTCCATTTGTTCCGCCAGGATTTTAATGCCGTGATCGATCTCTTCTTCGGTCACGTCCAGTTCAAGTTCCCTGGCGGCCTGAAGCACGATATGTTTGCGGATGAGCTGTTCCTTGGCCTGTTCGCGCAGGCGATTGTAGGCAAAAGTTTCAGGCTTCATCGGGATCGGTCGGTTTTCGGGAATACGCACCAGCTTTTTCATTTCTTTCTGGATGTCGCTCTCGCTTACGCTGTTGGTGCCGACGGTCAGGAGCGGTTGCCTGGTCGCAACCGGATTGGTTGGCGGGATCATGGTTTCGCCGATTTCCACGTCATTGGTTTTCAGGGTCGGCGGTACGGGTTCGGGCGTGGGTTTGCCGCATCCGCTCAACAGAAGAGCCGTTCCGGCCATAATCAACATTCGTACAGTATACCTCTTTACAGCGATATTCAGCATACTTCTATCCTCATATTCAAAACATCCTGCGGGTATGTATTGTATTGGGCAAAATACCCGTGGATGGTAGGTTATTAAAAAATGATTCTAACATTAGTCGCCTGAAGCGGTTCTAACGTTCATGCAAATAACGCAAAAAAATCTCGGTGTCCGGGTGTGTCTCTAAAAAGCCATGGCTTTAACCGCCGTCGTTGTCCGGTTGCGGATGGAAAGGTTGGGATGGCATTGGCGCATGGGGTTGATAAGCTGCGAAGTCTGCTGCGGCGCAAACTGGTGCAGGACCTCTCGGTCAACCTGGTTGCCATGGTTTTCATCGGTCTGTCCGGTCTGACCGCCAATGTGATCTTCGGTCGTTTTTGGGGTGCGGATGCGCTTGGCGTCTACAGCCAGGCACTGGCCGTACTGATTATTGGCTCCATCGCTGGGGACTTAGGTTTGAACCGTTCGGTTACCAGAGAGGTGGCGCGCTATAGCGATGAGCCGGACGAACGAAATCGTTTGATCGGCACAGCGTTTCTACTCAGCCTGTTTTCTTCCACGCTTACGGCGTGCGGCGCCTGGCTGCTCTATCGGCATCTGCTGCCAATCAGTGCGGCGACCAGGCAGGCTGCCTGCCTGTTCGCCTGCATCATTCCTTTCCGCACCCTGTTCCTTGTGGCCACAGGCCTGCTCAACGGATTGCGCCGCATGAAAACGCTCGCTGTCTTCCTGACCATGCGCTGGGTGCTGCGTCTCACGGGCCTGGTGCTTGGCATTGCACGGCAGTGGACTTTTATGCATATCTTATACTATTTTTGCGCAATAGAAGTGTGCTTGGTTTTTGCGGTGCTGTATCACTGCCGCGGTTTGTTTTGCATACGCTTGGATTGGTTCTGGGCGCGCCGTCATCTGGCGTACGGGTTGCAAAGCATGTGCGCCGGTTTCATGGCGATGCTCAACGCCAAGGTCGATGTCGTAATGCTGGGCATCCTGCGCACGGATTATGAAACCGGCATCTACAGTCTGGCCGCCGAACTGGTCAAAGGCATTGACATGGTCGGCTACCTGTTTACGCAGCATGTCAATCCGATTGTTTCCAGGCTGTGGGCGAACCGCGCGATCGAGGAGTTGCGCAAGGTTGTACGCACGATGCGCGCCGGTGCTGCCGTGACGATCGCTTTTTTCTGCTTCCTGGTGGCCGCGGTCTATCCGTTCCTGGTCTATGTGGTCATGGATCAACCGTCTTACCGGGCCGGTTTTCCCGTCTTGTATATCCTGTTGGTCGGAATCGGGTTGCGTAGCGCATTCATATGGAGTTCCAGCCTGCTGGCCATGACCGATTATGTCCGGGATGACGCTTTGTGCCGCGCCGTTATGCTGGCGGCCAATCTGAGCTTGAATCTGGTTCTGATCCCCATGGCTGGTATTGTCGGCGCAGCCGCGGCCTCCAGCGTGGCCGCACTGGTTTACCTGCTGCTGATGCGCCGTATGGTCTGGACCCGGACCCGGATCGAACCGTTCTGTTCATAACTGATCTTCAACGCTATTTGACAGAAAATTAAGGCGAAGCTGGATGGGATGGATGGTCCCCGCAAGGGTGAAGTTTTTGCGTATGCCCTAGCCTGGGGCCATCCGATGGGCAGATGACAATGACATGACGGGCGACGCCGGCAGATTACTATTATTTTTGCATATCCCGGCGCTGCAAGGTACAGTGTTGCGATGAACGAGCGACAAAGCATGATGAGCGATGGGCTTGCGGTTACCCCTGAGGAAATTGTGGCGCTTGTGCGCGAACGCTTTGTGCGGCATGACCAAGTCTGGGGTTCCTATACACTCAACCTGACGCTGGAAGCTCTGCTGATCTGGGATCTGACAACAGGAGAGACGGCTGATGTCGCTTATGTCAGGGAAATCCTGCGCCGCCGGAACAAGGCGTTCGGGGAGCGTATTCCCTGGACTGCGCAGCCTTTCTGCCATATTGATTTCCGGTTGTATCAGGCCACTGGCGATGAGTGTTATGCACAGACTTTTATTGCCGAAAGCGAACGCTGCCGCAACAAAGTGCCGCGCATGTTGACCAACCTGGCATCTCACGATCCGCCCAACAATCCCGGCCGTCATCTGCTCATCGATTTTCTGCAGGACTATGCCTGCCGCATGGCCCAGGCCGGCCGGCTTTCGGGGGTTGCCGCCTTTTACGACGAGTGCGTCGCCCAATACAAAGGCTATCGCCAATACCTGCGCGACCCTGACACGGGTCTCTGGCATACCGCGTTGGGTTGGCAGCCCGACCCGCTGGCGCCGACGTCAGGCGCCTGGTCACGCGGTCATGGCTGGCTGCTGCGCGGATTGGTGGAATCGCTCGAGCAGATGCCTCGCGATTCCACCTGGCATCATAGCCTGGCAGCCATGACGCGTGAACTGGCGGATGCCCTGTTGCAGGTACAGCAAGCAACCGGACTCTGGCATCAATTGCTCCATCTGCCGGTGTGGGAAAGTTATCCCGATTCTACTGGTACCGGTTTCCTCAGCGCTTACCTGCGCCTGGCCTGGTTGCGGGGCATCCTGCCTGAACCGCGCTATCGTGACGCCGCTGACCGCGCATTCGAGGGGCTGAAAAGCTTGATCACCCAGAATGGCCTGATCCTTCACGAAGCTGCGTCAGCCCATGAAACGCTCGAGGCATGCCGTCGTCAACCAGGCAAAACCAGCGACGGAACCGGTCACGCCCCAGCCACAACGATCCTGGCCTGCGCAGCGCAGGTGGCGAAGTAGCGGATGGGGGGGGGGGAAGCTAGGAGCAGAGGGAGGGAGCAAGGAGCAGGATCATTGCAGCCGGCATCTTCACCAGAACGTCACTTCGTTTTCCGTGCTTTGATTTCGATTGTTTTCGGTTTTTGACAACCGCTTTCTTCGTGCGACGCTTCATTACGCCAGAGCACGCACAGCCAGGGCTTTCATTTTTTTTAGGCCAGTTTTGGCGACTTCCAGCGCATCCTGTTTCCAGTAAGTCTCGTTGAATAGCTCCAGCGAGAGCGTGCCCAGATAGCCGTTGCGGTGGAGCGTGCGCAGGATGTCTTCCACGGGCGCAATGCCATCCCCGGGATAAACGCGGGCACTGTCTTTGATCTCGGCGCGTGGCGGGTCCGCCGGGTAATCGTTCATGTGCAGCAGGCCGATGGTGGCCGCGCCGGTCAGGGACAGGCCGCTGAAATGGCCGGTGCCCTTGTACATGTGAAAAATATCCGCCAGGATGGCGGCATAGGGTACGCCGCACTCCGCGGCAACGCACATGGCTTGACCCAGCCGGTTCAAGGTTTTGGAGAAACCCCAGAATTCCAGGATCGGTCGGGCCACGAACTCGCACGACATCGCGTACAGTTCGGCGTAGCGCTCAGCCAGGTCGAGGCATGTGACGTCGGTCATTTCGGTCAGGCCCACGGGCGGCGCGGCCAGGGCGCGGCAGCCGATGGCATCGGCCATGGCCAGGTTGTGCCGTGCCTCTTCCAGCGCTTTCTTACGCTCTGCGGCGTCAGGATGACCCCAGGCAAAAAAGCCGATCAGATTGGGTACGCTCAAGCCCTTGTCCCGAATCCTGGCGCCCAGGTCCTCGAGATCGCCGCCGTTGGCCACGTACGCGTCCAGTTCGCGCACCCAAGGCTCGATGGCGTCGTATCCAGCTTCGGCAACAATATCGATCTCGGCCAGGATATCAAGTTGCTGACTTCTGATTGTGCTGGTGTTCAGACAATAGGTGAAAGGATGGTTGGACATGCTGGAAGACTCCCTGTGTTATGTTGTTCAATGGACTTCTTAAAGATGGGTAAGTTCGGGTTTGCCGGTGGGATAGACATTGAAGCCGATCGCGTACAACGCCTCATGATCGAGAATATTGCGGCCGTCGAATATAAAGGCCGGTTTGTTCATGACAGCGAAAACGCGCTGGTAATTCAGGGCCTTGTATTCGTCCCACTCGGTCATGATGGCGACAGCGTGTGCGTCCTGGACCGCCTGGTAGGGATCGTGTTCAAAGCATACGCGGTCGCCCAGATGTTCCAGGTCGTAGCGTGCATTGTCCAGCGCCTTGGGATCCGAGACCACGATATGGGCGCATTCCTCGGCCAGCCGGTTGCAGATGCGGATGGCCGGGCTTTCGCGCGTATCGCCGGTGTTGGCTTTGAAAGCGAAACCGAGCACGGCGATCCGTTTGCCGGCCAGCGTGTGGAACATGCGGTGGAACATACGCTCGACAAAGCGGTCTTCCTGGTATTCGTTCATCTGCACGACCTTGCTCCAGTACTCGGCAGCCTCGTGCAGTCCGTAGTATTCGCAAAGGTAAACCAGGTTGAGGATGTCCTTCTTAAAGCAGGATCCGCCAAAGCCGACGCTGGCTTTAAGAAACTTGGCGCCGATGCGCGAATCCATACCCACGGCCCGTGACACTTCCTCGATGTCGGCGCCGGTTGCTTCGCACAACGGGGTCAGGCTGTTGATGGAGCTGATGCGTTGCGCCAGGAACGCGTTGGCCACCAGCTTGGACAATTCGCTGGACCACACGCTGGTGGTCAGGATGCGTTTGCGTGGCACCCAATGTGCGTAGAGTTCAGCCACTTGCTCGACGGCGTGCCGACCGCTCTCGTTATTGCGGCCGCCGATCAGGACGCGGTCCGGAGATTGAAGATCGGCAATGGCCGTGCCTTCGGCTAGGAATTCGGGATTGGAAACCACTTCAAACTGCACGCCGCTATGTCCGGACTGCAGAATGCGCGCCATGGCCGCCGCAGTTTTGACTGGCAGCGTACTTTTTTCCACCACGATTTTATTCGAGGTGGAATGAGCCAGAATTTCACGAGCGGTTTTTTCCAAGTATTGCAGATCGGAAGCACGTCCCGCACCACGGCCGAACATCTTGGTCGGCGTATTGACGCAGACGAAAATAATGTCGGCTTCACGAATGCCGGCCGCGATATCCGTGGAAAAGAAAAGATTTTTGTTCAGCGTTTCGTGGACAATATCCTCTAGGCCGGGTTCGTAAATGGGCAACTGCTCCGATTCCCAGGCCTGGATCCTGGCTTCGTTGATATCCACGACCAGGATACGGTGTTCCGGGCATTTGTGGGCAATCATCGCCATGGTCGGCCCACCGACATAGCCAGCGCCGATACCGAGTATTGTTTTCATCCAACATCCTTTCGCATTATAAAAAAAAGCGATCCGTCACACAAGCCGGCGCCTGTGTGACGGAATCCGCGCAAACGGTAAACTCAACAAAAAACAATTAACAGCCTAACTACTGGAAGACGTGGATAAATGCCAATCGTCTGTGTGGGTGGGTGTGTCTGGTCATCAGGGAGCGAGCAGGTCTTCCTCGTCCTCGATGCCCATGCGATCTTTGAGATCCTTGACAATCTTGGCGTGGCCGCGACTGATGGCCACTTCCAACGGGCGGTCGCCCATGCCGTCAGGCTTGTTATAGTCGGCTCCCAGATCAAGCAGCATGTCCAGCAACTCTTTGTTGCCAAAGCGTGCCGCCAGGTGCAAAGGTGTTTCGCCGGCCTTGTTCTTGCCTTCGAATTCGGCCTTGTTATCCAGCAGGAATTTAACCATATCTTTTTTGCCCAGCATGACCAGACGGTGCAGATAGCTGTTGCCCATTTCGTCGCGCGCGTTGATATCGACCTTGTTTTTGACCAGTGCGCGCATCATGCCCATGTTGTCGCGGTTGATCGCCACCTGCAGCGGCGTATACCCGCGGTGGTCCTTTTTATTGATATCCCCGCCGCGGTCGATGAGCTGCTGGACAATGGTCATGTTGTCCGTGATCACGGCAATATTGAGCGGCAGGTCGCCGTTTTTGTTCGGAATCGTGATGTTGGCGCCGTATTCCAGCAGGCGTCTGACGATATCCGGATTCTTTATATCAATGGCTACCATCAGCGGCGTTTCTGCCGCACTGTTGGCCACGTTGACCTGGGCCCCCAGGCGCAGAAGCAGCAACACCATATCGTAATTGTTCTTTCTGACCGCCAGCAACAGCGGCGTGTCGCCCGCCATGGTTTTCATTTCCAATTGCGAACGGTCTTTTTCGATGTTTACGGCTATGCCGGCCAACGATTCGTCTTCGATACTCGTGAATATATCGGTGGTTGTTGTCATACAACCAGCAGCTAACAACAAGGCTATCATTGCAATCAATACATTTGTTTTCATCATCACAACTCCTGATTTGTAATCCCAAGCATATCCATATTACAAATTTATATAAACAATGGCAAGCATTTAATCATCATTTAGCACTGCGCCGGTATGGGAACTGGTCGCCAACTTGGCGTAGCGCGCCAGCCAACCCGACGTGTATCGCGGCGCCGGCGCCTGCCACGCTTCGCTTCGTTGTCGTAAGGTCTGTTCGTCGAGTTGTACGGTAAGACGTCCTGCTGGTATATCGATTTCGATGATATCGTCGTCGCGCAAAAGTCCGATCGGACCGCCCTCGGCGGCTTCCGGGGACACATGGCCAATGCAGGCGCCGCGGGTGCCGCCGCTGAATCGGCCATCAGTGATCAGCGCGACTTTTTCACCCAAGCCCTGGCCCATGATATAGCTGGTCGGGGCCAGCATCTCCTGCATGCCCGGACCGCCGCGCGGACCTTCGTAGCGGATGACAACTACATGACCCGGTTTCACGCGGCAGGCAAGGATTCCTTCGCAGGCCGCTTCCTGAGATTCGAAAATGATGGCCGGCCCCTGATGCCGCAGCATGCCAGCGGTCACGCCTGCGGTTTTGACGACCGAACCCTGGGGTGCCAGGTTGCCGAACAGGATTGACAGCCCGCCGGTCTGGCTGTAGGCCTTGTCCAGCGGGCGGATGCAGGCTTCGTCCCTGATCTCGGCCGCGGCAATGTTTTCGCCCAGGGTTTTGCCGCTGACTGTGGGTTGGCCCGTGTGCAGCAAACCTTCGATTTTACCGACTTCACGCAGAATGGCGCTGACGCCGCCGGCGTTCTGTACATCTTCCACATGATAAGGGGAGGAGGGCGCGACTTTGCAGATGTTAGGACAGCGCCGAGACAGCTCGTTGATTCGTGCCAGGTCGTAGTCGATCCCGGCTTCGTTGGCGATCGCCAGGGTATGCAGGACCGTGTTGGTGCTGCCGCCCATGGCTAGGTCGAGGATGAACGCATTGTCAATGGCCTCGCGGGTCACGATGTCCAGCGGTTTGACCTCCTGGGCCACCATTTCCATAATGCGTTGAGCGGCAAGGGTCCACAACGCCTTGCGGTTCTCGTCCTCGGCCAGTATGGTGCCGTTTCCAGGCAGTCCCAGGCCAATGGCTTCTAGCAGGCAGTTCATGGAGTTGGCCGTGAACATGCCGGAACAGGAGCCGGGACCGGGGCAGGCGCATTGTTCGAGCTGGTCCAGCGCATCCTGGTCCAGGTTGCCTTTTTTGAATGCGCCCACGCCTTCGAACACGCTGATCAGATCCACAGTGCGTCCGTCAGGCAGTTTGCCGGCGCGCATGGGGCCGCCGCTGGCGAAAATGGTGGGTATATTGCAGCGCAGCGCGGCCATGATCATGCCGGGTACGATTTTATCGCAGTTGGGGATGCAGATCATGCCATCGAATTGATGCGCCTGGACCATACTTTCCACGCAATCCGCGATTAACTCGCGGCTGGGCAGCGAGTATTTCATACCGCTGTGCCCCATGGCGATTCCGTCGCAGATGCCGATGGTGTTGAATACAATGGGCGTACCGCCGGCTTCGCGAACCGCTGCTTTGATAAATTCACCCACCTTATCGAGATGGACATGGCCGGGGATCACATCCGTATAGGAGTTGCAAATCGCGATGAAAGGCTTGCGAATGTCGTCGGCGTTCATGCCCGTAGCCCGCATCAGGCTGCGATGCGGGGCGCGCTCAAATCCGGCCTTGATCTTATCGCTTCTCATTATTTCGATCCTCTCATAAAAAAGCTTTACAACAATAACTACCTTTTAACAACTAAACTGTCATCTTTTTTGAGTCAGGTTTCAAGATTAAATAAAAAAAAAGACGATCCGTCAAGGTTCTTCATCCGGATCGCGGATCGTCATGTCGCTGACTTTGATTCTGGCTTTGATATCCTCGCTGTAGTTGCGGAATTCGGCCTGTTTGATAATCCACATCTTGTTCACCGGGGTCACGCTGATGACCTTGAATTTCTTGACTGGTTCGCCGTTTTTATCCAGGTATTCGGCGCGCAGCAGGGAAAACACTTCGGCGTCAATCCAGAGCTTGACCTTGTCGAAAGCCATGTTGCCGGATGGCGCGGGTACGAGCAGGACGTAACAGGGCCGGTCTTTGTGCTTGTCGACATCCAGGGTTTTACCGTCGGACCACCATAGAAAAGAAAGGCTGAGATCCGCCCAGTTGAAGCCCATATCGGCGATGGGCACGAAAAGGTCTGGGATCTGGGCTGGTTCCAGATTCGCGCCTTTGAAATAGGTGAAATCGGTCAAGCCTTGGCCGCGCCATTGGATCTCGATTTTTTCCCGGTCGGTACCGAACGCATCGCGCAGCACCAGAGTGACGCGGGGCACATCGGCCTTCCATTCCATGAGCATGGTGAAGTAGTATTTGCTTGTCCGGTTGCGCCGCCGGTTGTGCTGGGCCTGCAGAATGCCCTTCAATTCAAGCGGGTCGTCCGGAAAAGCGCGTCGCGCACGGGCCAGTATTTCGTCCGCAGGCATCAGGTCGGGGCGGCTCTCCTGCGCCGCGGCAAACGGTGTGACGAGCAACGCGGCCAGGATTGCTCCAGGCCAAAAGAACGGTCTATTCCTTGGTTTTTGTTGTTTCATACCTTAATAATAAGAATCGAACGTAAAAAGACAAACGCGAAAACAGGCTGATGCTCATTTTTTATTATGCGAGAGGAACCGGAAAACCTTGAAAAGCGCTGCTGGGTCTACATCCTGCCCGGCGACTGGACCGTGCTGGCCGGCCGAACCGATCATGACAACGATATGTTGAGCCTCAAGATCGCGGACTGCAACGACTACTGGTTCCATGTGCGCGGTATGCCGGGCAGCCATGTGCTGCTCAAAGTCGATCCGCAACGCGACGAACCGCCTCGGGACATTGTCAAGCAAGCCGCGGCTATCGCTGCCTGGCACAGCAAAGCGCGCGAAGGCGGGCTGGTCGCTGTTTCCTGCACGCATGCACGTTTCGTGACCAAAAAGAAAGGCGCCAAACCGGGAACCGTTCACATTCGCAAAGAAAGCGTGCTCAAGGTGCGGCCCGCAATTCCGGAAAAGCATGATACATGACCCAAAGCAGGTTGTGCATAAATAGCGGGGAGTCTCCGCTGTTGCCATTCTTTAAGTAGTTCAGGGGAGGGAACCCTCACTACCCACAGAATTCAAATGCGCCCGTTAAACCCCTTTTTCTGAAATTTTAACTTGACATTCGTTAAATAAATGTAAGAATTATGTTATACTTTTGTTTTTGTAATGGGTTATTTTGGTTTAGGTGTAGATAAAGGGGATGGAAGATGCAGACGTTTGACGAATCATGCGATGTTTTAGTTATTGGTGGCGGTACCGCGGGAATGATTGCCGCGATTCAGGCAGCGCGGGCCGGTGCAAAAACCTTGCTGGTCGAGGTTCATGGGCAGTTGGGCGGCACCATGACCCTTGGCGGAGTGGCTGCGCCGGCCTATTTTTTCCTCGGCGACCGGCAGATCATCCGCGGCATCGGTTGGGAACTGGTGGTTAAAACCACGGACATGGACGGCCGTTCGCTGCCGGATTTCAATAATCTTCATCCGCGGCGTCCCAGTTATCCGGTTGTCGTCAATCCCAATGTATTTTCACTGGTGGCCGAGGAGGCCTGCATTCAAAGCGGAGTCAAGATCCACTACTACGAGTTTCCGTATGAAATCGAAGCTGGTGAAGCAGGTTGGCTGGTTACCACGCTAGGCCATGGCGTGTATCGGCAAATCAAGGCCAAAGAGATCATCGATTGTACCGGTGGCGCGGAAGTGGTGGGTATGCTCGGTTTGTCGCGTATGCAGGGCGACGACCGGCAACCCGGCACATTGATGTTTGCGTTTGGCGGTTTTGACGCTGACGAGCTTGACGAAAACGCGATTGAAGAGAAGTACCAGTTCGCTCTGTACAAAGGTTGGTTGGCGCCCGGCAATTTTTGCTATTCGCGTAAACCGTTCATCGATTTCCTGCGTAACCGGGGCATGAACCAGCAGCATATTATGGGCGCAGACAGCTCCACGGCGTTCACCCAGTCCAATGCCAACATAAAGGGCCGCCTGTCCCTGCTGCGTTTACTGCGCTTCGTGCGGTCGCTGCCCGGGTGCGAAAAAGCGCGGTTGCGCACCATGTGCCCCATGACCGCAGTGCGTGAAACGTTTCGTATCGAAGGCGAAAGCCTGGTTACCTATCGCGATTACATGAGCGGCATATTGTATGACGATGCTCTGGCCTATACGATGTACTACATCGACCTGCACGACCAGGAAGGCACCAGCCACGAATATCTGGACAAGGGCGTTTTGCCATCTCTTCCGTTCGGCGCACTGATCCCGCGCGGCAGCAAGCGCCTGCTGGTGGCCGGTCGTTCCATATCCAGCGACCGGTTGACCAATTCGGCGCTGAGTTGCCAAGCCTCGTGCATGGCCATGGGTCAGGTCGTGGGCGCGGCCGCGGCGCTGGGTGCCAAAAACGGCGTGCCTTCACGCGATGTTCCACGGGACGACATTCGCAACCTGCTGCGCAAACATGAGGCCATTGTACCACCCGACGAGCCAAGGCCGTTGAATGAAGCTTAGTGAGTTGATCGCCAAGACGTCCTGACGATTATATTTTAATTTACTGGGGTATGCACTTGACTGTACCCGAGCCTGAAAATCCTCGTCGTCGAAATTTTCAATGTCAAAAAGTGGGGTTGATTCATCATGAGATCCCCCCCCCCCACCATA
>CAZOLK010000098.1:0-17780 GCA_964580325.1 uncultured Verrucomicrobiota bacterium | reverse complement strand
ATCAGCATCGCACGCCTGTCGGCGCCGAGTTGAGAGGAACGCTGCGTGACTGGCGTGGCATGGCGCCTGGCATATTCATTCCATTTATTATGGGATACTATTCCAGGAAATCGTGGGACATAACACTATTCCGCCGGTGATCAGCGCGAGTTTCTGTTCCATCGGCCCTGCGATCCGAACGAGAGCAGCAACGAAGCGGACACCCCCTGGCACCGCTCGGAAAAAGCGGACATCAGGAACACACTGCTGGAATTCCTGCACAACCGGAAACAGAGTGATGCCGTGGTGCAAACTCCGCAGGGCCTCGCGTGGAAATCCTGGGAACGTTGGAGCGATCACCACCTGGGCAATCCAAACGCAGGACTGCTCGTTCAGGACTACCCGAATTGCGCCTTGAACCTGGACGGCTACAGCGACCGCGCCTGACGATTCACACTCAGGTCGTCAGAAGTCAATTCGGCCTCAGATCGCACAGGGTCCGGTGCGCGCAGCCCACCGGACGTCTGGCTCCTATGGCCACAGCCAAGTGGTCTCCCGTCAATCCGGTCAGTGAGTTCAATACGGTCATCACGCCGTCTCCCGTCATGGGCGGTGGTGCGCTTGGGGTTCTGTGTCCGACGGCCTCGATCATGGGAAAACGAGGGCCGCATCGCCGACGGTTATGGATTCGACGGCGACTGGCGATGGTGATGGGCGTTGGAATCCAAGGGATCAAGCGCCAATCTGCTGTCGATGTCGGGCGGAACGCCCGCGATCCCAGGGTGCCAGAGTTCCCAAACCTTCACCTGAGAAATGCGGGCGGGACGCCCGCAGTCCCAGGCCGCGACTGGAGTTGCTCCAGAACCCAGTTTACGGCATCGCAATCTATGGAACGTGCCGTGTGTTCCAGTGCGTCTGCCCGTGCTGTGTGGCCATAATGGCGGGCAAGTACGGATTCGAGTATCAGGGTGACATGGTCTGGTTCAGGAAAGCGACTGTTGCACTGGCGTAGCACCTGTACGGCCTGCTCATGGCGAGCGGTACGGATCATGAGCATGGTCAGACTCAGGAAGGCGTTCCGGCTCGACGGTTCACAAGCCATGGCTTTGCGAAAAGCCTGTTCTGCTTCGCCTTGGCGCTGCATCCGGTCCAGGGCGACGCCAAGGTTGTTCCAGATGTGTGCATTGGAAGGCGAGAGCTTCAGCGCATGGCTGTAGGCAGACAGCGCTTCTTCACGACGATCGAGCTGCAGCAGGATGTCTCCGCGATGGTGATGGGCGTTGAAATCCAAGGGATCGAGCGCCAGGCTGCTGTCGATGTCGTCAAGTGCTTCATCGAAAAGCCCTCTGTCAGCACAGGCCAGGGAACGGAACAGGTAATCCCTCGAATAGGAGGGCAAGGAGGCGCCGAACAGATTGCACAGCGAGATACAGGCCAGCGCTGCCACGATCAGGATGAGGATCAACGCCTCACGATAGCGCCGTGTCGCCAAAACATGCGCAAGGTATACCGCGCCATGCCCGGCCAGCGCCGCCATGGCTGGATAGACGGGGTAACGGTAGCGATCACAGATCAGGAACACGATATTGGCACCCATGTAGAAAAAGCCATAGAGGACCAGGATGCCCAAGGCGTCCGGATTCCGGTTCCTGCAAGCCCAGATGCCGAGGGGCGTGAGGACGAGGAGCACGACCCAGCGGACCGGCAGCACGCGCAGCCAGATGGAGCGTTCCCGGAGGAACGCAAATGATTTATTGTTTGGCACTTCTTCGTTCCACAAGGCCAGCCAGCATTTCTTCAGCATGAGCCGGACCCAGGCAGCGGGTGCGGCCTCGATCTCATCCAGCGCGCGAGCGGTCCAATAGCTGGAGACGGCCATGGGATCCGTATCCGGAGTCAGTCCCTTCCTGCGCATGGCCGCTTCGTATTCCAGACGGGCCCACAGCTCAATGGAGTCTTGGTAATTCGCGCCATAAACGACGGGGACGTCCTGCCTTGGGATGATTCCGTCCGCGTTGCGTTTGTTGCCTACATAGAGCACGACCCCGCCCTGGTTGGGGAGCAGATGGAAGTGATCGGATTGACACATGTTGAAAGAAGCCCATGGCAAGGCCATGGCCAGTGTACCAGCGATGCCCAGCAGCGGGAGCAGGCCACTCGACAAGTGACGCGTACGACATATTTTCCAGAGCGTATGGACGGGATAGATGGCCAGAAAGATGACGATGTTGGCCCTTGCCTGAGCCGCAAGACCGATCATGCAGCCGCCCAGGAACCAGAGCAGCGCCGCACGAAGCGGACGTCGGCATGTCGCGGCCCAGAGATGAACCGGCAGGGCCAAGACGATCAGGAACGTGTAGCTCGAGGCGATCAGCAGTTCTCCCTCGAAATACAGTGGGATCGGGGCCAGCAGGTAGAGCATCCCGCCCAGACAGGCGCCGAGACGGTGCCCCGTCAGTTGCAGGCCGAGCAGGACGACCAGCAGCCCGGTCGCCACTCCCATAAAATGCTGGATGAAAATGGCCAGTTCCACACCCCATGCTCCGCCGAGATTGTAGATCCCTGCCAGGAAAATGGGATAGAGCAGGGGGCGGAATCCGTGCAATTCATGCAAATCCTTTCCGTTCAGCAACATGCGCGCGACCATATCGTAATAGCGTTGGTCCAGCGTCGGATAGCCGAAGGACGGATCATGTGCATGCTCGATGCAGAAAGCCGTGCGTATGATCAAACCGAGCAGGCACATCCCCAGCAGGCATCGCCGGAATGCCTTCCATGATATGTCATGGCGGAAACTGTGCTGGTTAATGTTCATGACTCCATCAACATACACGAAACATCGCGCAGTTCAAGTCCAGATGCGATCTGTGTTTCGGGCAACGATCAGGAACTGCCGGCCCAACACGTGCCATGCGGGCGGGAAAGCGAGATAGAGACGAAGCAGGAGAAGGGGCGGGGGATAGTCCTCCGACATAGTATACGGCAGGAAACGGGCCCTGCACAGTTCGATGATGAAATCATGCATCTCCAGAACTTCGCGCAGGGAACGCTCGCTGATGGCCACCTTGTGATCCCAGAAATCCCAGTAGCGTCCGGGCAGGTAACGGATGTTCGGGCCAAGACAGAGGAGGCGACCACCGGGTTTCAGGCAGCGCCTGATCTGTTGAAGCGTGGCTTCGATGCTGTTCTTGTCCGGCAAGTGCTCGAAGAAATTACTGGTGAAGACACAATCCAACATGTGGTTGGCAAGCGGCCAGGGGTGCGTGCAATCCTGGTGGATGAAGCGGATGCAGGGATCCAGATGCTGTGCCGCGCCCGCATTCAGATCCATGACTATTTTCTGGTGGGCGTGGATGTTGTTGATGAACTCGCCCCACCCACATCCCAGGTCCAGAATCGTCGATTCCTCGGGAACATACGCCTGGAAAAAGGATTGCGTAAGGATCTTCCAGGCCTGGTCGCGATAGATCTGTCGCCTGCGGAACCGGAGTTCGTACTGTTTCGCGAGGTCGCCAGCGCCATCATGCATGGGGTTTCTCCACGTCGAGTCGCTGTTCGAGGAGCGCGATCCGTGCCGTCAGGTCGTCCAGTCTGTGCTCCAGTTCGCGGCGCGTGATCTCGGCGGCGCGCTTCTGCAGCAGACGCTCGGCGAAAATATCGTCGGCGATCAGTGTCTTTTCTGCAAATACCATGAGCAGCGTTTCGAGATAGCGGCGGCCCATTTGATAGAGCGACAGTTTCGAGATGCCCCACTTCCGGCCATACCATCGGATGGGAACCTGAAGGATCATGTAATTTCTGATTAGTGCGCCCAGCGACATTTCGATGGTGATGTTGAAGTGGCATGCCCGGTACGGGCCGCAGGCGCGGATCACTTCCATGCGATAGGCCTTGAAGGCATTGGACAGGTCGTTGAACGGGCACCAGAACGCGAACTGGATGAGGCGATTGACAAGACGATTGATGAGCCGTTTGACGATGGGATAATTCTCCACCTTCGAGCCTTTGATGAAGCGTGAGCCGAACACGCAGTCGTAGCCCTCGCACAGTTTGTGGTAATAGGTGACGACATCCTGCGGATCGTCCGAGCTGTCGGCCATGCAGAGTACGACTGCATCGCCACGCGCGGCTTCGAGACCGCTGCGCACGGTGCGTCCGAAACCGCCGGGCGGTTCACGATCGACAAGTATGACGTGCGGGTCATCGGCCATGATGTTCAGGATGACCTCGCGGGTCCGATCCGTGCTGTTGTCGTTGACCAGCACGAATTCATAGGGGATCTCCGCTTTCCGGACCGCCGCCTGGATGAGCGAGAACGTTTCGGGCAGGTTCTGCTCTTCATTATGAGCGGGTATGACGATGCTGTATTTCAATCGATTTTTCATGACGGAGCCTCCCGCGTCGCGAACCTGTGGCCATGCAGCTCCGCCGCACGGCCACACTGATAGGAATTTGGTTTCTTCATAAAAACCAACATATTCAAGGACAGTTGCAAAAGAAAGATGAAAAACGTAAAAAAGTGTTGGATATTTTGTCCTGTGATTGGTTTAGTTATGGAATGGGCCTCGCAGCATAAAGATGAACTCCATGAAGATTGGGAACTGGCAAAACACAACACGCCACCAAAGAAAATCGAACCGCTCCTGTAAGGATAACACGATGCTAGTTGATGTAACGGATGCAAAATACATAGATACTTACTTACAGGCTTGAAATAGCTTTTGAGGATGGCAATCGAGGAATCATTGATTTATCTGAGTATGCAACCAAAGGAGGCGTTTTCTCGCAGTTCAAGAATATCGACTTTTTTCGATCTTTCGTTGTAAGCAAATATCTTGGAACCATTGTTTGGGGTAACGCTATCGATATTGCCCCAGAAACGCTGTATGAAAAATGCCAACAAAGCAATGGGTGGATTATAAAAAAATGAAAACTATGCTGCCATGGGAATGCATTCCATCTCGTTATCTACAAGGTTGTTATGCCTGTGGCGTGAAAGGTTTAAATAAGCTTGCCTAAGCTTTCCCGTCACAACAATCGCACGAAGGAAAATCATTATCTCCGCGTGTTCCAGTTTCCAAAACATGCCGGGACTTTTGATCCTCAGGTTGATAACCCTCCTGATCGCACTTTCGACCGCCCCGCTTCCTATCGGCAGATGACGACTTCTGAAGAAAGCATATTGGAACTTCTCGTGTTCACCAAAATACTCTGCGAGTTTTTTTAGCGCCTGCTTGAGCGATCTTTTGTATTTCATCGTGGCCTTAACCATTTCAGTCAGGCCTTTGATGTTGCCGTTCCAAAACATCTCGTCCATTTGTTTGTGTATTTTGCGAGCCTCCTTACTTTTAAGCTCAAGTTTAAGAGCTTTGATGACAAGGTTCTTAACGGTGGCCATGTTTTGCTTCGCATGTGTGTAATCCAACACGCAGTAGTATGTCTTCAGGTTCAGATTTTGGGCAAGCAGCTCAAATCGTGTCCAGATGCCATTCCCGCCATCCGCACAGAACACGATCTCTTGGGCCTCTTCCAGGTTGATCGCCCGTAAATACTTCTCAAGCAAAGCGAAAAGGTCATTGATGTTTCCGCATGTGCCATCAATGATGGCTGGTGCGGTTCTAATGATTTGGCCTTTTTCGTCAAATTGATTGATCACCAATTGCCATGGAGCTATCCAATCCGCATGTGGGGGATGGACCCCGGATGCGCCGCTGGCGCAGGAGGTTTACATGGCGACGCAGACCGAACCGATGACCGTCGAGAGCTACATGAGCCGCTCGGCCGCGCTGCTGGAGCAGGTGGACGCGGAGGCGGAGGCGGTGCGGGCGTTCGAAGAGGCGATCACCGACACCTACGACTACGACGCCGGTCGGCACATCTTCATCATCGGCAACGGCGGCAGCGGGGCCAACGCCAGCCACCTCTGCGAGGACCTGGGCAAGGGCACGCTGGTCGACTTCGAGACGCAGAAGCGGATGAAGGTGATGAGCCTCACCGACAACACGCCGTACATCCTAGCGTGGGGCAACGACACCGATTACAGCCGCATCTTCCTCGATCAGCTCAAGAACTTCGCCGAGCCGGGCCTGCTGATCGCGATCAGCGGGTCGGGCAACAGCCCGAACATCATCGTCGCCGTCGACTGGGCGAACGAGCACGGCTTGTCGACGTTTGGGGTGACCGGGTACGACGGAGGGAAGCTGCTTCAGAAGGCCGGCCGGTCGCTACACGTCAAGAGCCACAACATGGGCGAGGTCGAATCGGTGCACCTCGTGGCGTTCCACTACCTGATCGACGCCCTGCGCGAACGCTTTTCGCCCAGTGCGCGCCGACGGATCGCGGAACTGGTTCGCTCGGGTCGGTCGCAGCGCTTCGTCGCACGCGCAATGGCGCTGTCCTTTTCTCTCTTTTTTTGTCATGTGTACCTTGTGTTTGAATTTTTTTTTTATACATTTAAATATACTATTGAATATTTCCTATGTCGAACTGACTAACGTAATAACACCGATTGACCTGACCCTTATATTATATAGCAAAATGCCGACCAAACAAAAGTTTCTTCACGTTATTTTCGCGTTGCTCGGTGGGTTTCCTAAAGACTGTACTACAAACCGACTTCTTTTTTCCATCTTTTTATTCGTCCAATCAAGCACCTCAATCAAGCACATCATGGAGGCTTCATGCCGTAAGCTTTTTCTGATCTGCTTGAAGGAATGCAAAAATCCAGGGAAAAGATGAACTATACTGTTGTGCTCAGTTGTTTATTCATTATCACTCATTGCTGGAAGCTTCTTCGCTGGAAACATGACCATCCAAATTGAAATCGGCAGGTTGGTAGCCCGTTTTTCCTGCTGATAAACGTCGGATGGTGGCATCGATAGCTGTGATTTTGCCACTACCGTCCGCATCGCCCGCTGGTAGGCCCCAGCGTCCAGGTTCCATGTTAATTGCACCGTTGGTGACAGTGCTGAAGTCGAGGAACAGTTCTTCGTTAGTATATGCTACGGGTGTAGGTAAGGGGATGGCAGCGTGATTTCGATGTTTTACTACGAGACTATAGTGTCCATTGGGAGGTGCGTGTAGGTAAACCCCCGCTGTACCATCTGCGTCAAGCAATACGCCATCGCTCCGCAGCAATCCGGCAACAGCCGCCAATACTTGCATCCGGTTTGTTTCCATCAATTCGATCAACACCCAGTCAACAATATTGGTGGCCGTCGTTTGGCGTTGACGTCGGTCATGCCCATAGGGTGAGTCAAGAGGCAACAGACCTTTGGCTGAAAGACTTGAATGCATGCCATGTAATGTGGTATCGTATGGACCTTGCAGCCAGATGCGCGGATGCAAGCGCACGCTATATTCGTAAGCGCCCAGGTCCGGCGTTCCATTAAAGATTCGCGGACGATTGTCCAGCTCTTTTTCGTCAGTATCATAACCTTGGAAAATGCCACGGTCGATGCAGGGAGATTCGACGTGCAACCGGTAATTGCCAGCATCGGCATTCACGAAATTTGGAGCGTTGGTCAGGTGCCCATTACCGCTGGGGAGCGGCGTCGTACAGACATGGGTCATGACCGCATCCACATAGTTGTCGCTTGTATTGTAATAGACAATCGAGTTCTGGGCATTGACCATGTAGCATCCACCGCCGATCAACGCAGTGTTGGCGCATATGGTTGCATGGTTCAGGTTGCAGATGGCGCATCCGCCACCGATGCTGGCCGTGTTGCTCACAATCAGGCTATGGTCGATCGTGCAATGCCAGCAACCGCCACCATAATTTTCGGAACGGTTTGCGGTGATAACGCAACGCGACAAATGGGCTTGATATCCGCCGCCGCCGCTTTCCCACGCCTGGTTGGCACGCAATGTACAACCAATTAGACGTCCGCCACTTACGCCCCCGCCGTTCCTGGCAACGCATCCTGCCACAACACAATTGGAAATCGTTGCGCTATCTATATAGAAGTGTTTTGTATGGGTATGCTCCACCAGAATGCCGCCGCCGCTGCCCGTGGCCCAACCGTTTGTTATTGTGAAATGTGAAAGACTTGTTCGTGGTCCTAACCATACACAACGATTGGCGCCGGCTCCATCGATCACTGTTTGCGCAGGGCCGTTCACGCCATACAGGTTTGCCGGGTTCGATATGGTAATGCTGTTGTATACGCCAGGTCCCACCCAGATGCGTGCGCCAGCGCTGTGGCAAGCGTCGAGTGCGTCCTGAATCTGAGATGCGGCGTTGCTCCAACTGTTGTATGGCAGCGCTGCATTGGGATTTTGTGCTGCTACATAACGTTGTTCATCGATAATCTCGACCATGGATGTGACCGCGACGCCAGCGGGATGGGTGTGGTTCCAGGCATGATAGATCACTGGATAGGTTCCCGTTTGGGGCCAGGCACAGGATGTGACCAGGGTATTGCTTACGCGAACGCCGTTGCCGAAATCCCAGACGCACCCGGCAGGCGTTCCCTGAACTACGCCCTTGCAGGATAGGGTGAAACCGGGGGCTGCCTGGTTGTAATCCAAAGAGATGGCCAGGACCAGATCCCCTGTTTTGGGCGCGTCGGTGACTTGATCGCAACCAAGGCAAGGTGGATTAGCCCAATGTTCGCCATCGATATCGGCACCTGCGCTATAAAGTGGATTACCTGCTGCAATACAGGGCGAATCCAGTGCAATATGTGCGGGATCGAGCAAGCGTGGTGCAAGAGCAATATGGATACCGTCAAGATTGGGAGCGCAGCAATGTTCGGCAATGACGTTTTCGGTGTTGGGCGCTGTCGTGGCTTGGTTGTAATAGATAATGGAATTGTATAGTCGTCCGCCGTAACAACCGCCAGCTTGGTTGGCGGTGTTATCGTAAACTGTGGCATGATAGAGGTGGCTGTTATATGTGCCACCACCGTGGTTAGCTTGGTTGCCATAGAGCGCACTATGGAAGAAAGCTCCGCCATACCCTGCACCGCCTTGGGTGGTGGCTTTGTTATACCGTAAGATACAGTTGGATACCGTGGTTTCAAAGCAGGCGCCTCCAAGCATGCCAGCGCTGTTGCCAGTCAGCAGGCAGCCACGCGCATGGGCTTGGTACATAGCTCCGCCGCTTTGTAGTGCTGTGTTGGAGCATAGCGTGCCGCCTATACAAGTGGTCTCGTAAGAAGCACCGCCGTTAATTGTGGCGTGATTGTTCAGCCATTGGCATGCATTCGCGTTACCCAGCCGTGCGCCGCCACCATAGCGTGCAGAATTGGCGTGCAATTCACAACCATAGAGCAAACTGTCATAACAAGCGCCGCCTGATTCGGCGCATGCATTGGTGCGCATGATGCAGTTATATAACGTGCCCTGGTATACGGCACCACCGCGCAGATCGGCTGTGCAGTGCTCGATTATACAATTGGTGATGAAGCAATCTCGGCTAGCACACCACAAAGCGCCGCCGCAGCGGTCCTCGTTTACACCGTTTGTTCGTGTATGGCCGTCGTATAACCGGAAGCCAACCAGGGATGCGCCGTTGGTCATGTAAACGCACCGTACGGCGGCATTTCCGTTGGTCGTGGTCGGGTTGGCGGCACCGCGAATCCAGGTTGTGGATGGTCCATGAACGCTGCGTAGCGCTATGGGCTTTGTCAGAGCTACACGGTTGGTCAGTGCGCCAAAGGTGACAACACCGCCAACGTTGTAGACGCCGTTGGATACCAGCACCAGGTCGCCCGAAGCAGCGGCATCGATCGCTGATTGCAAGATGCGTGCGGCGTCGGTCCAGTTGGTATAGGGTGGACGATCGCCGCCGCCAGGTGCCACGTAATGTGTGTCAGCACTTACAGAGGTCAAAACCCAAAAAGTGCACAAACAGCCCAAAACACGCTGTCCTATTATTTTTTTCAACATCGATCATGCTACTCTTTCTTAATCCATACAATACGTCAATGCTGGACGTCGGATATCCGACGTCCTTTGACCTCTACAGCTCAAGGCAGGCGCACATGGGTTTTGAAATAACCGCGCTCTAGCATGTTGGTGACGTGCAGTTGCAGGTTACTGCCTGTGCCACTCCGCGACACCCCATAGAATAACCAATTCGTATGCAACAAGTTGGTGATTCCGTAGATTTCGTATACCCGATTGGCTGAACTATACTCCATGCAAAAACCAAACCGATTGGTTATGAAAGAGGTTTGCGAGATGGTCAGGGCATCCGCTTTGGTCGGCGTCGTGTCAGCCAGGTATTCCTGCCAGTTGTTCATATGGTCGTGGTCCGGATCATCCTGCATCCCTGCACCTACGACATTGGTGTTGGCGAAGTATTGGCTGTGCCACACCTCGTAACCGGAAAGGGATGGTGGCACCTGGATAGACGCTTCCATATTGTCGGTCACTTGTAGTGCGGTGGCAAAGTTGACGCCGTTAGTCAGTTCCACCCATAGCATGCGTTCACCGTGTGGCACATCGATCAACTGGAACCCACCCGATGCATCGGAGTAAATTGCGCTGGACATTTCGTAGAGGCCCGCCTTTTCACCGCCCAAGAAAAGATATTTGCCGTTCGGATCCTGGGCTTGTACGTCAGAGGCTAGCACAGAGATACGAGCGTTGGCCAGGTGCTTGCCCTGCTGGTCACACAGAAGACCTTTTATGTTCGGACCTCGCGTGCGGAACTGCAGTGTGCGATTTCGCACATTTTCGCCAGCCTCCAGCTTGGTGATGCCGCCGTTGTCCAGATAGGTGGCCACATAACCCTTGCGCCGCACATAAACCATGTAGTAGCCTGTGGGTAGGTCATCGATCTGGAACCATCCTGACTGGTCGGTATAGGTCTGAGCCAGGCCCGAACCTACCGTGATTTCCACATCCGGTAGAGGCAGTCCAATGTTGTCGTAGGCCACCTTGATGCACCCCTTTAGCGAGGCTTGCAGCGGATCGCTTGCGGATTGCAGCGCAAAGTCAAGGTTCATGTTGGTGTATATATTTTGGGTGCTTTTTTCGGTGCGATAGCTATCGCGCATGAACAGGATGTATTGTGAACCAGCAGGTGCGGCGTGCAGCTTGTAGTAGCCGCTGCTGTCCGTGACGGTGCGGAATGATTCGGTTCGCAAGCCTGGTGCAATCACGATGCGTGCGTTGACCAGAGGTTGTTTGGTGTCGTAGTCTTGGACGATCCCTTCGACGTTATATTCATTGCGCGCCATGTTGATGTTCAGGTAGCCCAGGGTTGGTTGGTAATTGACCCGGCGCAGTACGGGGCCGTAATTGGCATATTCGCTGCCAGGTTTGTAGGCCACGATCCAGTAGTCGCCTGTGCTTAGGCTATTCATGGTAAAACAGCCCGGCGGATAGTCATCTGTTTGTTTCGATAAGCGGTAGCCACTTGTCAGGTTGACCGCGTCGTAGTAGTTGGTGTATGCCCGTACGGTGAACCCGCTCAGCCCAATGATTCCGTCTGTTGGCGATGCATGTACATGACCTGCCATACCTGGTACGTAGACTATGGCCAGCGCCGCGTGTGCGCTGATCGTGCCGTAGCCTTGCACTATAAGTTTGTAATGGTAAATGCCGGGTTTGCTGAACGCTTTCAACTGGATCGAACTCATATTCTCCGAGCCGGCTGGAATCATGGGCCACTCCGGGTTGTCCTCCAATTCACTCCATAAATAGACCAGGTTGCTGCCAATGGATGGCGATGCATCCAGCGTCACGATCTGGCTCAGGGTGTTCAGGTAATAGACGTTGGTAGTCAGTACAGGGACTATCGTTGGTGTGGCTGAAGGCTGATGTGGCGCTGTCCAGTGCGATGCACGATTCAACACCACGTCGTCCATTTCAAGATCTGTGGTTGTGTTCAGCGTAAGGGTTTGCGTTTGATAGCCAGCTGCTGCGACGAGTAATTTCACATGGGTCATGGGTGACAGATTACGCAACATATAGAATCCGGTCCGGTCCGTCATGTCGTGCTGCAACATCTGTGATTTTGCTATCATCAAGCTGACCATCGCGCCGTAGATCGGACGTCCACTCGTTGCGTCGATCACCGAGCCTTGGATCACGAACCTGTCCGACGGTTGCAGTACGATGTGCTGTGTTTCGGTGCCTCGCACGTCCAGCATAGGCTTACGCAATGGCATGAAACCGGCTTTGGCTGCTATCAGCATGTACATTCCGGCTGGGATGCCATCGAATGAATAATGCCCCTGGCTATCGGTATAGGTTAGCATGCCAGCACCTGTGCCCAGCGAAACCTGGACGTTGGCGACAGGCCAGTTTACGCCAGCCATCGTCACGGTCCCTTGCAGGCTGTGGTTGGTCTCGATACCAACCGGTGTCATGGCGAAACGCTGTTCGGCCATGGCCGGGCCTACGCTCAGGTCTACCACGCGAGGACGGAAGCCGTTGGCCAGCAACTGGACTGTCCAGGAGCCGTAAGGAACGTTGAACATGTCAAAATTTCCGTTGATGTCAGTTTGGTCGCTGATGGTGTTGCTGCCCACGCCAGCCACGATGGCAACGAGTGCGTTCTGGATGGGCTGCTCGTTGGTGGTGGTGATCTGGCCGCGCACCATGCCTTGGCCGCGTGCCAGCGTGAACACCGTCTCTATGCCAACGCCAGGGTCGGGCGAGACGGTGAGTGTGCTGACCGGCTCCACGTCAAAGCCTGAGCGCTCTACGCACACGTAGTAGTCGCGAGGCTGAATTGTGCTCGCTGGTGCGAGTGAATGGAACATGAACTCGCCCAGTGAATCGGAGATGGCCACATCTACAGGGTTGGTGTGCAGTTCGGCGTCCAGGGCCGTGGCATAGGCGCTGAGCCGCGCGTCAGGCACGCAGACCAAGTTGTCGGTGCATCGGTACTTGACCGTGCCCTTGATGCCAGGCACATAGACGGTGATTGGCAATGCTTCGGGGCTGACATCCTCGCCGTCGCTGAGTCGGACAGCAAATCCATAACGTCCGGGTGTGGGAAAGTAGATCGGCAACTGGGCCATGGATTCGCTACCTAATGGAATAAGACCGTGAACCGGATTATGCATGGCCTCGCGCCAACTATAATAGAGCGGGTCGCCATCAGGGTCCCAGGAGCATGAAGCGTCGAGCAGGGCCATGTCAGCAAGTGAGCGAAGGTAGATCTGTTGGGTGGCGAGGCAGGCATGAGGCGGGTGATTGGAAGAGGTCATGACGTATGACACAGCGATATAACTACTCTTGATTTCGCTATCGGATCCACCCGTACCCTGGACGGTCAGCTTTACCGTGTAATTGCCAACATTGGTGTAAGCGAACACGATTGGCGGATCAGGGTTGACGGCATCGGTCTGGCCGTCGTTGTCGAAATCCCATAGCCGTGTGGTGATAGAACCGCTGCTCTGGTCGGTGAAGGTTACCGATAGTGGTGGTGCGCCAGCGGTAACGTCGGCTGCAAATGCAGCCGTGGGAGGCGGTGTGTTGACCGTAATATAGTTTATGCGGGTCAGATTGGTGGTTCCGCCCGGTCCGCTAATGGTGAGTGACGGCGAATAAATGCCTGGCTCATTATAGATATGGACGATGGGCGGCGCAGGATTGGTGGTTTCGGGAGTGCCGTTGCTGTCAAAATCCCAGACGCGGTTAGTGATCATACCGCTGCTTTCGTCGTTAAACGTGACGGTCAACGGCGCTACGCCGTTGAGTGATATGGCCGAGAACAGAGCTTGCGGTATTTTGCGTATGTATTGGCCAAGTATATTGGTGATGGTTCCTGAACGGACAACGAGTGGGATATTAGCAGGGGCGTACCAGCCTTGGAGCTGCTTGAATACAACCGTGTATGCCCCGGTGTTCATACCCCGTGAGGATCCGCTTTCGAACCAGTTCGAGCCGCTGCCAGCGATTTGCCAGGCTGCGCCAGCCATGAGAGCCTCGGAAGGGCTTAGCGAAACAACCATCGTACCCGTGGCCCCCGAAACGGTGATATTGTCCCACCAAAGATCATAGGTATTGCCCAGGTTGCTTCGGTATATACGCAGATAATAGTAGTCTGAAACAGGTACTACCACATCCAGCGTCTCTTCGTTAGCCTCGTTTTCAGATGAGGTCAACAATTCGCTGTTGTTATTGTAGAGTCGCAGGTCGATATCGCCAGAGGTGTGCGTAAAAGCACACGTCACCACCAGTCGCTCGGAGCCGGGCGCAGCGGCGATACGATACCAGTCATCGTCCCATTGCCGACCGCTGCCCCGCAGGCTGCTCAACCAGACGTTTGCATTGGTGCTAATGTCGCAGGCGGCGATGCGGCTGTCATTCTGTTCATAAGCATCATCTACATAGCCGCTATCACCCTGGCTGAACGGACTGATGTCGTAAGGCCCCCTCGCTTTGATCCAATAGGTGAAGGCAAGACCTTGGGACAAAGAATAGTCGTTGAAGGAAGTTTGTACAGCATTGGTCCACAGCACGGCATCATTCCGGTTGGTTGTTGCAGAGCGCCAGATTTCATAGTTTATGGCTCCGCCCACAGCATTCCATGAGATGTGGATTCGGTTCGTGAAATCACCGTCGCTGGCGCTCACTCCGGGAGGTGCGGCAAGGCCCATTTCCATGACGTAAAGTTGCGCATCGCCTTTACAAAGCATCTCCACCTTGCCGTCATTGTCGATATCTGTTGTGATCAAACCAACGGATGTACCAAAATCGTACTGGGCAAATACCTCCAAATTTGTGTTCAGCAGGCGAAGTGTCGTGTCATCCGTCAGCAGGATATCCAAGGCATGGTCCCCGTCCACATCGCACACGGCTCGAACCCAGCCGGAGATATTGGTCGTTTTGATAACATTCAAACTGCTGTCCAGCAAGAACAGTTTACTGCCACCGCATGAGGCAATCACCTCTTGTTTTCCATTTTGGGTCAAGTCCGCAACGGCATGCGTCCAGTTCTGGTCCTGTAGACCGTCAACGGTATTGAGTAGATTGCCCTTATGATCGAACAAATGGACCTGAGCCATACCATTATAGGGACTGTAATGGCGCTCGAAGCCCAGGATCTCGTTGGTTTTGTCGCCATTCAGGTCGGCGAAGTAGTGGTAAGTCACGCCGTCGTCGGGGGCAGGATATTCATACGTGCATTTTTCATTGCCGTCCTCATCGGCCACAATGAGCCACATGGCGTTGTCGCGGGTGGTGGTGCCATTGTGATTGTGGCCGTCGCCGGTAGCGCCGTTGTTGACGGTACCGGAGCGACCGGTAATCTCGTATTTCCCATCATTGTCTATGTCTGCGATGGATCGGATATAGACCGAAGGTCCTGTGTCAAAGTGCCAAAGTTCCTGGCCGCTGGCATAATCAAAGGCCATATATCCACGAGGGTCGAGTACGTAGCCGGCGCCCACACCGACGATGACCTTGCCATTGGGTAATATGGTATGCGGCCACATGTAGGCACAGCAAGAATCGCCACCGCTTTTACTCAGGGTCTTGAGCAGGTTGCCGTTGCCATCGAAGAAGTAGACGTTTAGGGGTGTGGTTTTGTAAACTCCCACGCCGATATCCAGAACTCCATCTCCATTGGCATCCTCGAGTATGGTCAACCAGCAACCCGACTGCGGCATGGCTACTTCGCGGATCAGCGAACCGGTATTATCATAAATGGAAAGCTTGGATCCCGAAAGATTGACAATATCGAGGTTGCCATCGCCCGTGACATCGCCAGTCAGGAAGCTGCCATCCCATGCCGCCGCAATGCTGTATTGCATGACAAGATTGGTGGTAGTGCGAACCTTGGAGCCGTTTGGGTCGAAACAGGATCCGGCCAAATCCTTTCGTGCATAGCGCCAGCCTTCCATGCCCTGTGTGGGTCTTGATTCCATAGCGTATAGCTGGGCCACTTCATTGGATGCCAATGCACGATTATAGACCCTGATATCGTCAATATTGCCTCTGTAGCCGATGTCGTAATTTCCACGGCCAATCGTGCCGTTCTTAGCAGAACTGTAGAGCATGGTCGTGCCTGTACCTGCATAGGTTCCATCACGCTCCACACCATTGACATAGATGCGAATATCGTTGGCGTTGTTGTAAACGGCAACCACGTGGTGCCATGTGTTGGATGCGAATTGATCGATGGTTGCCTTGCCGCGACGGTTGCCTGAATTGGCGTAACCCTGATAAAACGAGGCGGTTACTTTTCCGTGGTAAGTGATAGCTGCGCCGTAGCGATATGTATCTACATCGTCGTTGTAGATCACGTGCCCGCCCGGTTCGCCGTAGACCCATACGCTGCAGCTCAAAGGCAGTGGCGGCTTGATACCATTGCCAATGTTTATATAATCCGTGTCAGCATGGAAACGGTAGGCCCGATCAACCTGTCCGAACCGGTCGATGGTCAGCATCGCGTTGACCACCGTGCCTGAATGGCTGTGGCCGCTTTCGTCTGCCGCGTTGCCGTTGAATGGGTAATAGGCAATCAGTCCATGAGTCAGATTGGTCGAGCCAGCGCACGGAATGTTTGCCATTATGTAAAATTGAAGTAATAATAAACAAAACCTACATTCTTTCATATTAAATTCCTTAATTCCTTTTCTTTCCATAATATGAGTAGCTTCACCATGCCATTCATTGCAAATGCAGTAAATGGCTGTTTCTCAGAGAACAACAGGATCTACGTCCGTGTTGTTTTATATAAAATGGGTCTTCCGGCAAATAAATGGGAGCAGCCAGCTAAGAAAAAAGGCGGGAAATACCGGCAAGCCGCCTTATTCTGCGCCATGTTGACACTTTCAAGCCTGGCCACTTCAGGATGTGCGATCCTGAACCTGAATAAAACACTCTGATCATGAGCCGCAACGCATTGCTATAAAATAAACGGTGCTGTCACATATTCTTCAGCAACATCAAACATTCTATCTTCCTTTACATTACTCTTTTATTTTTCTTTAATTATTTTTCTTTAATTAAACCATGATTAAACCATGATAAATATATATAATTTATATGACGCTAAAATGCAAACTGATTTTTATCATTTTTTTTCGCTGTGCATGCTAATGGTTACGCAACTTCAGGCCTTTTCGTGACATCGCCGACCTCACCCCCTGTAAGGTACGCAGAATCATCAGAATCCAAAACTGAGTTGATTCTTGTTCTTGGCTGCTTTTTTGTTTCTGGGTTTCTCGGTTATTACCTCTTGTGGATTGACAAATTCACCCGTGCTGGTCAATAGAATTCGGGCTGTAATGCTTTCTATGCATAGATTTAGCATGGAACTCGACCGGAATGTGGTCAGGGGGCTGGGTGAAGAAATCTTCTGGCGCGGGTACGTTCAGCGTCGGATGACCGCCACGCTTGACAACGGCGGTCTGGCACTTTCTATTCTCACCTACACAACTATCCATTTAACCACAAATAACCTAACCCTAATCCTCGCCACACTCATGTACAACGCATTTTGGGTAGCGCTTTATCGGCAATACGACTCGATATGGATCAATGCCGTCAGCCACGGCGTGTGGGCCGCAGCCATTTTCGTGTGGTTCCCGGTGGCGTGACGACCGTCGCGCATCGCGAAGAAAGGGCGTAGATCGTGCAATCGGAACCGCCGTTAAAACGTCTACACGATCAGAATTCCTGATCCGCAGGAAATCGAAGTGTCCCCTTGACTGCTTATTACGGTGCTGGGGCTGCGCAATGGAACGTCAAGTACTGTTGCCGTACCACCTGGTAGAGCAGTGCGCAAAACCCAGTAACAAATAAAGGCGCCGTGGATCAACGCTTTCACAACTTCAGACCTCTGCACCCCCTTGAATTAAAAGTGATGCATTTTCAGGCAGAAATCA
>CAZOLK010000097.1:0-18081 GCA_964580325.1 uncultured Verrucomicrobiota bacterium | reverse complement strand
GACCACGGCCATCGGCCTGCTGGCGCTGACCTCCTGCGATGTGGGCATGGTCCGAGAATTCGGTATCCTGGGCGCGCAGGCCGTGGCGCTGGTGTTCCTGATCACGTTCGGTCCGGGCCTGTCCCTTGCCGCGATTTGCTGCCGCGCTATGCCCCGGTGCCAAGCGACCGCCGCAAAAGGCCGTGCGCTGGAGCCACCGCGCAAACCCTGGCCCACACGCATCCTGGCACTGACCGTGCTGCTCTGCCTGGCTGCCGTGCCCGGCATCGTCAACCTGCGCACCGATATCCGCGCCATGGAATTCCTCGACCGCGACAGCCCGGCGCGCCGCATGCTCGAAGCCATGGACAACCACATGGGCGGCATCAACGTACTGCGCCTGGAACTGGACAGCGGCACCGACCGAGGCATCACCGCCCTGGCCTACCTACGCGTCATGGAAGACATCCGCCGCTATGCCGAACGCCGGCCCGGCCTGTCCGGCGCCTATTCTTATTCCCAGCTCTACTGCATCATGAACAACCTCTGGCACCAGGACGCGCACGGCTCCTTCAGCCTGCCCGACAATCCGGCCATGCTGTTCATGTTCACCACGCTGATGGAGAGCGTCGACTTTCCTTTTATGCACTACCTGCGCGACGAACGCCGGCGAACGGGCTACATTTTTCTGCGCACACCCAACATGTGCGCCGAGAACTACCTGACGCTGGTTGGTGACATCCTGGATTATGCCCGTCAAAAGGCGCCGCCGCCCATACGCGTGCATGAGCAGAAAGGGTTGCATACTATTTTGGAGGCAGACCGGCAAATCGTGCGCAGCCAGGCGCGCAGCCTGGGTTGGAGCATGGGCCTGGTGTTTGTGCTGCTGCTGGCGTTGTGGCGTTCCTGGCGCCTGGCTCTGATCGCCTTGCTCAGCGCCGCTATCCCGCTGGCCCTGATGCTCGGCGGCGCCGGTTATGCAGGCATCTACCTCAATTCCATCACGGTCATGGTCGCGGCCGTGATCCTGGGCATTGGCGTGGACGACGCCATCCACTTCCTGAGTGTCTTTGCCGACGAACGCCGCGCCGGCGCCGATGCCGATAGTGCGCTGCGCAACACGCTCAGGGCCAAAACCCAGCCCATTATCCGCACCAGCCTGATCCTGGTCTGCATGCTGTCGCTGTTCCTGCTCGCATCCTTCCCGCCCGTGCGCCACTTCGGCCTGCTCGCGGCCTGGGCTCTGGCCCTGGAAGTCGCGGTCGTATTGCTTGTTGCCCCGGTTTTGCTGAGATCTGAAAAGAAAAACCTGAACAACACAAGAGCCGATAAAGCGTACGACGAAGCGTAGACGATAAAGTGTGCGACGAAGTGTGGGAGCTAGATGTCATCCCTGGATCGCCTTTGAGAATTGTCTGTCGGCTGTTGTCTCCCGCATGGACCAACATGCTCACGATTTCCGCCAGCAATCTCTTCCCTGGGTACATTTCCCGTCAGGTTCTCGTGATCGAAGGTTTTTGGGGAAGCTTAGGCAAGCTTATTTAAATCTTTCACGTCGTAAGCATAACAACCTTGTAGGTAAAGAGTTGAAATGCTTTCCCATGGCCGCATAGTTGTCACTTTTTTTTATATTGCACCCATGTTGATGGTAAAAAGTACATCAAACCTCGAAATCAAGATAAAAAAAATGTATTATGTCACATCCGGGTCGATCTGGAAGCGCAGTTTCTTGATTTCTTCGTCACCCAAGATTCGGTGAATGTTTTTGAGCAATTGACGGTGGCCGTGGCGGCTCATTTCGAACAGCCAGGACGAATTGGTCACGAAAACGACGAGAGTGGCGCCTTCCATTTTGCCGGGACGCGTGTGTCGGGCCACCTCGGCGCCCGCCAATTCGGTCCATTTTTCGATCAGCCGATGTTCCCAACGGCGATCTTCCAAACCCGCTTTTTTTATGATTTCCGGCATTATGTCTGCTGGTGAATAGACCTTGAACGGTTGCTGGTATTGGTGATTCCGCAGGTGAAGGCGCTCGCACTGCACACGCCATGCGCCACAGTTGAATGATTTATTGTGGGGATAATAAGCCATGAGTTTATTCAGGACAAAAGTCTTGGGTAAACGTTCTCAGTCCATGTATTTCTTGCGCTGGAAGAAATCTTTGCTGTGGTGGATCAACCAATCAATGCTGGCCCGATCACGGCCAATGTCGTACCCTGCTTTTTCACTCTCATACCACTTGTGCAGGTCTATTTCACGACGGATTTCAAGACTGCGCCGGAACAAATGTGTTCGCTTGATCCACGCATCCAACGCTTCACAACTATAAAGCTCTTGCTTCATCATCAAACCATCAAACTCCTGACCAACCTAACAAGTTACTGTATACGTGTTAGTTCATGCCGAGCTTTTTGTCAACTAAATAATTGCTAAAATTTTATTTTTTTTTATTTCACAACCCAACATGATTTCATAACGTAAAAAATATAAAACTTATTCTTTAAAAATCAACACGCTCCTGTATTTTTAAGGCTTTTTTTAAACTTTTCGATGGTTGGTTTGGTTGGTTTGTTTTGGGCAGGGGATTGTCGTTGATGGGGGCGCGAGCGGTTTTGAAACGTGTATAAATTTTTTTTTGGAAGGCGCTGTTATGTACATCACATTGTTTTTGTTGAGTCTGGTCGGTGGTTTTTGCGCCGGGTTGTTGGGTGTGGGCGGCGCCGTGGTTTTAATCCCGCTCATGTATGCTGTCCCGCAGTTGGTGGGCGTGGGTGCATTGTCCATGCCCGAGGTGGCCGGGATTTCCATGCTCCAGGTGCTGGCCGCCTCGATTACCGGGTGCATCTCCCACAAGCGCAGTGGATACACGCACATGCCCATCATCCTGGCCATCGGTATTCCCATGGCTGTTTGCTCTTTTTTCGGCGGTCTTTTTCCGGTAAGATTCCGGAAAGAATCATGACGCTGATTTTTGGCTTGCTCGTGATTTCCGCTTTCATCATTTTGTTGACCAAACGCAAGGACAGCGATGAGGATGCGATGGAGTTCGATTTCAAACCTTTGCCGTCTGCACTTATTGGCGCCTCGGTCGGGGTCGTTGCTGGCATTGTCGGGGCAGGCGGTGGCTTTATTCTCATTCCGTTGATGATCAGGATCTTGAAAGTCCCGGTCAAAATCACGGTCGGTTCAAGTCTGGGCATTGTTTTTATCGGCGCCTTCATGGGTGCCGTGGGTAAGGTCAGTGGCAATCAGATTCCTTGGGAATATGTCGGGCCTGCCGTAGTCGGTGCCATACCGGCTTCAATCATTGGTGCGTTTGTCAGTAAAAAGCTGCCGGCCAAGGTGATTCGTTATGCGTTGCTGACCTTGATTTTCTGACGGTCATAAAAACCTGGCACGTTATTATCTGGCCGGAACCTGACACGCAACCTGCCGAATCTTCATGCCTGGTGGAAGCAAAGGGAACCAAGGGCGAACCGGCACCGGAAGAAGAGGGTTACGATCAACGATCCGAGATCGCTGGCGATCTCTCTTCCTCGAATATATAGGGTGTCGGGTGATGTTGCGTGTCGGGTGTTGGGCGGCGATGTATATTTTTTTGTAAGTTTGGGGGCAATAAAGGTTGGCGATAGCGGATTACAATTATTTAATCCGCAATCACTCTTTCAGATAGACTACTGCATTCTCAAACAGTTTCAAGCCCAGCCCTTTATCTGGCAATGCGCCCTGGCGTTTGGCGCATGGCCATTGCGGGTGGTTTTCCGGAAACAGGTAGGCTTCCGGATGGGGCATCAGGCCGAAGACGCGGCCTGTTTTGTCGCATAAACCAGCTATGGCGTTCAGCGACCCGTTGGGATTTTGCGGGTAGGCCTGGGTTGGTAGGTTCGTGGCCGGGTCCATGTAGCGGCAGACCACGCAACCCTCACTTTCGACCCGATCTAGGTATGCCTGGTCGGTCGTGAAAATCTTGCCTTCTCCATGGCGAATAGGCAGGTCCATGGCGTCCAGACCTCGCGTGAATACGCAGGGCGAAGCTGACTGAAAGGCCAGGCGCACCCAATAGTTCTGGAAGTGGCCGCAATCGTTTTGCATCAGGGTCAGGCGTTGTTCGAACGGACCGTCCAGCGCGGGCAGCAATCCCATTTTGATCATGACCTGGAAGCCGTTGCAGACGCCCATGATCAGGTTGTCGCCCTGCATGAACTTGGCCAGTTCGTCGCGCAAGCGGCGCTGAACGCGTTGGGCAAACGCCAGGCCGGAGCCCATGTGATCGCCGTAGGAAAAGCCGCCGATGAACATCAGCGCGCGGAAATCGTGCAGCATGGCAGGCCGCGCCAGCAGGTCGTTGAGGTGGACCAGGGCCGGTACAGCGCCGGCCTGCTCCCAGGCATAACGCGATTCGGCTTCGCAATTCAATCCATATCCGGTCAATATCAGTACAGGTGTTTTCATGGCGTTTTCTTTCAGGCTGAGGGGTTATATGCCGGCCAGCGTACCTTTGAAGGCGTCGCGCAAATCGTTTATGGCTGTGTCGATCAGGGGTTCGTTATTCGGGCCGTGGATAATGAGACGACCGGTATCCGTGACCCGGCCGATCTTCCGCAAGGGCATGTTGCCGAATATGCGCTCCAGTTGCGGCGCATCCTCCGGCTTGCAGGACAGCAGGAAACGGCTGTTGGATTCGGAAAAGAGCAGGGCATCCGGGTCCAGCGCGGCGATGCACGGCACAGCTCCCAGATTGACGTCAAGCCCCAGGTCGCCGCCCACGGCGACAAGCCCCAAGGCCACGCCCAAGCCTCCGCGGGTAGGGGTGTGCGAGGATTGGAGCACGCCTTGTGCATGGGCCTGTTCCGTGGCTGCGTAAAGTTTCAGCGCCTCTTCGGGACGTACCCGCGGTACGCTGCCGCCGCAGGCTTCCGGCCGGCCCTGGCGCGCGGCCAGCAGACGATGGAATGCCGAAGCGCCGCGTTCATCGTGGGTCAGACCGGCCACGTAGAGCAGGTCGCCGGCCTGTTTCAGGGCCATGGTCACAGCCCGGCGCACATCATCGATGATGCCGATGGCCGAGAAGAGTAGGGTAGGGGGGATCGAGATTTTGCGCCCACCACGCACGGAGTCGTTTTTCATGCTGTCCTTGCCCGAGACGCACGGTGTTTTGTATGTCGTGGTCAGATCGTAGATCGCCTGGTTGGCGCGCACGAGCTGGGCCAGTTTATATGGGCCATCCGGCGTCTTGTCCGACAGTACAGGGTCAGGCCAGCAGAAGTTGTCCAGTCCCGCGATACGGTCCAGAGCGCCGCCGGCGCTGATAATGCGGCGGACCGCTTCATCGATGACTGAAGCTGCCATGTGGTAGGCATCCAGGTCAGAGTAAAACGGATTGATGCCCTCGGCCAGGACCACGCCCTGATGGTTGCCGTATTCGACGCGCATGACTGTGGCGTCGGCTGGCGTATCGCTGTGAACGCCGATAAACGGTTTGACCACGCTGAGCCCTTTGACTTCACTGTCGTACATGCGCGATTTGAATTCGCGCGAGCAGATATTCAGATCGGCCAGCAGTTCCAGCAGCAGGTCGTCGCGCCGTCCCGCCGGGCAGGGCTCGGGCGTATCCATGACCGGCGGTTCCCAGCGCGCTTCCATGCGCATGGTCGGACACCCGGTCTTGTACAGGAAGTCCATACCCAGGCAGCCCACCACGCGTTCGCCGTGGCGCACCACGATCTTTCCGCTGTCCGTAAAGGTTCCCAACGCCACGGCCACCACATCGCGCCGTTGCGCCAATTCCAGGAATGCGTCGATTTTTTCCGGCGCTACAGCCAAGGTCATCCGCTCCTGGGCCTCGGACAGGAAGATCTCCCAGGGCTGAAGTCCCGCGTACTTCAATGGCGCTTTGGCCAGATCGATCTCGACGCCGCCGCTGAACAGGCCCATTTCTCCAACCGAACAGCTCAAACCGCCGGCCCCGTTATCGGTGATACAGCGGTACAGGCCCTGGTCGCGCGCTTCCATCAGGAAATCGTACATTTTGCGTTGCGTAATGGGATCGCCGATTTGTACGGCCTGGGCCGGTGACTCCTGGCGCAGTTCTTCCGACGAAAACGTGGCGCCGTGAATGCCGTCCTTGCCGATCAGGCCGCCGGTCATGACCAGCAGATCCCCGGGTATGATCTGCTGGCGTTCGGACGGGCTGCCGGCTACTTCGACCGGAATGGTTCCCAGTGTGCCGCAATAGACCAGCGGTTTGCCCAGGTAGCGTTCGTCAAAGCATTCAAAACCGCGCATCCAAGGAATGCCGCTCTGGTTGCCACCATCGATCACGCCCTGGTGCACGCCATCGCGGATGCGGCGCGGATGGAACAGTCCGGTCGGAATCACGCCCTGGTAAAACGGCGATGCCAGGCAATAGCCCCAGACATTGCAGAGCAGGTTGCAGCCCATGCCCGCGCCCATGGGATCGCGGTTGACGCCCACAATCCCGGTGATGGCGCCGCCATAGGGGTCCAGCGCTGAAGGGCTGTTGTGGGTTTCCACTTTATAGGCCAGGTTCAGCCGTTCGTTGAAACGGATGATGCCGGCGTTGTCCGTAAATACCGAAACCAGCCAGTCACGGTCGTTTGCGATGCGTTCGGTGGAAGCTTTGATGTAGGTTTTAAAGAGCGAATGGATGTTCTCCACGCGCCCGTTCTCGTTCGTATAGCGAATGTCGCCGGCGAAAATTTTGTGCGAACAGTGCTCGGACCAGGTTTGGGCAATGCATTCCAACTCGACATCTGTGGGTTCGACGGGCAGACCGAGCGCGGTGCGTTGGGCGCGCACGTCGGCCGCGGCGAAATAGTCGCGGATGGCGTGCATTTCATCCAGGCTCAGCGACAGGATGCCCTCGCGGCTGATGCGCATCAGGTCATCGTCGTTGCCGGATAAATCATACGTCTTGACCTCGACGGGTTGTTCCTGGCCAATGGCCGGCACAGACACATCCACAGGTGCGTTTTCCCATGCCTTGCGCGTGTATACCCGGATGGACTGGATCAAGCTGTTGGCCAGCAGGTCGCTGGCGAGTTGCTCCACCTGGGCCGCCGGCAGCGTGGGCGCTTGCAAAAAATACTGGGTGGCGGTATAGACCTGTGCGCTGAGGGGCTCGGGTACGAGCAGATCGTGCAACAGCGCCGCGGCTGTCCGGCCCACATTGTCCGTAACGCCGGGCTTGAAGCCAACTTCGATCAGCCAGTCATAGCCGGACGGCGGCGCCAGCCGGCCCCAGGCTGATTCGGCGATGACCGGATCGGTAAACGTTTCTTGCACAATCTGTTGCGCTTCCGGGGCAAGGGGCGCCTCGATTTTGTAAATGATGCGGGTCGTGCAACCGGCAACGTCGAGACCCAGGTCGCGACCGGCCTTGGCCGCGGTTTCCTGGCCGCGCGCGTCGGTGACGCCCTGTTTTAGACCGATTTCCAGACGAAAAACCATACTGTCTATCCTGTTGTTGAAAACCAAAACGGCACCTTACTGAACGCAAACAGGTTGATCAAGTTTTTCCGTCAAAGCCGGGTGTACTTTCGCGGCAAAAAAAGCTTATAGATCATGATTGTTTTTTGGCGATTTTATGGTATTAACCTCCAAATGTTTTTATGCTTTGTTTTTATGATTGACGATAAAATTGCTTATTTCAAGACCCTCTCGGTTTGGTTGTCGATGGTGATGGCGCCTCTTTGGGTGCATGGTCAGGATACGGTTCGCGACCTGTCGGCCGCGGAGCATGCGTTGCCCAGCTATACCCTTGAGCAGTGCATTGTCATGGCCCTGGCCCGTTCTCTGGATGTGGAAAACACGGTGCGCGATGAGCAAATCGCCCGGGAGCGGATCGAGCAGGTGCGCGCTACGCTGCTGCCTCAGGTGTCGGCCAATGCCAGCTATACGCGTTTGGACGAAGGCGAGCCGCCGCGGGAACCGGGCACCGGCGTCGGCGTTGAAAATCAATACGCGGCCGGGCTCCAGTTACGTCAATTGCTTTACTCCGGCGGGTCGGTCAAGGCAGCGCTCAGCGCGGCCGGAAATTTTCGCAAATATACGGCCAATGCCCGTCTGGAACAGGAAGCCGCTCTGGTTCGCGACACGATCAAGCATTTCTACAAGGTGCTCTTCGCCGAAATGCGGCTGACCGTCACTCGCGATTCGCTTCGCCAACTCGAGGATCTGGAACGTCAGGCCGAGCAGAAATTCAAACACCAGACCTTGTCCGAGTTCGAATGGCTCAGCGCCCGGGTCAATACGGCCAATGAAAGGCCCAGACTGGTTGCTGACCGCAATACGCTGGCTCTGGAACGCGCCGCTTTTCGTGAATTGGTCAGCATTGAAGAGCAGGAGTTCATGCTGGATGGCGAACTGGCCTACAAACCGTTCGAGGGTACGTTGGAAGAATTGTGCGCCGTGGGTTTACGTTATCGCCCGGAACTCCGCCAGGCCGAAGCCAACATTGGCATGCGGGCTGCCGATGTCCGCTCGTCCCAGTCCGACTATCATCCCGAAATTCACCTGATGGCCGGCTACCAGGGCCTGCAACCCCTGCCCGAAGATCCAGCCGACGAGTCGTGGGATTGGTCCTGGAGCGCGGGGGTCACGGTTTCATGGGCTATTTTCGACGGCGGTTTGCGCCGTGCGACTGTTGCCGAAAAACGGCTGTCGCAGGCCAAGGCCGAAATCCATCTGGAAGACCTGAAGCGTAAAATTACGCTGGAGATTCAGCAGAATTATTTAACGTTGCACAACGCGCTCGAAATCGTTTCGAGCAGCCTGGACAACATTGAACTGGCTGAAAAAGCGCTGGAAATCTCGCGTGTCCGCTATCACAAAGGGCTGGCCACTTCCCTGGAATTCTCCGACCGGAACCTGGCCTTGAGCACAGCGAGGTTGAATTATTTCGCGGCCTTGACGCAATCCCTGCAGTCGCGCGCCGATCTGTGGTACGCCTGCGGGCTGTATGCGGGACCTTTTAAAGAGGAAGGAATGAAGCCATGAAAGAAGAGCGTGCATCTGCCAACGGCGGGGGCGCGGGCCTGATCTGGAGTCTGCTGATCCTGATCGTATTGCTTAGTGTGGGGTTGGCCTTCTGGGTCTCGCAACGGGAGGAGGAAGAGAGGCAGGTCGAACCGGAGGTCAAGCAGCAGGTCGTCAAAACCATGACCGTATCGCCGTGCGACATGCCCAATCGGGTCGTTGTGCCGGGAAAAACCATGCCTTTCACCGATGCCATGCTCAGCGCGGAAACCGCCGGACGGATTACGGATATCCTGGTCGAGCGCGGAGACCGCATTGAGGCCGGCCAGGTTGTGCTGCGCATCGATAGCCGCACCTGGAGCCAGGCTGTGCTGCGCGCCGAAATCGAGTTGCGCGAGGCGGACAAAGAATTGAAGCGCTGGATCGAGCTGGCAAAAACCGGCGCTGTATCCGTCAGCGATTTCGACGCTGTTCAAACCCGTAAGGACAATGCCGACCTTGCCCTGGCCGAAGCCCGAACGCTGCTTTCCAAGTGTGCGATCAAGAGCCCGATCAACGGTTTAGTCGAGGAGCGCCTGGTCGAGCGCGGCGAGTACATCAATGAGGGCGAGCCTGCTTTTCGGGTTGTCGATATCGAGCGCCTGAAACTTACGTTTGACGTGGCCGAACGCGATATTTTTGTCGTGCGAACAGGTGCAAAAATACCGTTTGATGTCACGGCCACGCCCTGTGGACCGTTCACCGGCGTGGTGTATTACATCTCGTCCGCTGCCGATCCGCGCAACAACGCATTTCGCATCGAAGCGCTGGTGGCTAATTGGCGCGGTTTATTGAAGGCCGGTATGATTGCCGATGTGGTGTTGCAGCGCGCCATGCGCCGCAATGCGCTGGTCGTGCCGTTGGCTTCGGTGATGTCCAGAAAAGGTGAGCACGTCATTTTCAAAGTCAATGACGGCCATGCCGTGCGCAAGGTGGTTCACATCGAGGATATCATCGGCCATGAAGCTGTCCTGTCGGATGGCTTGGCCGATGGCGACAGCGTGGTGATCGAGGGGCATCGCACCCTGGTTGACGGCATGGCCGTGACCAATGCCGTCAATGGAAAGGCGCAACCATGATCCTGAGCGATACGGCCATTCAATTCCGCATCGCGGTCTTTGTCTTTATCTTCGTGCTGATCGTGGGTGGAGGCATCAGCTATGTCGCGCTGCCGCGTGAAGGCAATCCCGACATCACTATACCCTATGTGTTTGTCACTGCTTTTTATGAAGGTACCGCTCCGCAAGAGATGGAGAAACGGGTTACCGTGCAGCTTGAAAAAAAGCTGAACGAAGTGGAAAACGTCAAGGAGATGCGCACCACGACCCAGGACAGCCTCAGCCTGATCTCCATCGAATTTCTGGCCGGTGCCGACATCGAGCAGGCGCGCTTGCATGTCAAGGATAAGGTTGACCTGGCCAAACCCGATCTGCCCGAAGACCTGGACGAGCCCATTGTCGAAGCCATCAATTTCAGTTCCGACATTCCGATCTTCCGTTTCTCGCTGTCTGGCGACACGGATCTGGAGCGGCTCAAGAACCTGGCCGAAGAGTTCGAGGACCAGCTCGAATTGCTGCCCGGCGTCAAGGAAGTCGACATCTCCGGCACGCGCGAGCGCGAAATCAGGGTTGAGATGGACTTGCAGCGCCTGGTGGCCTACGATGTGCCTATCTCGCTGGTCATGAACCGGATCGCCCAGGAGAACAAGACCATTTCCGCCGGCAATATCGAGATGGCTGGCAACAAATTCCAGGTGCGCATACCTGGTGAATTCACGATGGCCGCGGAGATGAAGCAGATCCTGCTGGCCGAGCGCGACGGCAAGCCGGTCTACCTGACCGATGTGGCCACGATCAACGATACGTTCAAAGACGTTGAAACCATTTCACGCGTCAACGGTAAATTATCGGTATCGCTGGCCATCAAAAAGCGCACCGGCGAAAACACCGTGTGGCTGGTCGCCAAGGTCCGCGAGGTGATGGACCAGTTCCTGCTGCCGCCTGGCGTTGCTTTGACCATCGTGTTCAACGAGGCCGATTACGTCGACTCCATCATCACCGAACTGGAGAACAACATCGCATCCGGTTTCATTCTGGTGGTCATTGTGCTGCTCTTTTTCATGGGCTGGAAAAACAGCCTGTTTGTCGGTATCGCCATCCCGCTCTCCATGCTGCTCGCTTTTCTGCTCATGGCGTTCTGGGCCTTTACGCTCAACATGGTGGTCCTGTTCAGCCTGGTGCTGGCAGTGGGCATGCTGGTGGACAACGCGATCGTCGTCGTGGAGAACATCTACCGTCATCGCACCGAGGGCCTGAGCAAGCGCGAAGCCGCCCGGATCGGCGCTGCGGAAGTGGCCTGGCCGGTGATCACGTCTACGCTAACCACCCTGGCCGCATTCTCGCCGCTGTTGTTCTGGCCCGGCATCATCGGCCAGTTCATGGGATTCATGCCCCAGACCCTGATCGTTGTCCTGTCCGCGTCCTTGTTCGTGGCCATTGTCATCAATCCCGCGGTTTGTTCGGCGCTGATCAGCGCCGGCAGGAAAAAGCTCGGGAACGGGGTGAACGGTGAAGGAGACCATGCCTTTATCCGCGGGTATGAAAAGCTCCTACGCACCGCACTGCGCCATCGCGTGCCTGTCTTTCTGATCGGCCTGGCTTTCTTGTACCTGACCGCCCAGGTCTATGGCATCTGGGGCAAGGGTACGGAGCTTTTTCCGGACGTGGAGCCGCGCAACTGCATCGTCGACATCAAGTATCCCCAGGGAACCAGCGTCGAGCGGGTGGACGCCACTTTACGCGAGATCGAGGCCAAGCTGTACCCATTCATGGTGGATTATACAGGCGGCGAAGAACTGTCTGAAGGTGTGGCGCGCGACGTCGAGTTTTTCCTGACCATTGCTGGCGAAAGCGGTGCCTCGATGATGGGCGGCGAGCGTGGCTCGCATCTGGGCCACATCCATCTCGAATTCCTGGACCACACGGATCGCAAAGGTAATTCCACCCGGCTGGTGGATCACATCCGCGACCTGGTGGGCCAGATTCCAGGCGCGGAAGTCAAAGTGGAGAAAGAGCAGGAAGGCCCTGATACCGGCGCACCCATTTCCATTGAGGTGTCCGGGGATGACTTTGAAACCCTGGGTGCGTTGGCCAGCGACATCGAGCGTAGGATCGCCGACGTACCGGGGCTCGTCGATTTGCAGGATGACTTTGAGGAAACCCTGCCTGAGATCCAGTTCCAGGTCGACCGCAAGCGGGCTGCGCTGTTGGGCCTGGACACCGACACCATCGGCCTGTTTCTGCGCACCTCGATTTACGGTCTGGAAACGAGTAAATTCCGGCCCGATGAGGATGAGTACGACATTACCCTGCGCCTGCCGGAAAAGGAACGCAGCTCGTTCAATGTCCTGGACTGCAGCTCCATCCCAACCCAGGACGGCCGCATCGTGCCGCTCTCCTCGGTCGGGCGCGTGGTCTACACCAGCGGACTCGGTGCTATCCGGCGCAAGGACCAGAAACGGACCATCACGATTTCCGGCAATAACCAGGTGCGCGGCGTGGATGAAATCATCGCTGACATCAAGCCGTCCGTGACCAACATTCCTTTGTCGCGCGGGTACAAAATCCATTTTGCCGGCGACACCGAAGAGATGGCCAATGCCTCGGCGTTTCTATCCAAAGCCTTTATGATTGCGCTGGCCCTGATCCTGATCATCTTGGTGCTCCAGTTTAATTCGCTGATTCTGCCGTTGATCATTGTCTTTTCCGTGCTTCTCTCGCTGGTCGGCGTGATGTGGGGTTTGCTCATATGCGGCATGCGTTTTGGCGTAATCATGACCGGCGTCGGCGTAATCAGCCTGGCCGGGATTGTGGTCAATAACGCGATTGTGCTGGTGGACTGCATATTGCAGCGCGAGGCCGCTGGTTTACCCATGGTTGAGGCCATTGTCGACGCGGGTCGGACCCGGCTGCGGCCCGTACTGCTGACTGCGGTCACCACGATTTTGGGCCTGATCCCCATGGCCGTGGGGTACAGCCTGGAGGTGCATCACTGGCCGCCCAAGATCATCTCGGGCGCCGAATCAAGCGCCTGGTGGGCACCCATGGCAGTGGCGGTCATCTTTGGCCTGGCCCTGGCCACGGTGCTGACCCTGGTCCTGGTCCCGGTCATGTACAGCCTGGCCCATTCCATCGGCCAGTTCTTCAACCTGGGCATCTCGGACGATTAGGGTTCTCGGGAAAATAACATGACATTTTGTGGAGTCAAGTTGCCCAGCCCAGCAAGGCGCAAAAACGCAAGAATATTGGAATATTTCGAGTTTTTGCAACGCCGCTGGATGGCGAGTGGCGAGTGGCGTGTGGCGTGTGAAAGATGTCGTAAAAAAAACCATGGCCAAAGCAATGCAAAACACGAAAATCGCGCAAAATCGGGACGGCGATGCTGTCGCGAAAACCATGGGCGCAAATTCGCTTTGCGCTTGCCTTGCGCGTGCGATTCCTTTAACTTTAATACCATGAACAAACAAGATGTGGCTTTTCAGTGGGTGCGCCGGATCAGCGATGCTTTCGCTAAAATCCCAACCTGGCTGATCTGCGTGATGCTGCTGTACTATCCGCTGGACATGTTGATCCGCTACCATGACGCAGGCAATGCGCATAAAATCACCATCCTGGAGCATCCTGTTACCCTCATTCTAAGTCAGCGTTACCAGGATTGTTTCTACTTCACCAGTAACCTGGCCTATGCCGCGGCCAAGTATTGCGGGGTATGGCTGCTCAACCTGGTCGGACTGATCGTGGCCTTGCTGCCGTGTATACTCATCCTAAACAGTCGCTCATCCTTCTGGCACTCTGATAAACTGAAGCATATGGCGTGTTTCGCCATCATACTTCTCCAAATACGCACCGAAGTAGACCCTACCATTTGCGATATCCATTTTCACTTTGGCATTCTCGCATTTGTGATCCTGCTGGAAGATCCGGTCGAAAACCGCGGCAGGACCATCTTCTATGGCTTGCTGCTGTTTCTGGCTGGGATGAGCGTCGGAATCTCCAGCTTGCTGTTTCTGGCTTACGCGGTTAAAGGCATCCAACAGCACTCTCGAAGTTTTCTTTTCTTTGCCGCTCTCTTGTTGCTCACCGGCATGATTCACTACCTGCTGCTTACGGTCGCGCCCACTTATAATCCCGAAGACGTGGACCGGTCAGACATTGATCGCAACGATCCGATTTATCTTGTCATCTACCTATTGGCCTTTTTTTCTCAGGGATTGCACATCTGGATCTTTGGTGATCGCTTCCATCAACCATTAATGAATGTGGCCATGTTTTTTTTGAAGATGGACTCATTGCACTGGGCTGAAATGTATCTGCTGCTGGCCGTTCCGATCGGGCTGATCCTCTACGCCCTGTACAAGCGCCTTGGCCTGCATGCGGCCTACATGTCATGCGCGTTTATCGTTCTCTATCTCGTCCTGCCGGCCGTATCCCAGGCCGGCAACAGCATCGATATCCTGCCTCCGGGTCATCATAGCCGTTACTTTTATGTACCTAATTTCATTCTCGGCATGATGATGCTCAAGGCGCTGGATCTCAGCGGCAACTGGCCGACGCTGACCAGGGATGCGCTGTTGCGCACCCGTCGCGGTCGCATTGAGCTGGCCTGCCTCTGCATCTTGATCGGGTTTGTCATCTTGGACCTGTTTGTCTGGGGGCACAAGATCTGGATACGGTTATCATGATAATGCGGATTTCGGATTGCGAAATCTACTAGGTAGAGATTCCTGGCCAGGCTGCTGCTCAACGAAGTTCCCTTTCCCAGCGAAAGCGGATGGGTGAGTCAAACGGATACTCCAGATCCTCTGGGGCCTGCACGCACGCATTGTCCATGTGCCTGTCGGGTATGGAGGAACTGGCTGCGGTAAAAACGCGGGCGGCGTTCACGGTCAATGCGATGCTTGGCGTGGAGACGCTGGTAAACCTGGAGATTCGCTGGAATAGCGTCACCGCCAAGCGATCACCAGACGACCAACATTTTGTCAACAGGTCAACGCTTCCAGGTTGCTACCGCATGATGATCGAAGAGCCGTAAACGGTTAGGCTTACCTTATTATTGCAAAATTCGTTGACGTATTTGTAATTGCGGTTAGAATCTTGAGACAAGAACAATTCTTAAGGAGAGCACGATGAATTTTTGCTTTTTGACGTTTGGTTTAAAGCATGGCAGGAAAGCATGGAATGTTTGGTCTGTCATGCTTGTAACGGTTTTGATCGCCTTGGGAACAACCGTTGCGTTACGCTATTATTGTGCACAACCAGAGCATGCGCCAACCTTGCCGCGGCCCTTATCAATTCCGCAAGTCCAGAACGCCGAAGCGCCATCTTCCGTATCGGTCGGCAGCGCTGAACGTGGGCTCAGGGGCGACGCGCAACTGCTGCTGCATGCAAGTACAGCGTCGGTTCAATCGCCAGGTGCGGATCAACCGCAACCGGCGGTTGAAGCGCCGGTGCTGGTTGAAACGCAACCGGACGGCAGCGCCGAAATCCGCCTGTTGCCTACGACCATCCGTAAAATCGAGGCGCTGATGCAGGAAAAAGCATCGCGTACGCCGGCCCAGTGCAAACTGGACAGTCAGATCCTGTATGCCGCCAAGCTGGAGCGCGGCGAGGCCATAGCCGAGGGCGTCGAATGGTGGCCCATCCGCTTGAATCGGGACGACGCAAATCGCGTGGAGATCGATGTGACCGCCGATGTGACCGCCGCTTTGCTGGCCGCCATCGAGGATCTTGGCGGCCGGATTGTCACCAGCTTCCCGGCCTATCGCACGCTGCGCGCCGGTCTGCCGCTCGAACGCATCGAGATGCTCGCCGCGCACGAAGACGTTGTGTATATCTGGCCCGCGTTCAAGCCGATGGTCAATGTCGGGTCGGTCACTTGGCAGGGCGATGTGACCCACAAGGCCAATACCGCACGCACAACCTACAGTTGCGACGGGACCGGCGTCAAGATTGGTGTGATCTCGGACAGCGTGGATCACCTTGCTGCTTCCAAGGCCGCCGGCGAACTGCCGCAGGGCCTCAACATCATTCCCGGCCAGGAAGGTTCGGGTTCGGGCGAAGGCACGGCCATGCTGGAAATCGTCCATGACATGGCGCCCGGCGCGGACCTCTATTTCGCAACAGCCAACGGAGGCAAAGGCGTGTTCGCCGACAACATCAGGAAACTATGGCAGGCCGGTTGCCAGATCATTGTCGACGACATCACCTATTTCAACGAAGCCGCGTTTCAGGACGACGTCGTGGCCCAGGCCGTCAACGACGTGGTCGCCAATGGCGTTCTCTATTTTTCGTCCGCTGCCAACAGCGGCAACAAGAACGACGGCACAGCCAGCGTGTGGGAAGGCGATTACGCCTATCACAGCCAGATCAATATCACGCTGAACGGCCAGCAAACAACATACAATGTGCACAAATTCGGTCAGGGCAACGTCAACCCCATCACCCGCGGCGCCAATATGACGCTGTTGCAATGGTCGGATGCCTGGAATCAATCGGGCAACGATTACGATATCATTGTCATCAACACTCAGCAACAGATCGTGGCCGCCTCCACCGGTGTGCAGAGCGGCACGCAACCGCCGTGGGAAGGCATCCAGGGTGCGCAGCCGGGGTTCTACATCATGATCCTGGCCAAAACATCGGCCGTGGCGCGCTACCTGCGCCTGGAAGTACCGCGCGGAGGACTGGGCTCGACCACGGCCGGCAGCACCTATACGCACAACGCGGCGGACAAGGCCGTGTGCGTAGCCGCGGTGAGTGTGCAGACCTCCTATCCCAACCCGTTTGAAGGCGGCACCAAGAACCCGGTGGAAACGTTCAGTTCCGACGGGCCGCGTAAGATTTTCTACAATCCCGACGGATCGCCCATCACGCCCGGCAATTTCCTGGCTGGCGGCGGCCGCAACCTGCAAAAGCCGGACCTGGCCGCCTCGGATAACGGCGATACGTCGGTGCAGGGGTTCAAACCTTTTGGCGGTACATCGGCGGCAGCCCCCAGTGCCGCGGCTATTGCCGGTTTGATCAAATCCTACAATCCCAACCTGACCGCGCAGCAGATCCTGACCATCATGAAAAACACGGCGCTCGATATCGAGGCGCCGGGTTATGATCGCGATTCCGGTATCGGTCTGGTCATGGCCGATCGCTCACTCCAGGCTACGCCCAGCGCCTCGCGACCGACCATCGACAGCCTGGCGCCCCCCACGGGGCCGGTCGGCACGGAAGTGAAAATCACGGGCTCCAAGTTCGACGGCGCGACCAGCATCAAGTTCAACGGCGTCAGCGCCGCTTTTGCCATCGATTCGTCGACCCAGGTTCGGGCCAATGTTCCGGCCGGCGCGGCCACCGGCCCGATCAGCGTAACCACGCCGATCGGCGTGGCGACTAGCGCCACGTTCACCGTGGAGAACAAACCGGCGATTACCAGCTTCTCGCCCGCCAAGGGCAAGACCGGCACCACTGTGACCGTCACCGGCATCCGTTTTACCGGCGCCACGGACGTCAAGTTCAACGACAAGTCCGCAGGATTCAGCGTGGTCTCCGACACCCAGATTACGGCCACGGCAGTGACCAACGGCCGCATATCCGTAACCACGCCTGGCGGCACGGCCATCAGCACCACCAGTTTCACGCTGGATAACGCGCCCGCGGTCACGTCCTTTACACCAGCCGCGGGCGGTCCCGGCGCCATGGTCGTCATCAGTGGCGTCAATTTCACCAGTGTCACCGCGGTACGCTTCAACGGCGTCAATGCGGGCTACAGCTTCAACTCCGACACCCAGATCACGGCCACGTTGCCGGCCGGTGCGTCGACAGGTCCCATCTCGGTGACCACGCCCTCGGGCACGGGAACCAGCGCCGCGTCGTTCACCTTTTACGGAACGCCGGCCATCAACGGTTTCACGCCCAGCTCAGGCGCGGTGGGCGCCACGGTGGACATCGACGGCTCTAACTTGAAGAGCACGACCAACGTGCAGTTCAACGGCGTCAGCGCCTATACCGTGATCGC
>CAZOLK010000096.1:0-18091 GCA_964580325.1 uncultured Verrucomicrobiota bacterium | reverse complement strand
CCTTTGCCCGCACCCTGGCGACGCAGCGACGCGGCCACCGGGATCACACCGCAGGAACAGAGCGGCAGCGGTATGCCCAGCAGCGTCGCTTTCAAAACTTGAAGCCAGCCGGGCCGGCCAAGGTGGCGTTCGACAAAAGCCGGTTTCAGCCAGACCGACAACACGCCGGCCATCAGGAAGCCAAAAAGCAGATACGGCGCCATCTCGCCGGTTACCTGCCAGGCTTCGACCATGAAACGACTGAAAAATGTCAAGGTAGCACCCATGTATCAACTCATATCATGCGAGCGCATTTCAAACAATGTCAATCCCATAGTTAATATGGCTGCCCTAAAAAAAACGGGCTTTAGTAAGTGCGATATAAAAAAGTGGGACCGAGCTTCACCAGAATCAGACATTGGCCGTAATCGTTCAGCGAGTGTTCTTGGTTAGAAGCCGTCGTCCCCCGTGTAAGGTTCCTAACTCTCGTCGGACCACCAACGATTGAGGCAGTGCAAGTCGATCAATCACGCCCGAACCAATACAATTTCTCCCCCTGCTCCTTCCCCTACCTTGCCACAAACACTATGCCAGCCGTTTTTTTGGGCACCAGGATGCGGGGCAGGCGACGCGAAGTTTGTAAAATGGCGCGATAAGCGTCGTCGGTTAAGCGGTCTACCATCAGCTTTTCGCCCCGGCGCAATTCCAGCCAACCCGAGACCGTATGTAAGGAGCGGACCAGTTGAATGGTGCGCGAATCCTGAGATACATGCGCTGTCGGCCGGCCGGCAGTGTCTTGCAGGGGAATCGCGCAGACCCTGGCATTTCCTGGCGCGCGATGATCGTAGATAAGCAGCACATAGTAGCGCCTGTTCTGCTGGTAGAGTTGGTATTTACGCTGTTCAAAAAGAGGCACGCGGATATCGGTCAACGGCACTTTGACGTAGGGGTTGATCACCTGCAGACTTCCCTGGATCGCCTGGCCCTGGTTCAGCTTTGCGGGCAGAGGCGGCAGGTTTGCCGGCGAAGTGGACCGTGCGCTGATGTTGGTGCGGCCGGCCAGCGATTGGACAAGGTCTTTCACGTTGTATTTGAATAACGAAATGTGGGCGACCTGGATGATGAAGATCAGCGCCAGCAGCGTAATCTCCGCGGTCCAGAGCAAGGACGCGTTTTGTTGACGATATTTCAGGTCGCCATGAGGTCCCAGCGGCTTTTTGTTGGCAGCGATCGCTTCCAGATCTTTGACCACGTCGTCCATCACGGCATACCGGTCGTGCAGCGTGCGCGCCATGGCGCCTTCGGCCACAGCAGCCAGCATGCTGTTTGCCCGGCTTACGCCCAGCACACGCGGCAGCCGGTTCACGACCCGGCGGGCAACGGCGCGACCTGATCCGCCGCGATAGGGCGGACGACCGGACAGCATGTAATACAAAAGCGCGCCAAATGCATAAATATCGCGGCGCGTGTCCTCCATTTCCCCTTGTAATACGCCTGGCGACATAAAGGCCGGTTCCATGCGCGGTTTAGCCAGCATGACGTTACGCTCAAGATGGTAGAACATGCTGCGCACCAGACCGAAATCGGCGATCAGCACACGCCCGTGCTTGGAAATGAGGATATTGGACGGCTTTAGATCGCCGTGGATGATGCCGCGCTTATGCGCATAGGTCAGACCCAGGGCGATCTGCATGGCAATGGACAGAGCCGCATCGAAAGGCAGCCTGCGCTTTTTCTTGACCAGGTCGCACAGATTGCCGCGTTCCGCATAGGACATGACAAAATAGGGGATGCCCGGACGTGGTGAAATTTCACGAATGTCCAGAATGTTGACATGCTTGAGGTCGTGCATGTGCGTGGCTTCCGAAATGAAACAATGCGCCAGGTGTTCGTCTTCCGCAAATTCGTCATGCAGCAGTTTGATGGCAACGTGATCCTTGGTGCAGGGATCATAAGCATGCGACACGTGACCGACATTGCCGGGAGGTAATTTATCCTGTATCTGGTAACGGTCCAGACCACTCCCCGGATTCAACAGCGTGGTTAATTGGCGCGACCGGTTCACATGCCCTTTGTGTCTGCCACGCGGGGCAAGTGGTATGGGATCGCCGTGCAGCAAAGGACTGTAAATGAGCGATTGCTCACAATGCTGACACTTCATCACACTGCCCGGCCGTATAGCCTGAACTTCGAGACATTCACTGCAACAAGGACATTTTATCAGCATAAACGACTAGGGAGACGCGCTCCCAACCTCTTCTTATCTTGACTGCCGAGCAGTCTACCCCAAATAGCCCCACCGGTCAAACCGAAAGGATTTGCAACAGGAAGAAAAGACTCGTATAGTATGGTCCATGATCACCAAGTGTCCATACTGCAAAAAGAAGTACGAAGTGCACTTTAGCAACTTCGGCAAGGAGATGGTTTGCGAGGTATGCGGCCAGTCGTTTAATTCGCTGCCTGTTGCTCAACATGCCGCGCCGGAGATCAGCCCTCCGCCGCAACCCATGCCCACGCCCCACTTCAGTACGACTCAGGGCCGCCTGGGGGGAGACGATTTACAGGACCTAACCGTTGCCGAAGAGGATGTGGCGGCCACGCCCTTGCCCGATCCCGCGAGCGGGGCCAGCCCTGACCATTATGAAATCGTCGAACTGCTCGGCGAAGGCGGCATGGGCAATGTCATGCTCGCCCGCGACCTGACCGCGAACCGGCAGGTGGCCATAAAAATGATCAAACCTGAGTTTGTACGTTACACGCGCATAGTCAAAAGTTTCCTGTCCGAGGCCCGCCACATGCAGGAACTCAAGAACCCCCATATCCTGCCTGTTTTGGATATCTGCTACAGCCTGGAAAACCCTTTTTACGTCATGCCCTATATCAGAAAAGGCAACATTGACACGGTCTTTAAGCGCGGTCAGCCCGTGCCTTTTGACCATGCTTTGAGCATTGCCCGGCAATTGGCCGATGCCCTAGCTTGCGCCCACGGCAAAGGGGTTATCCACGCGGACCTGAAACCGGCCAATATCCTGATCGATGATGACGGGAACATACTGCTGACCGACTTTGGCCTGTCGCGCAGCCTGGTGCACGATACGCTGATCGACGTCAACAACAAGCATCCGCGCGGAACGCCGGCCTACATGTCGCCGGGCGTGGTGCAGGGCAACATGGAGGATGTGCGCAGCGATATTTACGCTTTCGGCGCATTGCTCTATCGCATGCTGGTCGGAAGACCGCCCTACAAGGGCAACGTGCCGGAAATGATCTATGCCCAGGTGCTGCACGGGCCGCCCATCGCGGCGCTGGAACGCAATCCCCACGCCCATCCCGAGCTGGTGCAGATCTGCGAAGGCGCCATGGCTCGCGAACTGCGTGACCGTTACGCCACCATGAAGGATGTCGTCCGCGACATCGAGCGCGTTGCCGCCGGCCGGGACGCCTTGGGACCGCACGGCACAGGCTACAAAGCGACAACTGCTTCCGCACGCAAAAAACTGGCCCGCGCCTTGCTGGTCATCGTGCATCTGTTCCTATGGAGCGCCGTGATCGGGATGCTCGTCTATCATCGCCAGTTGCGCGCCCTGCTCAGTCATCCTGCCGTACAGGATACTCAAACGCCCTCAACCACCACCCCATGAGAACGTTCGCTTTTGTCACCGCTTCCCTAAAGGATCTGTGACCAACGACCAGAAAAGCTGGACCGCCGGATCTCACGCATATTTTTTTTTAACCAAAGGATTAAGACCATCAATCGCAGCGATGAACAGGCGACGAGAACGGTTGAAGACAGCAGACGACAATAGCGGATTACGATTGTTTTATAGGCTGCTTGAGACTGATACAGAAGGAACATTGTGCGGAGCACAACCTCATGGGAGACTCATGCAACTGCAAAACTCCAAGCCATGACGGCGCCAGACGTAAGCTTTACTAAGGTTTGTTTTTTTCCTTGTCTTTCAGCAGGGAAGCGGGGTCGATGCCTTGCTTTTCTAGCTTCTCGGCAATCTTTTTGCTTTTTGGGTCGAGTACGAAAGCGCGTTTCCACTCCCGGAGGGCGTTATCGAGTTCACCCAGTTTGAAGTAGGCATCGCCCAGGTGTTCGGTGATGGTGGGATCGTTGGGATACAACTCGGCGGCGCGCTTCAGCTTTTTCAAAGCCTGGTCGTATTTACCCTGCATGTAGAAAACCCAGCCCAGGGTATCGACGAACGCTCCATTGTCCGGTTCGAGTTCCAGGGCTTTGTTGACCAAAGCTTCGGATTCTTCGAGGTTCAATCCCTTTTCAGCCCACATATAGGCCATATAATTGTAGGCTTCGGCAAAATCATCTTCCAGTACCATGCATTTGCGAAAATAGGTTTCGGCGCGTTCGAGCCAACCGTTGCGTTCACAGGCCGCGCCATAGACGAAAAAGAAATGGGCATCCAGTTTCCGCTGGTCCTCGGGAAGGCCAGCGTCGATGCTCTCAGCCTTTTCAAAGGCTTCCACGGCCTGTTTGAATTCCTTGCGCGCATTGTGGTAGATGCCCCGGTAGACATAAACGATGGGCTCTTCAGGCAGCCGCTCCACAATGGCATCAATGGTTTTGAGAAACGTATTCGCCACGATATTGGTCTGCGCGCCATAGGTGGCCACCTGGTAATAGGTGCGCAGGAAATCGGGGGAAGCCTGGATCTCATCGGCCAGAATATCAGCGGCCGCGTCGATCCTATCGACGCTCTGCAAAGCAATGGCATAGTGGATGTTGAAAATTGGGGCCAGACGTCCCTCCTGTTTTTCCTGAAAAATGTTCCTGGCTTTTTCAAAATAATCGATCGCTTTTTCAAATTGAGCCGCATACATCTGGGCATGGGCCATCAGGTTCAGCAGAGATTCGTCCTGGGGCAGAATGGACAAACCTTCATCCAGTGCGGCAATGGCTTTCTGGGGATCTTTTTCCAGGTAGAGCAGGGCCAGCTTGCGATAAGGTAGGGGGATATTGGCCTGAATCCGGATGGCTTTGCGGTAATGCTTCTCGGCAAGATCCGGTTTCTTCAAATTATCGTAGAAATCACCCAGATAGACCTGCAGGTTGGGATTCCATGGCTGTTTTTCAGCCATGTTTTTAAGCTTGAGCAACCCTTCCTCCTTATCTTCAGAAGCCAACAAAGTGCGGATCAACCGTTCGCGAATCTGGTTGTTTTCAGGGTGGAGTTCGGCGACTTTTTCGTAAAATTCGATGGCGCGGTCAAAATCGTTCAGTTTCAGGCATAACTCACCGAGGGTGAACAGCAGCTTGGCATCTGTTGGGCGCAGTTTCAATAAACGTTCGAACATGGCCATGGCCTGATCGAAATCGGCTTTTTCCATATACAAACTGCCGAGGATGAGCAGGACGGACGTTTTTTCCGGCATGCTGCGCAATATGCGTTCATAGGTGGCAATGGCCTTGTTACGAAAAATCGCTTCGTCGGATTCGTCCTTGTGCGCTTCGGACTGGCGGATATACCTTTTGCCCAATTCGTTGAGCACATCATAGGGATATTCGACTTTGGTCAAGGCATTGGTCAGCAAGGCAACCGCTTCTTTGTCGCTGTAGATTCCGGCCAGGCCGATATACGCTTCGGCAGTCTCGGGGCGCAATTCAAGGATGCGGTGGTAGATATCGTCCAATTCGGCGTGCATCTCGGCCAGGTTATAGAACTGAGCCAGGTCGATCAGCAGTTCGGACTGGTTCCAGGCATCCACCGTGATCTGGTGCATCATGGCCTTGAGATCGGTCAGCAGCGTGGTGACGCCCGGCTCATCCAGGCGGTCGACGTACTTGGAGAAAAACTCGCGCACATAGTTCAACAGGTTGGTCTTGTCTTCCGCGTTTTCAAGCCCCGCACGCAGGACATCGATGGTTTTAATCGGGTTGTCCAGCTTATCGTGAAGCGCAGCCAGTTCGATGTACGGATCATCTTCTTCCGGCGCGAGACGAATGGCTTCACCATAGTGGGTTACGGCCAATTCATGCGACTCGGTAAACTGAAAGAACAGCGCCAACCAGCGATGGATGAAGGAAAATTCGGGATAATACTTGACCATCCGCAGAAACGTCTCGCGTCCCTCTTGATATTGCTTGAGTCGCAGGTAAGAGGTGGCGAGGTGGTGATAAACGCGCTCATGGGAGGGATCGGCATCCGTACTTTTGAGATAGAAGACGATCGCCTCCTCATAATTGCGTTTGATTTCCTGCTGCAGTCCCAGGCTGTAATAGGTCAGGGCCTTGATGAACCGATCACGTTCCGGATCGATTTCAGCCTGCTCAGTCGTCAACCGTGGAGGCTGCCAAGTCGGCTGGTCTTTTTCCCGCGGAGCTTCCTGTGGGGAAACACCACCAGCCGTAATCGCCAAGTTGCCTGCGATAGTCATCGCAAGCACGAAATATTTTTTGGTCGATACGACCAGCATGATACCTTCCCCCCTGAATAAATGATCAGCTTATTTCTTTTTGTGGCGGTCGGCACGCAATGCTTTTTTGCGTTTGTGTTTCGCCATTTTTTTCCTTCTCTGCTTCTTTATCGAACCCATAAGTCATCCCTTAATAATATAACCACTTTCGTTTCTTTTTTAGAGAATTACTTTATTCAAACTGATTTCGAGGATGCCTTCGGCACCGGCTTCCTTGAGTTTTGGCAGCAATTCCCTAAAGCATGTTTTTTCCACCACAGACTCAATGGAGTACCACTCTTCGTCCGTACTCAACTGATGCGTGGTCGGAGCACGCATGGCCGGCATCAGTCCGATCACCTTTTCCAGGTTTTCCTTGGCCACATTGAGCTTGATCAACTCACGGCATTCGGCATCCAGCACAGCCTTGAGCATCATGGTGATCTGTTCCATTTTCTTACGTTTGCCCGGATGCGTCCAGGCCGTTTTATTAGCGATGAACTTGGTGGTGGACTCCATGACCGTATCGATTACGCGCAGATTATGAGCGCGCAGCGACGATCCGGTTTCGGTCAACTCGACAATGGCGTCCACCAATTCCGGCACCTTGACTTCCGTGGCGCCCCAGGAGAATTCGACATCAGCGGTCAGTCCATGCTTTTCGAGGTAGCGCCGAGTCAAGCCGACGGCTTCAGTCGCGATCCTTTTGCCTTGCAAATCGTTGATGGTCCGGTAGGGCGAATCGTTGGCCACGGCCACGACCCAACGCACAGGGCGACGTCCCTGCTTGGCATAGACCAGGTCCGCGACTTCGACCACATCGGAATTGTTCTCGACCACCCAGTCATACCCGGTGATCCCCGCATCCAGCATACCGTGTTCGACATAGCGGCTGATCTCCTGGGCGCGGATCAGACGGGTGTCGATCTCATCGTCGTTGACTTCCGGTCTATAGGAGCGAGATCCTGCCATGACCTCGAATCCGGCCATCTTCATCATACCGAACGTGGCTTCCTGCAGGCTGCCCTTGGGCAATCCCAATATTATCTTTCTGCTTTGCGTTTCCATTTCTTTATCCCGTTGAGCGAATACAACCACAAGTGGCGTATAGTACGTCAAACCCTTCCCTGCGTCCACTAGAATGTTAATGATTTTTCGTCAAATTTCAGGATGCTTGATCATATCTTCAATTTCCGTGGAGCCTTTGACAAACACACGGCGCCCCTTGACCACGAGGCGGTCTTCGGCAATCCATTGCAAGGCTTCGGGATAAGCCTCGTGCTCCTGTTCCTGAATACGCGCATGCAGGGTTTCGGGCGTGTCGTCATCGAAAATCGTCACCACGCGCTGGGTGATGATCGGACCGGTATCCATGCCTTTGTCGATGAAATGCACGGTGCACCCGGTTTGCTTGACGCCATAGGTCAAGGCCTGGCGCCAGCTTTCGAGTCCCGGAAACGCGGGCAACAGGGAGGGATGAATATTGACGATGCGGTGGGGATAGGCGGCGAGCAACGAATCTTTTAACAGCCGCATGAACCCGGCCAGAACCACAAAGTCAGCTTCATATTCGCGCAAGAGTTGCAGCACGCGGTCCTCGGCCTGACCGACCAGCTTCGTTTTGTAGGGTGCGCTGTCCACGAATTCAGCCGGAATGCCTTCGCGTCGGGCGCGCTCCAGGATATAGGCGTCGCTCGCGTCAGAGATAACGCAGACCACGCGCGCATCCAGCGTACCGGCTTTTATCGCATCCATGATCGACTGAAAATTGCTCCCTTTTCCAGAGCCTAAAATACCTAGCGATAACATGTCTTCTCCACTTATTTTCATGATTAATGACAACGCATGCTTGACATCGTTTAAAAAAGGGTTAATAAGTCATGCGTCAAATGCACGGGCGATTAGCTCAATTGGCTAGAGCACCTCGTTTACACCGAGGGGGTTACAGGTTCGAGTCCTGTATCGCCCACCAAACAACACCGTAGCGGCTTTCCATCCGAATGCAAGGAATATTCTTCTTTATCTTTACGCACTCACCCAATAATAAGCACTTGCTTCAGGCGTTAGGATGGGGCATATAATAGAGCTATGAACGAAAAGAGGGAAAAACAGGGCGAGCGGGAGAAAACCCGGCTGGATAAATGGCTCTGGGCCGCGCGCTTTTTTAAAACACGCGCTCTGGCCCATGAGGCTGTTGAGGGCGGTAAAGTGCAGGTCAATGACCAACGCTCCAAACCGGGTAAGGGCGTCAATATCGACGACGTTTTGAGCATCCGCGGCGGCAGCGAAGCTTGGAAGGTCGTGGTGCGGGCCCTGACCGAGAAACGCGGACCGGCCTCGGAAGCGCGTGCGCTGTATGAAGAGACCGAAGACAGCATCAAAAGCCGTGAACAAGCCGCGGAACGGAGAAAACTTGATCGCGCAGCGCAACCCGTGCTGCCGCACACGAAACCGAACAAAAAGGAGCGCCGCGAGTTGCGCAAACTGATGGGAAAATGGGAAAAATACATGGGCTAAGGAGGATTGACGCATGATGACAAGATTTTGGGCTGCCGCTATACTCATCGCCTGCGTATGCGGACTGATCCCTGGCGCCGGCCTGGGTCAGCAAGCGATGGACCGGCACAAAGAATTGCTGAACCCGCCCAAACCGCGCATGGTTTGCACGCAGCCGACCTACCGTTTTGGCGTCACGAACAGCGATGCCGTCATCACGCATACGTTCATGCTCATGAACCAGGGGACCGGCCTGCTGGAGATCAAACGGGTCAGATCGAGTTGCGATTGTACCAGCACCAAGCTCACGCTGGAAAAGATCCCGCCCGGCGGAACCTCGCAACTCACAGCCACCTTGAACCTCGGCGGCCGGAGCGGCATCATTCAAAAAACGGTCCGCGTCTACTCCAACGATCCGTCCAGCCCTGTGCAAACCATGAGCTTCCTGGGCACCGCGGTTCAGGAAATCGAGATGACGCCGACCCTATTGTTTTTCAAAGTGCAGAAAGAGAAATTGGATCAAACCTATACCAAAGAGATCCAGGTTCGTTTCAAGAAGGAGACCAACCGGGTCGCACGCGCGGTCTGCAACTTGCCTTTTGTCAACACCGCGATCCACACGATGGATCCGGGCCGGCACGACCGTGTCGAAGTGATCTTGGGCAAACCACCGCAAATGCGGAACGATCTGTTCAACGGCGAGATCGAACTGTTTGACCCAGCCGAAAATAGCCTGGGCAAAGTGACCGTGCGTGGCCAGCTTGTACAATCCGTCATTGTAATGCCGTCGGTGATCGAGATCAAAAAGAATGCGCGCAAGCCTGTCAGTGTCCACACCGTGCGCGCACTGGATTTCAAAGGGCTCAAAATCGAAGGTTACGATACACCCGCAGACATGCAGGTCAAGGTGTTCCCCATCCGCGACAGCTATATGCGGGTCCACATCGAAAACATCCAGTTTTCCCAAGCGTTATTGACAAACCGGGTGGTGCTGCACACCAACCATGACGTCTTGAAGCAAATCGAGATTCCGTTTAAGCTGAAACAATAAAAAAGCCGAAACCGATGAAACCGGCGCGGATGGAAATACTGGTGCGAAAGAACATCCGCGTTTGAAAGCTGAAGCGTTGTCTGGTCGTCGATGTCGATCAGCTTGACTGATCTCTTCTCGCGGGCGCGCCTTAAACAATTCCTCTTCGCCCGACGCGAACGGATTTCCATCTGGCGTTGAGTAGCTCCGCGATCTGGTCTATTATTAGGTCGAGTTTGCTCATCTACCCGTGCCGCCATGCCCACCGGGACCCAGCGCCAGGATCTCCCGCACCTGATATTCCGCTTCGCCGAGTAGCTTGCGGAATCGGTCGGCGTTCAGAACACTGTCGCCTTCGCGAACCGAAAGCGTAAAATCGGGCTCGGGATCCTCGCCTTGCCGGGCTAACTCCGCTCCACATCCTCGACCAGCAGGCGGCGTGAGAGGGCTGCCACTTTTTTCAAGCGCAAGAGCAGGCCGCCTTGTCGAGGGCGCTTTTCTTCACCTTTGGCCACCTTGCGCGCTGCTTCGCGAACCGCTTTCTGGGCTTGCTTGAGGTAGCCCAGTTTTTTCATTTTGAGGTACAGCTCGCGGCTGATCCAAGCATCGGTGGCCGCGTAATTGATTTGCGAGGTAGACAGTTCTTTGCGCGCCCAGTTTGAACAACGCTCTTTTTTGGAGATGCGGAATCCCAGCAAAATGGCGGTCAAACCGCGCAAGCCATGGTTTTTCAGGTCCACCAGCCGGGCCACATCGCCCAGGTCGACAATACCGCCAGGTTCGAAATCCTTCAATTCCCTAAGCTTGGCGAAATCGGGCATGATCGCCACGCCGGTTTTAACGATGCGTTTGTTTTCCAGCAATTGCTGGAGCTTCTCGGGGATGCCGATGAGACCCAGGTTGAAGAGGTAGACACAGCGACTGCCGGCCAGTTGGAGCAGCGACACAGGATAAGCCACGCCTTTACGAAATGAGGGCCGGCTCTCGGTATCAAAGCCCAGGATACGCTCACGACGCAGTACGCGAAGCGCCTCGTCCATTTCCTCCTCGCAATCCACCACGTGGATCGGGCCCTCGAACCTGCGCAGCGGCAAGCGACCGATCTCCTCGCCGGTCATTTTCCACTCATATCCAGGTCCACTGCGTTCAAGGCGCGCCATTTCAGATGTCCTTGCTGATCTTCATACTGCAGAATTTGGGTCCGCACATAGAACAATAGGATTGATCGGGATGCTGATCCCCCTGTTTCTCACAGGTCGAGCCGGCATCGACTTTTTCCCGGTGCGCGGCAGCAGGCTGCATGGCTTCTTGGCGCATGGTGCGCGCTTTTTCAGGATCGAGCGCGCATTCGAATTGAGCAGCCCAATCGAAACTGGCCCGGGCGCGCGAAATAGCGTCATCGCGGTCGCGCGCATTGGGGCGATGCAGACCGATGTCAGCGGCGTGGGCCGCGATTTTATGCGCGATCACGCCGGCGCGCACATCTTCCAGCGTAGGCAAGCCCAGGTGCTCGCGCGGGGTCACGTAACAGAGCATGGACGCGCCGAAATAGGCGCCCAGCGCACCGCCGATGGCCGAAGTAATATGGTCATAGCCGGGCGCGCAATCCACGACAACCGGGCCGAGGATATAGAACGGTGCGCCGTCGCATAACTCCTCTTCCTTTTTCATGTTCATCTCGATCTCGTTCAGCGGAATATGGCCCGGGCCCTCGACCATGGCCTGCACGCCAGCGGCACGGCAGCGCCGAACCAGGTCACCGAGCACCTTTAACTCAGCGAATTGGGGCCGGTCCGAAGCGTCGGCCAGGCAGCCCGGCCGCATACCATCGCCCAGCGAAAGGGTCACATCATAAGCCAGGCAGATGTCGAGGATGCGGTCAAAATGGGTAAAAAGCGGGTTTTCACGGCGATGTACGCTCATCCACTTGGCCAGGATCGCGCCGCCACGACTGACAATACCGGTCACACGCTGGCGCGCGGCAGGCAACTGGTCGCGCAACAGGCCGGCGTGCAGGGTCATGTAGTCGACTCCCTGACGAGCCTGCTCCTCGATCACCTCGATCAGCAAATCGATGGTCAGCTCCATGGGATCTTCCACCATGACCAGGGCCTGGTAAATGGGCACCGTACCCAGCGGCGCATCACAGCATTCCAGAATGCGCGCACGGATTTCATTCACCTGTGGGCCGGTGCTGAGGTCCATGACGGTATCGGCGCCATGACGCAAAGCGCAAGCCAGCTTGTCCAATTCATCGTCAACGCCTTCGGACAGGGGCGAATTGCCTATATTGGCATTGATCTTGGTGCGCAGCATACGGCCGATGCCGATAGGTTTCAGGTTGCGATGCTCGCGATTGGTCGGAATCACCATGCGGCCCAGAGCAACCTGTTCGCGAACAGCCTGAACCGTCACATACTCGTCATCAGCCACACGCATCATGGCGTCCGTGGTTTGGTTTTGGCGCGCCGCGTTCATCTGTGTCAAAAAAGCCATGCTCTCAACTCCAGCCGCCTGGTGCGGCAAAAAAAAATGCCCGACGGAAACGGGCATACGATCTGTCGTTTCTCGCTTCCCTTCGTTGGCATTACCCAACCAGGTTCCAGGGGTCATCCCCAACAGGGAAATCTCAGCCCCACACCTATGGAACTCCCCCAGCGAATGCATTGATCGTCAACATACCGAAACGATCAGGATCTGTCAAGAGCATCGAGAAATGACGAAGGGGGATGGGCGTGGCTTTTTGGGCCATTATATATGTGTTCCGGATTTTCAGATATTCACAGGAATAAGTATGGTTTGAAAACTTGAAACGAAAGGATTCATGATGAAATTTGGCGGACCTTTGGCGGAGAAACCTGTAAGCCCGGAAAACTGGATTGAGTTGGCGCGCACGGAAGGCTATGCAGCGGTCTTCTGCCCGCTAGTAGGATTGGATGCCGCGGACGACGTGTTACAGGCCTATAAAACAGCGGCACGGGAAGCTGGTCTGGTTGTGGCCGAAGTCGGCGCATGGAGCAACCCGATCAGTTCGGATGAAGCCACACGAACAGCAGCACTGAACAAGTGCAAGCAAGCGCTGCCCCTGGCTGACCGGATAGGAGCCAATTGCTGCGTAAACAATACCGGTTCGCGCGGCGAGAAATGGGACGGCCCCTGCGCCCTGGATCTGACCGAAGAGACCTTCCAGATGATCGTGGATGGCACCCGTGAAATCGTGGACGAGGTTAAGCCGACGCATACCTATTACACGCTGGAGACCATGCCCTGGATGTACCCGAACTCGCCCCGGAATTACCTGCACCTGCTCAACGCCATTGACCGCAAACAAATTGCCGTACACTTTGATCCGGTCAACCTGATCAATTCGCCCATCCGCTACCTTGATACAGGCACCGTGATCCGCGAGTTTGTCGACATATTGGGGCCGCATATCAAATCCTGCCATGCCAAGGATATCCTGATCCAGAAGAAGCTGACCCTGCACCTGGACGAGGTTCGGCGCAATACATTCGCAACGTCGCCGAAGAACAGGACATTGAGCTTTAAGCAAGACCCAGAACGCGGAACTACGAACAAAAGCGAGCGTATAGTATGATTTCTTATAAAGCCGTCACCCATGTCGCCGAAGAGCGCGCCGAATCGAAAGAGCACGAAATGGAAATGGACGACCAGATCAGTCCGACCAAAGTGTTGGGTAAAAACCTTGGCGATAAGGAGTTGCATTATCATTACTTCGGCAAAAAATTCCCGTCATGCAGCGGGTATGCTTGTAAATGGTGTGAATGGGTGTCAAGGGCGGAGATGCGGATTGAAGGTTACTCGACCGCCCTGAAAACACCCACCAAAGGGCGATGGTCCGAGGCCTGGTAAGTCAGCGGGTGGCGGATGGCACGGGTTTTGCCCAACATCACTTCGTGCAGCATGCCATCGCTGGCCAGGAGATAATCGTATCGGTAATGGTGATCGACCTTGGTTTGCACCAGAGTCCAGGCGTCGCGGACGCAGTCTCGCGGGTGCAGGTCATGGAGCACGCGGCCGTATTTTTCGGTTATTTCACGCAACACCGAGGAGTTCGGATCGTCGTTCATGTCGCCGACCACGAGCAGATTCAAGGCCGGCGTTTTTTTCAGCATCTTGCGTACATGCTGACCCAGGATACGCGCTTCGTTGCGGCGCATATCGCTTTGGCCCAGGGGATGGAAGACCTTCGATTTCAGGTGCGCGGCCATGAGCCGAAACCGGTAATGCTCGTTCACGGCGATCTCCACGTCCAGGTAGCCACGGGAGACGTAAACCCTGGCATAATCCAGCGTATAGGTATCGTTGGTGCGCGGATAACGGGCCACGATCGGGAACCGGCTCAACAGCGCCAGATGGTCTTTTGACTTACCGCGCACGACAAATTCCTCGTAAGGGAAGGTCAGCCCGGCTTTGTCGAGACGCTGCTTGAACTCCTGGAAGACCTCGCGCCGGCCCATCTCCTGCACGACCAGGATATCGGGTCGCACCTCCTTGATCAACGCATGGATGGCACGCACTTCGGCATCGGGTTTATAATCGTTGGCCTGGCCATCACCATCGCGATCTTCCAAACCATAATGCATCAAGTTCCAGCTCATCACCGAGAACTCGTCGCGTCCCAGTTCGACGCGTGCATTTTGGCATACCGGCTCGTGCGATGGCCTACAGCCAAATCCCAGCAGCAGGATCGTCAAAAGCGGACAGGCGGCATGTAATGTGCTGGTGTTCCATGGTAAACGTTTCGACATATGCGCCCGTTTATGGAACACCGCTTTTCCGCAGGAGGAAATGACCTACTGGTTGTAAGATTGTTCCACCTTCTGCTGGACCTCGCGGAAACCCATGTCCACCTGGTAAATCTGCTTGAAGTATTCGAGCGCCTTGTCGCGTTTGCTCATCAATTCGTAGAGGACGCCCAATTCGTATATGATTTCTTTTTTATCCTTGTTCATGGTCTGGATATCAACAATGGTCATTTCGAGCTGCTCCACGGCCATGTCATACTGTTTTTTAGCCTTGAAGCAAAGCGCCAGATAATAAACAGCACGGTTTTTGTACTGCGGATGGTTTTTGGCAAACTGAAATTGCTGCAGGGCCGCGTTGACATCGCCGCATTCATAGAGCAGGATGCCAAGTTCGAATTTGAATTGCAGTTCATTGGGATAGCGACGAACGCGTTCCTGAGCTGTTGCAAGCATAAAGTCGGAGCGTTCCTGTTCCTTCTGCTTGGCACCCTCGGCGTCCCCCTGGTCTTCAAGCACCTTGATATCGTAATCCATTTTTGACAGCTTGATATCGGTCAACTTCTTATCCAATTCCGGATCGGAGCCGCCCGTTATCTTGACGGCTTCATTCATGGCTTCAATAGCATCGTCATAACGCTCGATCCGGGAATAATTATCGGCCAGCCGTGTGCGCAAATTCAAGTTCTGCGGCTCTTCCTTGATTCTAGTCAGCAGTTCAGCGACCTGGCTTTCAGCAGCAGCGTCACTCTTTTTATCGCTGGCCAGCACACGCTGCTCTTCACCGGCCAACTCGACCGTGGTGGCCGTGCCGTATTTGCCAACCTTCATGGTCAGTCGGGCCTCGATATTGCGCAATTCCCTCTGGACGGCCTGGTCGTTCGGCTTCAGGTAGGCGATGCGCCGGTAACAATCGCAAGCCTTGTCAATCATATCGTTCTTCATATAGATCTCCCCCAGACGTCTGATAATGACAAGGTCTTCGGGATACGAATCACGGGCCAGCTCCATGGTTTGAATAGCCACCTCGGGCATGCCAGCAGCCAGGGCAGCCTTGGCATGCAGGTTGAGGAACGGCTTGTTCAGCACATCCTTACGCAAAAGCCTTTCCGCAGCCTGCAGCGCTTCCTGCGGATTTTTCCTCATCTTGCGAAAAACGGCTATGGTCACGCCCAACCCGGTCAGCGATGAAAGGAAGTGATTCGGGGATTTACTATTAAGCATTGTGAGTTCAGCGACGCGAATCAATTCGCGGATCGGCATAACTTTGGGGTAGAGATCGAGCAAGCCGAACAGCATATCCAATCCAAAGTCATAGTTTTTACGATCAATGGCTTGTTTCGCCTTTTTATAGGTTTCGCGCGCTTTTTTTGACAAACTGTCTAGTGTTTCAACGGCCATGTTATAGGCTCCTTATGAATTTGTGACGTATAGTAAAAAAAATTTAGTATATACCATCTTTCGTTGCAACAGATTTTGTAAAAAAACAGCAAATCGGAGATGGCACCGCCATTCCTTACCCATCAATTGCGGACTCATCGTGCCTCTGCTCCTGGTTTGCGCCAATGGCCAAGCGCAAATTGTAATGCAATCGTGATTTAAGCCGGGCAAAAACACGGCGCCCACGATGGGTTTCGATCAGGTAAAGGGCGGACATTCGCTTTTTATAGCCCACCACTAGGGCTGGCCAGTAATCGTTCAACCACAAGTGGTGCAGGTGCTTCCAACGGCGCGGCAGCATCTCGCCCAGCGAACTGACCCGCATGCTCTTGATGTCCCTGAGCGGCACTCGACCCAGCGGAATCAGCCTGCAAAATTCCAGCTTGAGGAATTCCGGCGTCAGATGAAAGGCCAGGAAAAAGCCTTGATAATTCGCATCCTTCTTCATAATAGGATAAACTAAGCAGGGAAAAGTACGCTGTCAATCGATTTCGGATTGCAGATTTCGAATTGCGGATGGATTGGGTTTTCACGGCAGGTTGCGCTCCTTGACCAGCTCCATGCGGCCTGCTTGTTTACGCAGATAAAGGCAGGGGCTGGACGTGGCGCTGAACCGCCAGTTGACAAACAGGCGCCCACGGCGATTCAGCGACCGGGCCAGGTTGTTCAGCATGGCCCGTTGCGACGCAGGGGTCAGGTGGCGATGAACATTGGCCAGCAGAATCACGTCATAACAGCGCGGCAGAGGGTGGGCCACACTGTCCGCAGCATACAGCAGCACGTGCTGTTCGCGAGCGAGCGCGTGCGCCAGCGTCCTGTCCGGCGGCGTGACGTCAATGCCATGGACCCGCCTCACCAGCCTGCCAGGTCGCAATATATCGACGGCACTCAGTGTTGACCGGGCGCCAGTGGCCATGGAGCAGCCCACATCCGCATAGTCGGCGTTGCGCAGCGGCTCCTGCTCCAGGATGGCGCGAATCCAGCGCAGCAAAGGTTCTACCCGACCGGTGTCGGCAGTGGCATTGTATTGCAACGCCTGGGCCAGGTTGACATAGATTTTTTTGAAATAGCTCCGGCGGAAGCGCGGATGAGCGCACAGCAGGGCATCGGTCAGGACCACTTCCGCACGTTCCAGCACCGTGACCGGCTCCAGGTCAAGGGGCAGACCGCGACGCCAGGCCGCGACAGCCGGCGTCTCGTCGAGTTCGCGCAGGCAGCGCTGGGCCATGCGCTGAGCCATCCTATCGGCGGCATCACGGCTCAAAACCTGGCGAACACGCGCCAGGCGCCGCAAAAGCTGGTGACCATGCCTACCGGTCGGATGCCGGTCGTGACGGAGCCAATCGCGCCCCTGTTCATAGAGCCTGTTCAACCGCTCAAGAGCCTCGGGCGCTGCTTGGTCACAGGTACTGGGCATATTTTTCGCCCGGCGAATGGCGGCATCGATGCGCTGTGCGGAAATCGTGAATTGGCCGTCCGGGAAATGGGCCGGTTGATGGAAAACAGGATGGTCCCAGAACCGGTCCGGCCATACAACGGGTGCGCGGAAACGCGAAAGCGCAACTTTTGCGGCGCAAGGTCTATGTTGTTCCAGCATCGTCACCATGCCCTTGGGTAAGCAAGCGCGACGCCATGGGCTTCGGTTATCTTGACCGCACGACGTTCGAACGCATGTGTTGAAGCCGCGTCTGGCGGTCTGGCGGCAGGGTTTCAGCACTCAAAGCGCGCATAGCCATACTGGAACGCGAAATGTAGACGCGATCGATTGCAATAACGGCAAAATCAATGCTGCGGAACAGGGCATCACCAGCCGCATGGTGCGCTATAAAATCAAGAAGCCGGACATCGACTACGCCAGACTGGCCACAGGCAAACAACGCTAAAATCCAATAAAACGGCACGTCCTAAGACGTCCTAAGTTGGTAGTAGGTGCAATATAAAAAAGTAAGATTTAAGATAACCG
>CAZOLK010000095.1:0-18293 GCA_964580325.1 uncultured Verrucomicrobiota bacterium | reverse complement strand
CTTCTCAAACGCGGTCATATTGATGACTTCATCGCCGCTGTTGAGTCGGCATGCTCACGTCAGAGAGACAAACAAATCATAAAGGAGAAGAACTATTTCCTCAGAAATCGCCATCGCCTTAAATTCAATGAAGCCCGACGTCACCACTTGCCCATGGGCAGTGGTCCTATGGAAAGCGCCATCCGTCGTGTGGTCAACCTCCGTCTCAAAGGCGCTGGCATTTTCTGGCACGAAAGTAATGCAGATGCTATGTTGCTGTTGCGATCATTCTACAAGGCGGGTCGATGGGAAACGCTTACTCGCATTGCCCATTCAGCTCCAATCGTGGCCTTCACATGAGCCACGAAATGGGAATGCGCCCCAGAAAAACCGCCTCCTGCAATGATCGCAAAATGTTGCAAGTAAATGAGATGAACCTTTTGGCTTTGGCGCTCCACCCACGTAATCTGCGGAAAAGGCATATGAAAAAAGGCTTGGCATGGCTTAACGTAGTCCGAAAAATAGCCTCCTGGTTGTGGTTGCGTCCGACCGTTTGCTGTTTTATAGTAAATAGCAAAGGTCAGGATGTACAGGCATTTTCGAAATGGGAGATTTCACGGACGATGACGTTAAAACTATCTGGCAAAGGCGTACATGTAGGTTTCATTTCCACCCGGTTGGCCGGCACAGACGGCGTATCCCTGGAAACGCGCAAGTGGGCGCGATGTTTTGAGCAGCAGGGCTTCACCTGTTATTACTTGGCCGGTGAACTCGATCACCCGCCCCAATGCTCCATGCTGGTGGAAGAGGCCCATTTCAACCATCCGGACATCAAATATCTCAACGACGTCTGCTATGGCGTTAAAACGCGCACGCCGGACATCACCCGCAAGATCCACGAGATGAAAGAAGCGCTGAAAGCCAAGCTCTATGCATTCATCGACCAGTTCAACCTCAACCTGTTGGTCACCGAGAACTGCCTTTGCATTCCCATCAACCTGCCGCTGGGCATGGCCATTACCGAGGTGCTGGCCGAGACCGGCATCAAGACCATTGCCCATCACCACGACTTGTTCTGGGAACGTAAGCGTTTCCTGACCAACGCGGTCTGGGATATTCTCAACATGTCGTTCCCGCCGCACATGCCCAATATCCACCATGTGATCATCAACTCGTCGGCTGACAACCAACTCAGTCTGCGCACTGGTATTTCCGGCACACTGATCCCCAATGTCATGAATTTCGAGAATCCGCCCGAGGTGCTGGACGATTATGCGACGGACGTACGCGAAGCGTTCGGCATAGCGCCGGACGAGTGTTTCATTTTACAGCCGACGCGCATTGTCCAGCGCAAAGGCATCGAACACGCCATCGAACTGGTCAGCCGATTAGGGCTCAAGGCCAAGCTGCTCATTTCCCATGCTGCCGGCGACGAAGGCTATGAATACGAGAAGCGCATCCGTGAATACAGCAAATTCCTCAACGTCGAAACCATTTTCGCCGCCGACCGGATCAGCGAGCATCGCGGTAAAACCGCGGACGGCAAAAAGAAGTATTCGCTGGGCGACGTCTACCCCCATGCCGACCTGATTACTTATCCGTCTGAATTCGAAGGTTTCGGCAATGCGTTTCTCGAGGCTATTTATTACCGCAAACCTATCGTGGTGAACAACTACTCGATCTTTTCCTTTGACATCAAACCCAAAGGGTTCAAAGTTATCGAGTTCGACGGGTTCATTACGGAGGACACGGTGCGCCAGACCCGCGAATTGCTGGAACACCCCGATATCCGCAACGCCTGGATCGAGCACAACTACACCATGGCCATCCGCTACTACTCCTACTCCGTGTTGCGCCGGCGCCTGGCCAACATAACCGCCGATTGCCTGGGATACAAGCACATTGCCCAAGTCCAGGAAGAGATGCTTTAACGGAGTCAAGAGCCATCTAATCGAGTGAATCGATAGAGCCGATAGAGCCGAAGGAACCGAATCAATCGATTCTTTTGATTCCATCGATTTTTTCGATTCAGCCTCGGCACTTCGGGTCAAGGCTTAAATTCTGAGCGATTCGACTTGCATGGCGTGGTTTTTACATTATTTTATTGCAATATGATAATATTGATAAAAGCAAATAAAGTAGGTCTACCGGTATGACGGGTGAGGAGCGCGAAGTGGCTGCTCTGGTGTTGAAGGCACTGGCCCATCCTGTGCGGTTGGGCGTGATCGAGATGCTGGCCGCGGGCGAGAAAACCGTAACCGAATTGTATTCAGCGCTGGACTGCAGCCAGTCGGTCATGTCGCACCAGTTGAGCGTGCTCTCCAACCAGGGCCTAGTGCGGATGCGGCGCAAAGGCAATATCAAGTATTGTTCGTTGCGTAATCCCGATTTCCTGCGTCTGTTCAATTGCCTGGACAAACACCTGCACGACGTTTTGAAGATGTAAGTAACCTCCAAAAAAAAGGAAAAGCGTTCATGAGTGAAGCGAAACGTATTGTCGTCATCGGCGGTTCGGCCGCCGGTCCCAAAACAGCGGCCAAGGCACGGCGCATGAATCAGCATGCCGAAATCACGATCATCCAGAAAGATCCGGACCTGTCCATGGCTTCCTGCGGCTATCCCTATTACGTCGGTGGCGTGTTCAACAACCGCAACCAACTGCTCTGCACACCAACGGGCGTGGTGCGCGATCCCAAGTTTTTCATGAACGCCAAGGGCATCAAAGCCTTGACCGAAACCGAGGCACTGAGCATTGACCGGCAGCGCCGCACGGTGCATTGCCGTAACCTGCGGACGAGCGACGAGATGGATTTTCCTTACGACAAATTGGTGCTGGCCACCGGCGCCACGCCGATCATGCCGCCTGTTCCCGGCATTGACCTGGAGGGCATCACCACGTTGCAGTCCATGCGCGACGTGGATTTCCTGCGCAAGATTCGCGACGAGGGCCAGGTCAAAAAGGCCGTGGTCGTGGGCGGCGGATTGATCGGCGTGGAAACCTGCGAGGCGTTGCAGTTGGCCGGCATCCACATCACCCTGGTCGAAATGCTGCCCCAGATCCTGATGTTCCTGGACTGGGAATTGGCTAAGTTGCTGGAAAACCACATGCGCGCCAAGGGCGCCGATGTGATCACGGAAAATCCGGTGGCCGAGTTCCTGGGCCGCGACGGCAAGTTGACCGGCGTCAAGCTGCGTAATAGAACGGAACTGGATTGCGAACTGGCCGTAGTAGCCACAGGCGTACGGCCCAATTCGAAGCTGGCTGCGGACGCCGGTCTGGAGCTGGAAACCAGAGGCGGCATCAAGGTCAACGAGTTCATGTGCACCAGCGATCCGGATATTTACGCGGCCGGCGACTGCACCGAGATTCCGCACCTGATCACAGGCAAAAAGGTTCATGCGCCCTACGGCGATCTGGCCAATTTGCAGGGCCGCGTGGTGGGCCAGAACATTGTCAACGGTGATAAGGTCGTTTTCCCGGGTACGCTGCAAACCGGGGTGTGTAAGGTTTTCGATTTTGCCGCCGGCGTTACAGGGCTGTCCGAAAAAAGCGCGCAATCCGAGGGGTATGAGACCATGGCGGTCGTGCATGCCGCGCCGGACAAGCCGGGATTTATGGGCGCCAAACTGCTGGTGACCAAGATGGTGGCCGATAAAGCGACCGGTCGTCTACTAGGCGTGCAATGCGTGGGTCCCGGCGATGTCAGCAAGCGTGTCGCCGCGGCTGCCATGGCGCTCCACGGCAAATTGACGGTCACGGACTTGACCGTGGCGGACCTGCCCTACGCACCGCCTTTCTCGCCGGCCATCGACAACCTGATCACCGCGGCGCATGTACTGGAAAACAAGCTGAGCGGTCGGATGACCGGTTTGTCCAGCCGCGAGGTCAAAGCCAAAGTGGATGCCGGCGAGGAAGTATTCATCCTGGATACGCGCGGCCCGGACGAGTACGAACAGATGCGCCTGGGCATTGGCGAAGTGCTCATCCCGCTGGGCGCGCTGCGCAAACGCATGCACGAATTGCCACAGGACAAAAGCAAGGAAATCGTCTGTTTCTGCAAGATCTCGCTGCGCGGCTACGAGGCCGCCAGCCTGCTCGAAGCCTGCGGCTGGACCAATGTCAAGGTCATGGAAGGCGGTATCATGGCCTGGCCGTTTGCGCGGGAGAAGTAGGAAGTGGCGAGTGGCGGGTGTCACGTTGTGAAATCCGCAATCCGAATTCCGCAATCCGCATTCCGCAATCCATTCCTGCTAGACAACAACTTGCCGCTGGTCTAAGATCCGCGAAAATTTTAGGAGAAACTTATGACGGATACAGCAGTGGATGGATTGCGCTATCAGCGTGTTTTGCTCAAATTGAGTGGCGAAGTTTTTCAGGATAAGGAGGCTGGCGAGTGTCTTGACGGGCGTGTTTTCGCTTCCATAGCCGCGTCGCTCAAACAGGTGCATGACCAGGGCGCGCAGATCGGTCTGGTCGTAGGCGGCGGGAATATTTTTCGCGGTGCTCTTGGCGAGGGTGGCGGCGTTGAGCGCAATACCGGCGACCTGATGGGTATGCTGGCCACGTTAATCAACAGCCTGGCCCTGCACGCCGCGCTGGAAAAAGTTGGTGCGCCTGCCCTCGTTATGAGCGCATTGCCTATGGGCGCGGCCGTGAAATCCTTTAACGAGCGCGAAGCGGTTGCGGCCATGGAGCAGGGGAAGGTCGTCATTTTCGGGGCCGGCACGGGCAATCCCTTTTTCACCACCGATTCGGCCGCGGCCCTGCGCGCCTGTCAGATCCACGCCAACGCCCTGCTCAAGGCCACCAAAGTGGACGGGATCTATTCCGCGGATCCGGTCAAGGACCCAAGCGCCGTGCGCTTCGACGAGATCACCTATGCAGAGGCCCTGGAAAAGCGGTTGAAGGTCATGGACGCTACCGCGTTTTCGCTTTGCATGGACAACAATGTGCCTATAATTGTATTTAATTTCTTTCAGGAATGTGCTATACTAGACATTTTACGTGGAGAAAAAATCGGTACGCTGGTACGATAACGAGCAATAGATCAGGAAAGGTTGCGAATATGGAAAGTACAGATGATGTTTTACTTGATGTCGAAGAGCGCATGACCAAGAGCGTCGAATTTCTGCAGCAGGAATTTTCAGGTCTTCGTTCCGGCAAGGCTTCACCCAGCCTGGTGGAGCATATTTCGGTGGATTATTACGGCGCGCAAACTCGGTTGCGCGAAATTTCCAACATCTCGACGCCCGAACCGCGTCTGCTGGTGATCAATCCCTTTGATCCGTCATCCCTCGGCACCATTGAAAAGGCGATTATGGCGGCCAATATCGGCATCAACCCCATGAATGACGGCCGCATCATCCGCATCCCTATTCCGGAGATGAGCGAAGAGCGACGCAAGGAGATGACCAAGGTTGCCAAGCGCATGGCTGAAGAAGCGCGCGTGGCTGTACGCAATGTTCGCCGGGAAGGCAACGACCAGATCAAGGTGTTGCAGAAAAATTCGACCATCACCGAGGACGAACGCGACAGCGCCCTGGACGATATTCAAAAATACACGGACGAGTATATCAAAAAAATTGACGATATGCTCAGCGCCAAGGAAGAGGAAGTCATGGCTGTCTAAAAGATTGGCGGTTTTTTACAATCCAAAATCCGCAATCCGAAATCAGACCAGCTTTAATCGCCGGCGATAGAAATTGTATTCGGCTATGGAACAGAGCACATCGTAATAGGCGTCGTGTTTCTGTTGCCCGCTGCTGAACACACCAGGAAACCATTTTTTGACTTCCTCGACGTCGTCTTTGTTCAGTTGCTCCTGGCCCAGGGACTGGGTCCATAAAACCTTGAGGCTGCTGACGTCCAGCAGGCGGTAGTGTATGCGCTGAATCAGAGCCGGCAGGTATTTGCGGATCAGAAACCAGTCCGCGTGGATGCTGTTGCCGGCCAGGATCGGTCGCTGGTTTTCCTTTTCCGGAGAAGGGCCCAGCCAGGTGTCCAGGTGAAGAGCCAGTTTTTCATTGACGTCGCCCAGGGTCGAGGCTTGGGATGAGCGGCATTTTGCCAGCAGCTCGGCCAGGTTTTTCTCGACCCAGTCGCTGCATGTCGTCGGCGGTTCCAGGTGAACGTATAGGCGCAGGTCTTCGCCTGCCGGAGTCAGGCGATTCAGTTGCGAATCGGTGATCACCAGCGCGACCTGGAGCAAACATGCTTCTTCTAGGTTGAGCGAGGTGTACTCCGTGTCAAACCAAAGGTAGATATGGGATAAATCTTTCATAACGGCGCCCATTATACACAGTTGCAGAGATCCTGACATAAAATAAACACAATTTCCCCTTGAAAGTGCAGCCATGGCCTTTAATATTCCCCGAACTTTTCCATAAAATAATTAGAGTATTTTTTTAGCGGGGTTTTTATGAGCAGTAGAACCATAGACATGTCGAAAATCAGGAACATCGGCATCATGGCCCACATTGACGCGGGCAAGACAACGACGACTGAGCGCATTCTGTATTACTCGGGTCGCACCCATAAAATAGGCGAGGTGCACAACGGCGAGTCGACCATGGACTGGATGGCGCAGGAAAAAGAGCGCGGCATCACCATTACATCAGCGGCGACGACCACAACATGGGCCGGCCACCGGATCTGCCTGATCGACACCCCGGGCCATGTCGATTTCACGGCCGAGGTGGAGCGCAGCCTGCGCGTACTGGACGGTTGTGTTGCTCTTTTCTGCGCGGTTGGCGGCGTACAGCCCCAGTCCGAAAAGGTCTGGCACCAGAGCGAAAAATACAGTGTGCCCAAACTTGCGTTCATCAACAAGATGGACCGCATTGGCGCCGATTTTTTCAGCGTGGTCGAGCAGATTCAGAAGGAGTTGAGCGCCAATGCCGTACCCGTGGTGGTGCCCATGGGTAAGGGCGAGGATTTCCGCGGCATCATCGACCTGATCAACATGCGTGCCGTTTTCTATGACGATGAGACCATGGGCCAGCAATATCACGTGGAGGAAATCCCTGAAGAAAAGATGGTCAAAGCATTGAAGTGGCGCGCCAACCTGGTGGAAAAATGCGCTGAGCAGGACGATACGCTGCTTGAAAAATTTCTTGAAAAAGGCGATCTGAGCGACGAAGAGATCTGGCAGATTCTGCGCACGGCCACTATCGAACGTCGCGTAGTACCGGTCTACTGCGGGTCCGCGTTCAAGAACAAGGGCGTTCAGCACCTGTTGGACGGCGTAGTCAAATGTCTGCCCGCGCCCAACGAAATCCCGCCGATTATCTGCGCCAAAGAGCGCGACAATACGCGGCAGCCGGACGATGAGGAGCACTTTTCGGCCCTGGCTTTCAAGATCATGGCCGACAAGCACATGGGTAAGCTGACCTACATCCGGATCTATTCGGGCGTCTTGAATGCCGGTACGACCGTGTTCAACAGCACGCGCGAAAAGAACCAGCGCATCGGTCGTATTTTGCGCATGCACGCCAACCGTCAGGAAGCTTTGGAAACAGCGGAATGCGGCGATATTGTCGCCATCATCGGCTTGAACGACACCAAAACCGGCGATACGCTATGCTGCAAGGACAACCCGATCCACCTGGAAGCCATCGAATTTCCGGCGCCGGTCATTTCGATCAGCATCAATCCGGAAAGCCGGGCTGAAAACGACAAGCTGAGCCAGGCGCTACATCGTCTGGCCGACGAAGATCCCACCTTTATGGTCGGCTATGACCAGGAAACCAGTGAAACCATCATCTCCGGCATGGGCGAGTTGCACCTGGAAATCATTGTGGACCGGCTGAAGCGCGAATTCAATGTGCATGCCCAGGTCGGCCAGCCGGAAGTGGCCTATCGCGAGACCGGTTCCCAGGTTGTCGAAGGCGTTTACAAACACGTCAAACAATCGGGCGGCCGCGGGCAATACGCCCATGTGGTCATGCAATTGGAGCCCATGGATCCGGGCAAAGGCTTCTCCTTTGTCAACAAGATCGTGGGTGGCCGCATTCCAGCCGAATACATCCCGTCCGTGGAAAAAGGTATTGTGCGCGCCATGGAACACGGTCCTTTTGCTGGATATCCGGTGGTCGACATACGCGTCACGCTGTTGGACGGTTCATACCACGATGTCGACTCCAGCGACTTTGCTTTCCAGGAGGCCGGACGAGCCGGATTCATGGAGCTGTTCATAAAATCCAGTCCGGAACTCCTCGAACCGGTCATGTCGCTGGAAGTGGTAACGCCCGAAGATTACATGGGTTCTGTATCCAGTTCCATCTGTCAGCGGCGCGGACGGATTGAGTCCATGGACGACCAAAGCGGGCAGAAGGTCGTGCGCGGCATGGTGCCGTTGAGCGAAATGTTCGGCTATTCCAATGCCCTGCGCACCATGAGCCAGGGACGCGCCACGTTCTCCATGCACTTTGAACACTACGAAGCCGTGCCGTTTTCTTTGGCCGAGCTGATCGTCAAAAAACGCCGCGAAGAGAAGAAGAACAAGTAGCCACGAGCATGGCGCGTGTGGTGTGGCGCGTGGCGGATTGTTAGTGTTTCTTTTTAGCAAGGGCGTCGATACGCTCTTCAACTATTATGCGGACGCTGGCATCGGTTTCAAGGGATAAGACTTTTTCCAGGTCCGCTGTAGTATTGATTTTCCGTATTGCGGCGATTCGAACAAGAGGCCAGGGGTTGGTTTGAGCGACTTTGTTCAACTTCCTTTTATCCGTGAGATAATCCACGGCGCGAAGCAGATGTCTTTCGGTTTCGCAATCCTGGTAGAACGACCAGATATCGTCCTGGGTGGTGATATCGACGATAGCGGCTTCGATCTCGGTTTCCTGATGCTCCCGCTCACGCCCAATCAGTTGATAGCGGCGTCCTGCTTCCAACGTGGTCTCCAGGTGGATGGATACGATGGATTCGATGTAGCCCATGCTGGCGCCCATGTTGCGGAAGTAGTCCAGTTCCAGCGTGGTGCGTCCAGGCAGGAACGCCGCGGATCGCGTACCGCGTTCACCCACGAACAGGTAGTCGTCACTGATAACGACGGCCACCTCCCCAGGTTCGCGGTCAGGACCGCTATACATTTTTTGCGGACCATCCGTGGTCGTGCATCCCCCCAAGACCATGACGAGAAAGAACGCCCATAAAATGGTTGCATCTATTTTTAAACGTGTTATGTTCATATTGAATGAATAAAACAGGTTGGTAGCAATGTCAATAGCCGGACGTGCGGAATTCGAAAACTCACTACTCGCCACTCCACACCCCAGCCGACACCCAGCACGCGACATGCACCACCCGCCCATCACCACAAATAAGTTGTCTTTTTAAAAACAGGCGTTATATTTACGTCAGTGGTATTTCTTGAGCACTATGATAGAACGGTACGTCAAACGATGAATCAGGAAGCGCATGATCGACAAGAAGCGACAACAGTGTTGTACCCTAAAAAACCTGAGGATATTCTGGTAAAACGGAAAAAATACGAAATGGAATCCGTGGGCAAGAAGTTGCTCTATTCAGAGAACCTGACCTTGCTGGACGTCATCAGGGAGTTGATGGTGAAGCTGGGTAAAGACAGTGCGCATATTTATAATATAGTGGTCCATCTGCTGACCAAGGGGAAAGTGCGCATCGATTTTCGTTTCAATGTTGAACGCGTTGAATTGATCAATGAAGAAGACAAGCTGAGCCGCGCCGTGGCATCTCAACTTATCGACGATTGCATCGTTGAGCAGAACAAGAAGGAAGATGAACCCTTCGAATCCACCCAGCGCATCGTCATCCAGTTGCCCAAGCAACAGATGTAAAGCCTAGACATCGTCTTCAACATTGCGCGGAATGGAATCCAAATCGATGCGTCGTGTCTCGTCGTATTCGTCAACCTGTCCACAACCGGCGCAATGAGGGCATTCTATATCCTCGCAATTGAAGTGAATGGTACCCAAACCATTGCAATGATCACATTTTTTAGTCATCTCACTCAGCCTGTCATCTATGCAAAAATCAAAAGTTATTTGTTTCAATATATCCGATCTTTCCTGACTAGTCAAGGGAGAAGGTAGCGGAGGAGCATGACGAAATCGCCAAAGCGGATTTAGGATTGCAATTTTCGTAAAAAAATGCCACGCCACACCCGACACCCTCCACGCGCCACGCCACACGAGCCACCACGGTTATCAGTGGCTGCATGCTCTATTCAGCCGTCTCGCGCAATGCCCTGATCCTTTTCAGAACCGGCGGATGGCTGTAATCGAAAAACACCTTCATGGGATGCGGCGTCAGGTTGCCAAGACTATCGACCGTCAATTTTTTCAGCGCGCTGATCAGCGCTTCGGGATTAAGGCCAGCCTGGCGGACAAACGCGTCCGCCTGGTATTCGTGGCGCCGGCTCATGATGACGCAGAACAGGGACAGGATCATATCGATCGGTGCATAGAGAAAGCCGAAAAAGACGAATCCGGCGTAGATCGGCATGGCGGCGCCAATGGGCGCGGGATCGACGCCAAAAGCTCTGTACAGCCCCGGCTGGGCAATGAACAGGGACAGAATATAAAACATCAGCCCGTTCGAAAGCACGCTGACGACAATGGACGTGACGATGTGCCGCAATTTGCAATGGCCCACCTCATGGGCCAGCACGGCGAGAAGTTCAGGCACGGTGTGCTTCTCGATCAGCGTATCGAACAAAGCGATCCTTTTGGTCCGGCCTAAACCGGTGAAATAGGCGTTCGCCTTGGCGGAACGACGGGATCCGTCGATCATGAATATACCTTGAACCTTGAAATCCTGGCTGCGCGCGAGTTGTTCGATTTCCGTGCGTAACGCCCCCTCTTCGAGCGGCGTGAATCTATTGAAAAGCGGCAAGATCAGCACCGGCGCGATGAAGGTCAGGCCGAATTGACAAACCGTGACCACACCCCATGAGATCAACCAGGCCCACCCCGCGAAACCGGCGAAAAACCAAAGCAACCCGGCAAAAAGCGGCACGCCGATAATCGCGCTGAGCAGCAGGGACTTGAGTAGATCCAGCACAAACGTGCGCGGTGTGGTTTTGTTGAAGCCATAGCGCTCCTCGATCACGAACGTCGAATAGACGCTGAACGGCAGGTTGACCAGCAGACCGATGACCGTCAATATGGCGGCAAAAAGCAAACCAGTGGGAATCATGCTCAGACCGGCGGAGCGCACGATGTGATCGATCCAACCAAACCCGCCCAACAGGATAAAGGCTATTGAAGCCGGGGTCATGAGCGCCCCCTTCAGCAGCCCGAAACGCGTCGTGTCGCGTAAATAGGCCTGAGACCGAGCATAGCGGTCAGCATCGCAAACATCCCTGAATTCGTCAGGGATCTCCGCCCCGGCGTGGCGCAGGTTCAGCCACTCCTTGATCGCGTCAAACACAAAATCAAAACCGATCAGGCACAGCACGATAATTAAATATATATTCATCATTCATCTTTTATTAGTGTTTTGCTTTTAAAAACACGTTAAAAAAAGCAGAATATTGATAAAGAAGCAAAAAGAAAGCACGAGATTATGGCGGAAAACGACGATAAGAAAGAGAAAGACGACAAGGATCAGCAAGAAAGCGATCTGTTCAAGCACCTGCAGGACATTCTGGGCAAAGCCAATATCCGCTTTGCGGTAGGTTCCCCCATGCAACCTGACCCGGTCGCGGAGGAAAGCGACGAAGTCACGGATGACGAAGACGACGAGGACGAGACCGAAGTGTTGCGCCGGATCCGGGAATTCAACCTGAAACCGCGTGAAGTGCGCGACTACCTGGATCGCTATGTCATCAAGCAAGACGAAGCCAAGAAAGTCCTGGCCGTGGCCATCTGCGACCACTACAACCACGTGCGCCGCTGCCTGGAAAACCCTAACGTGGCCGCACGCGACTACGCTAAACAGAACATCATCCTGATGGGTCCCACCGGTGTGGGTAAAACCTACCTGATGCGCTGCATCGCGCGGCTGATCGGCGTGCCGTTCGCCAAGGCCGACGCCACCAAGTTTTCCGAAACTGGGTATGTCGGTTACGACGTGGAAGATATTGTGCGCGACCTGGTCAAGCTGTCCGCGGGCAACACCGAACTGGCTCAGTACGGCATTATTTACATCGACGAAATCGATAAAATTGCCTCCAAAACGACCGAGGGAACCAAGGATGTGTCGGGCCGCGGCGTACAGGTCAACCTGCTCAAGCTGATGGAGGACACCGAGGTCAACCTGTTCAGCCAGACCGATCTGCTCGGTCAGATGAAGGCGATCATGGAAATGCAGCGTGGTAAAACGCAGCAACGCACCATCAACACGCGCCACATGCTCTTCATTGTCAGCGGTGCCTTCGAGCACCTGGCCGCTCTGGTCAAGCGGCGAGTGGACGACAGTGCAATCGGCTTTTCCCACGACACGGAGCAGGGCCGCAGTCAAGAAAGCGACTACCTCAAGTCAGCGCAGACGCGCGATTTCATCACCTACGGTTTCGAGCCCGAATTCATCGGCCGGTTGCCCGTGCGTATAGCCTGCGACAACCTGACCGCCGAGGATCTGGAACAGGTTCTGCTCAAGTCCGAGGACAGCATCCTGAACCAGTATCTCGAGGATTTCGCCGGGTACGGGATCTCTTTCAACATAGCCTGCGAAGCCGTCCGCATCATTGCCGAGCGAGCTGCCACGGAAAAAACGGGCGCCCGCGGTTTGATGACCATCATGGAACAGCTCTTCCGCAACTTCAAATTCGAGCTGCCCTCGACCACGATCAGGGAATTCGAGATCGACGGCGCAACCGTGGCGGATCCGAACCGGAAGCTGAAACAATTGCTGCACGAAAACCTGGATGCCCAGGCCGATCTGCTGCGCCGCGAAGTATGGCAGTTCAGCGAACGGTTCAAGCAGGAAGAAGGCAACCTGGAACTGGTGTTTGACAGCGACGCGATCGACATGCTGGTGCAACAAAGCATCGCAAGCGGCAAAACGATCCGGGCCCTGTGCGAAGAGAAATTCAAGAATTTCCATTACGGCCTGAGCCTGATCGCCAACCGTACCAGATGCCGGACCTTTCACATCACGGCCAAAACCGTGAAAGATCCGGAACAGGAACTCTCACGCTGGATCAAGGAAACTTTCAGATCGAACAACGGGGAACAGGACGCATGACACTGGATTATCGCTGGTCCGCGTTCGGCGAAAAGCTGACCGGCCATTCCGGCATCATGGAGTTGATGGAAGACCTGGGCCAGGCCATGGCCGGGCAGCGCGACACGATCATGATGGGCGGCGGCAATCCGGCACATATACCGGAGGTGCAGCAAATCTGGCGCGCGTGCATGCAGGACCTGCTGGACAACGGCGCGGCGTACGACCGCATGTTGGCCAACTACGACCCGCCACGCGGCAATGCAGCATTTATCCGGGCTCTGATCGCTTGCCTGAACCAACACTACGGCTGGAACCTGACCCCAGCCAACGTGGCCGTGACCAACGGCGGCCAGACCGCGTTCTTTTTTATGCTGAACCTGCTGGCCGGTCGCATGCCTGACGGTTCCTGGCGCCGAATTTTGCTGCCCTTGTGCCCGGAATACATCGGTTACGCCGACCAGGGCCTGACCCCCGGCCTGTTCACGGCTCGACGCCCGCTTATCGAGGAGATCGACCGGCATACCTTCAAATACCGCATCGATTTCGAGCATCTGGCCCTTGACGACGATATCGCCGCGGTCTGCGTTTCCCGCCCCACCAACCCGACCGGCAATGTGCTGACCGACGCCGAGATCGCGCAATTGCGCTCGCTGACCGCCCGTCACGGCATACCGCTGATCATCGATAACGCCTATGGCGCACCGTTTCCACAGATCGTCTTCGATGACGTTACTCCGGTTTGGGACGAAAACATGATCGTTACCCTGAGCCTTTCCAAACTGGGCTTGCCCGCGACCCGGACCGGAATCGTGATCGCCGCCGAACCGTTAATCCACGCGCTGACGTCGTTGAACGCGATCATCGGCCTGGCCAATGGTGGCATCGGCCAGATCCTGGTCACGCCACTGCTGGAAAACGGCGAATTGCTGCGCATCAGCCGCGAAATCATCCGGCCTTACTACCGCAAAAAATCGCAACACGCCTTGGCCCTGCTGGAACAACACTTGGGCGACGAACTCGAATACCGGGTACACAAAAGCGAAGGCGCACTGTTTCTATGGCTCTGGTTCAAAGGCTTGCCCATTACCACGCGCGAGTTATACGAGCGGCTCAAGAAACGCAACGTGCTGGTCGTACCCGGATCCTATTTTTTCTACGGCTTGGACCAACCCTGGAACCAGGAACACGAGTGCATCCGCATGACCTATTCCCAGACCGAAGATCAGGTCGCCCGCGGCATCGCTGTTTTAGCGGACGAATTGAGGATCATCGGTCATTCGTAATTCGGATCTTTCTTGAGGTCCATTCTGCAAATAGTCGCTCAAAACTTTGTCCATTTTCTCATCGGTAAACTCGACAAAGCTTTACGAATGACGACATCATTGCGGCAGATTCAGGGGCATGGGGAAGGTGCCTGGATACACACCGGGAGCCGGCGCCGGCGGCACGATTTTGTGGAATTCGGGATCCTGACGCAGAATATTAAACCCTTGTTCCTGTCGCGCCATGTTCAGAATGGGCGGTCCACCCATCTGAATAGCCTTTTTCAGAATTTCCATGGCTTCCTTATTCTTTTTCAAAACTGCCTTGGTCACGGCCAGTTTGAACCAGATGCTGGCATTATTGGGCTGACGCTGAACGTAGCGCTGCAACGCGTATTCCATCAAGTCCATGCGCTTGATCTGAGCATAGATTTGCGCTATTTCCAGGTATTTCTGGGGTGGCAAATGCTGCTGATTCAGTATCTCACGGGTCAGCCGCTCAAAATTGGGCATCTGGCCCATACGCAGATAAATCTGGGCCAGTTTAATCACCTCGTCCACGGACGTAGGAGTCTGCTTCTGGCGCAACTTGTTTTCAATCTGGATTCGCTCGTTATTGACCACAATGGTTTCTTTAATCTTATCGACGAATTCACCGACCTTGACATTGCCCTGATCTTTGGCCAGCAGCGTTTCCATGGTCTTCAAGGCTGCCTCAAACTTGAACTGGCGCATGTAAATATCGGCCAGACGGAAGTTGGCTTCCGGGCTTAACGGGTAGAGATCAATGGCCTGCTGAAAGGCGTATTCGGCCTCGGGCATATTGCCGCGGGCTGCGTAAAGGCCGGCCAGCGCGCTACGCAACTTGGAAAAGGTTTTGCGCGCCACCACGTCGCGATGGAAATTGGGATTGTTCAACAGGCGGGCAGTGTACCAGGTCCAGAAGTCGTGGTCGTTCTTGATTATGTCCTTGGTCAAGTTGATGGGTTCCGGGTTGATCTTCATGATCAGTCCGTGGGGTTCCAGGTAGGGGTACATCCAGGGAATGACGTAGCTCTCCTCCACATAGAAATCACGCACAGCGCGTTTGCGGCCTTTCACATCGCGCACGGTCACGTTCAATGTCGCGGGATCCTCGCCATTGGCAATAGCTTTCTGGATTTCGGGTTTTTGGTTGTATTTGTTATGGTCAAAGATCAGCTTGGCCAGGATGCCGTTGATTTTCATGACGCCGCCTACGCCCTGGACACTGACGCGACCGTCTTTGATATTGACGTCGGCGCCGGCTGGGATCTTGCCGGACTGGATGTCGCCGACATACTGCTTAAAAGCGAAATTGCTGTCGTTCGGTGAGGGGATCCAGATGTCGTCGCCCATCAGGTCGCGCATGACATTCATATAGGTATTGTCAGCCAGCGCGTTCTGGGTGATCAGGAAGACGTCCTGGCGCACTTTGGCGGAATAGATCATGTAGGTGGGCACAAAACGTCCAGGATCCGTACCGCCATAGAAAATGGCGTTGGTGCCCATTTCCGGCGGGTAGGCGTGATTGGGATAGGTTTTGCGCTCCTCCTTGCTGAGTTCTTCGAGAATGCCCTTGGCGCCCATGAGCTGGTAATAGCCGAACTGCCAGCCGAAATCATGCCCGTTCTGTTCGCAGCACCCCTGTTCGATGTAGGTGTCTTCCAACCAGTTGCGCAAGATCGGGACCAAGGGCAACAGCAAAGCCAGTCCGCAACACACGAACGCTGTGAGTTTCTCTCTGTCGGTGACATCCTCCAGAAAGGCCGTGCCCAGCAGAATGCCATAGGCGATCCACATGGCGTAGATGGCGTGGGCCTGGATGTATTGCACGCGCATGATAAACAGTGTCTGTGTATCGAGCTTGGGGAATTGGAGCAAGATGAAAAACACGGTCAGGAAAAAGAAACCGACGAAACTGGTCAGGATCCAGTATAGGCTGCGCGTGTTGATCCGATGCAGAAAAGCCAGCGGAACCAGCGCCAGCAAAGCGATCGGCCAACTGAACTGGGCTACCACCGATACAATGCCAAATGGGTACGTGATGATGGCGTTGATCTGCTGGAGGAAGAATCCCGGATCTTTCAAGGTTCGCATCAAATTTTGGCTCAGGCTGATGCGTTCATACTGACCGCGCGTGATGGCGTGCAGAAAGCCTTCCCAGGTACGTGGATAGGCCCAGTTCATGGGGGGGTTCTGCTCTGAGGCGAACGGCAGGTAGAAGTAGAAGGAGATGCCCAGAAAGACCATGAGGAAAGTCAGGCATACTGTTTTGCCGCGCGGTAGAAACAAGCCGGCCAACGGGATGCCGATCAGGAACAGAATGTGGAACCAGAAGCCAAAGCTGTTGGTGCCGAACGGACCGCTATGCCAACTCAGGCTTTTTATGCCGTGCTGCGCCGAAAAGGAGCAGAAAAAGAGCATGCCCAGCAGGGCCAGACCGACGATGACGAAATCGATCAGCAATCGCGCAGTATGTTCGCGGATACAGGAAAAAATCACGCCAGCAGCCAGTGCAGCGCCCATGATCAGTAGAGTCTGGTGGTTGGTGATGCCCAGGCCGAAGAGGAAGGCCATGGCCCAGAGCGTGGCGTCCTCGCGGGGACGCATCATCCAACGGTAGAGCAGCAGCAGGATAATGGCCTGGAAAAAGGCGTTCAGGCTGTACACCTCGACAATGGTGGATTGCGACCAGAGCACCGGGCTGAAACAGAGCAGCAGACCACCGGTGACGCCGGCGACGAAGCAAACATTGTTTTCCGTTCGGCTTCCGATAGCCATGTCCTTCATGCTGCGCAACATATCGGCGCCGGAGCGGCTGATTAGCATAGACAGAATACCGCAGGCCAGCGCGCCGAACACCGCGGAAGCCAAGCCGACGGACCAGGCCGGATTGGGATGACCATTATATGTGACCCAATGAAAAATCCATTGGAAAAACCAGGTGATCAGCGTCCATATGGGGTAACCCGGCGGATGGGGCACGCCAAGGTAATCGGAGGCAACCACCATTTCGCCCGAATCCTCCAGCGTCACGGTAGGCGCCAGGGTATAGACGTAGGCGGCCAGGCTGATCAGGAAACAGGTCCAGAATGCCGACCAATCCACTTTGCGAAGAAAAGCACCCTCCTGCTTATCGAAAAAACTGTCATCGCTCAAATTCATGTTGTTAAAATTCGAATCCATTTTCATCTCTCAATTATAAAATGAAAAAACTATACAATTTCCTGTTCTTATTACCAGCATAACCATGCAAAAAGTTCAACAGAAAAAGACGGCACCCACAGCCAGCGCATAAAGCGCGATAGCCACCTGCAGCGGCATGTCGGTGAGCAGGATCTGCTCGGGCTGACCGCCGAGGTCGCGCCTGTAAACCAGATCGAGATACCGGAACACGCCAAACACGACAAAAGGGATGGAAAAACCGAGATACGCATTGCCATGGCGCGCCACAGTATCGGGCCACAGCGTGTAAAGGGCGTAACAGACAATGGTGGCTGAAGCGGCGATGGCAATCAACTGGTCCATCAGTTTTTCGTCGTATTGCTGCAATGCGGGTCGTGTTTCAGCGACCTTGTCGTGGATCAGCAGTTTTTCGTGACGTCGTTTGCAGAGCCCGAGAAACAGGGCCAACAGAAAAGTGCAGAGCATGAGCCAAGGCGAAATGGCGATGGCCAGCACAACGGCGCCGGCCAGTGCGCGCAAGACAAAACCGGAGGCGACCACGAACACGTCGACGAGTTGGATCTGCTTGAGTCGGTAGGTGTAGGCGGCCTGGAGCAACACGTATGCGCACAGGACCAATCCCAGGTCGCGCTTGAGCCAGCAAGCGGCGGCAATGCCGCACGTCAGCAGCGCCGCGGACGCGGCGTACGCGGTCC
>CAZOLK010000094.1:15578-18434 GCA_964580325.1 uncultured Verrucomicrobiota bacterium | reverse complement strand
ATGTTCGCAACGACTCTGTCGGGTCACAAGATAGCTTGTCGTTTGTGTTACGACGTATAACCGCGTGTAAATATCGTAAAGCACTGGCCGAGAATATATAAAACAAGCAAATGATAGTTGGCATGATATATGCTTGTAATCATGTTGATCGTGGTATAAATCGTCATAGATAGGGTAGACATCATGGAGAATGGGTATCGCCAATATCAGTTGTTCTATTTGGCCGGCCAGGAATTTGGTTTAGAGGTACGGCATGTACGCGAGGCTGTCCGATTCAAAAACGACATCATCAAATTGCCCACCAGTGTCGACATTGTCGAGGGCGTCGTCAACCTGCGCGGCGCCGTTATTCCGCTGATCAACCTGCGCACCCGGCTGGGACTGCCCGCGCACGTGTTGACGCGCGATGATCACTTTGCGGTCATCTTCTATCAGGGTTATTGTTACGGCTTGCTGTTCGACAATATCAGCGGCGTGATCCGGCTGAATGCCGCCGAAATCAACAAGGTCGAGGCGGGCGACACGGATCGTCATCTGTGCAATTCGGGCATACTCGCCCTAGACGAGGGCAAGCGCGTGATCCAGGTGCTGGATCCGGAGCAGCTTTTTAAATCGTATGATTTGCCCAAAATCGAGAACGGCATCGACGAACAGCGCAAGCGGCAGATGCTCATCGAGCAGAACATCTCTTTTACCCTCGACGGTCAGGAATACGCCCTGGACGTGGGCGATATCCAGGAAATCATCAAGGTGCCCCACATCGAGCGGCGCGTTGACCTGGACGATTACATTAAAGGCGCGATCAATCTGCGCGGTGAGTTGATCACCGTGGTCGATCTGCGCGCCTACATGGGCTTGCCGGCGGGCGAGGTGAATGCCGATTCACGAATCATCATTCTGTGCATCGACCTTCCCTGCGGGATTCTGGTGGATGCGATCAGAGAGGTGATCCATTACGAAATCGATAAGCGGATCGCTGTACCCGCTTTCGATCGCGGCCGTTTCCACGATGTCTTTACCCAGGTCATCGACCTGGCACCGGAACGCCAGGTGATCCTGATCGATCCCCATCAACTGTTCAGCCGTGAAGCCATGAGCCAGATCACGGGCAACGTCAATTTGCACGTGCAGACGGAGGAGGCTGCCAAACAGTATGAGCGCAAGAGCGAACGGCAGGAAGATGACCGCACGTTCATCACCTTTCTGCTGGAAGAAGTATATGCCATGGATATCCGTCACATGCGCGAGATTATCGAATATCCCGAACATCTGGTCGCGCTGCCGGGCAGTCACGCTTTTTCAGCGGGCATGCTCAACTTGCGCGGAGAAGCCGTGCCGATCATCGATTTACGCCAGTTCTACGGAATGCCGCCCAATACCGCGGCGCAGCATTCGCGCATCATGATCCTGCAAATCGGGGAACAGGTATTTGGCGTCATGGTCGACAATATTTGCGAGATCGTCAAGGCCGAGAACATGGACCGGCTTAACATGTCCTGCCTGGTAGGCGCGCAAACCATGGGCGAGGCGCACGATCATATCAAGGAACTTTTGAAGCGCAAAGGCGATGACACGCAAGCCGTGATGGTGCTTGACGCCGTAAAACTTGCGTCTTCCATTCGGCAGCGGGAAGTGGTTTCGCCTTCAATGGCTATCGAATCGCAAGAGCAGACCGCCCTTGCAAGTAATCGAAAAGAGATGCTGGTAAGCATATGACGGGAGGAGTGAAAACATGGTAACATCAATGAGCACGGAAAGCGATCAATTCGCTTTTATCGATTATATGGAGCATCCGGCCATGCTGCTGGATAATGAGGGCACGGTACAGCGTGCCAACAAAGCCTTTCTGGACTATTTCCACCTCAATGAGGATGTGGTCAACGGCAAGATGAATCACGAAGAGGCTTGCGGCCATGACTTGTGCGGAACCAAGGATTGTCCCGTGAACAAATCCAAGCGTATAAAAAAAGAAGTGATCGCGGAAGTGAGGAAGCCCAACCAGAAAACGATCCACCACTTGCGCTATCACGCCATCCCTCTTTTTGACAACAAGGCCTTTGCCGGAACATTGGTCGACATCAAGGACATCGACGAGGAAGTTTCCACCCGCAACCTGCTCAAGCAGACCAAGGGCAACCTGGACGTGCTGCCAACGCCGGTGCTGGAGATCGATACGCTGTTCACCGTCACCTACATCAACCCAGCCGGCGCGCGCGCGGCCGGGATGATGCCGGACGAGGCGATCGGCAAGAAATGCTATGATCTGTTCAAAACGCCCCACTGCAAAACCGAAAAGTGCGCCTGCGCCCAGGCCATGAAAACCGATTCGGTCATAACCGGCGAAACCCTTGCCCGGCCACGGGACGGTGTGCTCATGCCTATCAAGTATACCGGCGCGCCGATCAAAGACGCCAAAGGTAACATCAAAGGCGCTGTCGAGTTCGTGATCGACGTGACCGAAGAGGCCAAGCAGAAACAGGCGGCTGCCGAGAAGATCAACAACCTGAACGCGATCCCCACGCCGATTATGTCGATCGACGCGGACTATAACGTGACGTTCATGAATCCAACCGGCGCGGCAGTAGTCGGTTTGGCCCCGGACGAGGCTGTGGGCAAAAAGTGTTACGACTTGTTCAAGACGCCGCACTGCCGCACCGAAAAGTGCGCCTGCGCCCAGGCCATGAAAAGCGACTCGGTCGTTTCGTCCGAGACCATTGCGCGGCCCAAGGAAGGCGTGATCGTGCCGATCAAATACACCGGCGCGCCGATCAAAGACGCCAAGGGCAATATCAAGGGGGCGCTCGAGTTCGTGATCGACGTGACCGAAGAGGCCAAGCAGAAACAGGCGGCTGCCGA
>CAZOLK010000094.1:0-15478 GCA_964580325.1 uncultured Verrucomicrobiota bacterium | reverse complement strand
TCGGTTTGGCCCCGGACGAGGCTGTGGGCAAAAAGTGTTACGACTTGTTCAAGACCGACCATTGTCACACGGCCGATTGCGCCTGCGCCCAGGCCATGCGCACTGACAGCATTCAATCGGCCAAAACCGTGGCCCGTCCGATGGGACGCGAGATCAGCATTGCCTACACCGGCGCGCCAATCAAGGATGCCAAGGGCAACATCAAAGGCTGCCTGGAATATGTACAGGACGTCACGGCCCAGGCAGCGGTGGAAAAAGTGGTTGTCGAGACTGGTTCGAGCGTGGCCGTGATCGTCGAGCAGGCCAAGGCCAATATGAACCAGGTCAGCAGCGACGTAGGCTTGATGAACGATGCGCTCAACAAGGCCATGGATATGCTCAACGACTCTGCGGCCAAGGTGACCAACATGCAGAACAGTGCCACGGAAATGCTCATGTTGACCCAGCAATCCGCGGATCTGGCCTCGGACGTGGAGAAGGACGCCGAATCGGGCAAGCAGGCTGGCAGTGAAGCTGGCGGTAAATTGCGTGAGATAAGCGCTTCCATGACCCGTAATAACGAGATGGTCGCCGGCCTGGTCAATCAGCTTGAAAAAATCAGCGGTTTTGTCGATATTATCAAGGATATCGCCTCCCAAACCAACCTGCTGGCGTTCAACGCGGCCATCGAGGCGGCGCGCGCCGGCGACGCGGGGCGCGGCTTTGCCGTGGTGGCCGATGAAGTGCGCAAGCTGGCCGAGAACAGCTCCAAATCGGCCGTAGACATCTCCAATATCGTCAAGGTCATCGAGAAGGATTCCACCACCACCATCGAGTCCATGAAAGATGGGTTCAAGATGCTCGACGAAGGCGCTGGCGTAATCAAGAACGCGCTCGAGTCGCTGGATAAAATTTCCAACGGCATCGGTTCCATCAACCATTCGGTCGAGACCATCAAGCAAAAAGCCGATGGGCTTTCCGCGGAGAGCGAGCAGATTAAGGTCAGGATTGATGAGGTGGTGATCACTTCGCGCCAGAACCAGGAGAAGAACGAATGCATCAACGAATTGGTCAAGCAGACCGATACATCCATGGATTCGTTGTCGGAAAACTGTACTTGCCTCAAAGTCGCGGTCAAGAAACTGACGGAGTGAGACCATGAGTAAGAACCCGCCACAGGCCCTGACCCAGAACCAGTTGGAAACGCTGCTGGGCAAATGCCGGCAGTGCGGTACGTGTTGCCGTCGCTATCGCAAGATCCTGTTGCGTCCTGACGAGGTCGACCGGATCAAGGCCCTGGGCGGGCATGTCGGGGTCATGGTCCGCCTGGACGAGTTGCGTGAAAAACCCTTGGACCAGTTGGTCGAAGAAGCTAAGGGCAAGCGCAATATCTACATGATCCACCCTGACGGTCAGGGCTGTATCTTTCTGCGCAAGGTTGACGGCAAGTACCGCTGCGCCATCTACAACTACCGGCCCGAAGCCTGCCGTGGATTCCGCTGTACCATGGCCGATTCGTCCATGAACGATCTGTTCCTGGACGACCCTATCCTGCTGCTGGGCATGGACCGTTTCGGTCGACCGCTGGAACAGGAGGCATAAGACATTTCCATGGATTATTTCTATACCCAACGTTTGAAACTGCGCCGCTTGACCGAAGCAGACATCCCGCTGATGGTAGCTTGGAGCCGGACCCCCGAGGCTTACGGCGAACACCTTTCCATGGAATGTCTGAGCACGGAAGACTGCGTTGTCAAGCTGGCCACCTCCTATTGGAACGACTCCGGCAAAACCTATATCATGGAATTGAAGACGGACGGCAAACCTATCGGCACCATCCATTACTGGCGCAAGCCCGACGATCCGTTCACCGGCATGCTGGCCTTGAAGGTCGCCGAACCAGCGTATCGCGGTCAGGGTTACGGCACTGAAGCGCAGAAAGGCCTGATTCGCGAAATGTTTTTGAAAGTTCACCTGCGCGCCATCGACATCATCACCGCCATTGACAACATTCCTGAGCAGCGTTGCCTGGAGAAGTTGAATTTCAACTTTGTCGACATCCTGACCTACCAGGACCAGGGCGTCGAACGCCAGGGCCGCCTGTACCGCATGACACGCCATGAATACGATCAATCCAGCGTCTATATGTTCGATTATGCATAAGACCAGCCGGCAACGTGTCGGCATTGTGCGCAACAACGAACTTCTCGATCACAAACTCTCCATCCCCGTCAAGGAGTGTCCGGAACGTTTGAGCCGGATCTATGCCGCGTTGCGGCAGGACGACAACCGGCCCAGGTTGGCGACCTATGCCGGTGAACCGCTGGACGAAGAAGCCGTGGCCGCGGTCCATTCGAGCCTATACATGAAGCAGGTCCGCGAGCATGCGGTCAGGGACGACCCGTTCAGCTACGATAAGGATACCTACCTGACCGAAACCACGCCCTACACCGCGCGGCTGGCGGCCGGCGCTTGCGTGCGCCTGGCCGATGCCATCATGTACGGCGAAGTCACCCGCGGTTTCGCCCTGGTGCGACCGCCCGGACATCACGCCGAAACCGGTCGTGGCATGGGATTTTGCGTCTATAATAACGTCGCGCTGACCGCTGCGCACCTGCTCGAACATCACGGGTTGAAGCGCATCCTGATCGTCGATTTCGACGTCCACCACGGCAACGGTACCCAGGATATTTTCTACCAGAGCGACCAGGTGCTGACCTTTTCCATCCACCAGAAAGACCTGTTTCCGTTCACGGGCGCCGGCGCTGAATTGGGCGCTGGCGACGGCCTGGGCTACAACATCAACCTGCCGATTCCCTCGCATTTCGGCGATGAGGAATACAGCGGTCTTTTCGGCGCCGCGCTGCATGGAGTGGTGGCCAACTACCTGCCCCAGGTGCTGCTGGTTTCTGCTGGTTTTGACGCCCACCATGACGATCCGATCAGCAAAACCCAAGTCAGCACCGAGGGCTTTGCTTTCATGGCCCGCGCCCTGCGCTATTTTGCCGAGCAATATTGCGACGGCCGCTTGCTCTTCGTGTTGGAAGGCGGTTATAACGTCAATGCGCTGGCCGAATCGGTCATGGCCACGCTGGATGTATTGACCGCACCCCAGGTAAACCCACCGGGCTTCATCCATTCTCTCCGCGTCCTGAAAGTGATCGAAAACGAAGTCCCGCGCGAATTGCGCCAGGCCTGGGATTTCGATCTTTAGTTCTATATTCTTAGTGGTGCCAGCACGTCCCCGGAATTTCAACTGGGCTGCAGATCAATGCCAGTTCCCGCATGAGGAAAAAATGGCGAGTGATCAGTGAGCAGTGACCGGGAGCGGAATGCTACGCTGCGTTTTTTTCCATCAAAACCGCGCAAACTTCAATGTCCATGATCTGTCCGCTTAGGTTATGTTGGCCGAAATATAAAATAAACGCCGCGTTATACATCACAAAACACCTATCATATAAAGGAAATATTCCATGAATAAACAACGATGTGTTATACTTGCTGAACTGTGCTGGTTGTTTTTTTCGCTTTATCCCGTCGTGGCCGCCGATTTTGCTCTATTTCCCACTGACCCGCCGTCGCTGACTGTACGCGTCCGCGGCGGAACCGTTGCCGGCCCGGACAACGTTGCCGTCGCTGTGGTGGACTGCACCCTGGTTTTTGCGCCGCCGCGCGTGGCTGAGGCGAGTTGGTCCGAGGCTATCCCGCACGGGTGCAATCCCGATGCCGATCTGTCCGGCTTGTGGAAACCATGGAATGCATTCTGTATGCTGCCCCCTTCCAAGGCCCGGATCTATGGCGTGTTCTTCCGCGGTATTCTGCCCGATTCGATCGTGTTGCGGAACCATGACGGTACGCGCACGTTTACCCGCGGCCAGGATTATCTGCTCAATGAGGAGATGAGCATGATCCTGGGCATCGGCGATAAGCTGGGCAAATGCCAGAATCGGAAGAATCCCAAGCCGGACGAAAAACTCAACGCTACGTTCAACTACTATGAACAGCGACTCGACTTGGTTCAGGTCGACGCGCGCGGTCGGTTGACCGTCAAGCAGGGCGAGAGCGCGACCGTCTGTCCAGTCCTGCCTGAGCCGGACGAGGGCTGTGTCAGAGTGGCCGGTGTCTGGGTTTATGGCGCCCATGCCAAAGGGCCGGTGCCCAGCGCGCCGGAAAAGGTCGCTGTTTCGCGGGATGATATTTGCATGATCCAGCCGGTCGATCCGGTTGCGCCGGTCAATCCCGAAGCGCTGCGCCATGCAGTCACCAAACTCAAGTCAGGCCGACCCATCGGCGTCGGCTTTTTCGGCGACAGCATTGCGGTGGGATGCGAGGTGCATGACTGGCACCAGTACATCTGGTCGCCGCGCAACCGCGGGTTCGTAGGCATGGTGATCCGCGATTTGCGCGCACGCTATCCTGATGCCGATGTGCAGCCGGCCTGGGGTATTTGCGGTGCGCAGTCCATTTTCAATGGCGTACTCTGGACCAATGCGACCAAGCGCGCGACGCCGTTCGCGGGCGAGTATATCTGGTGCGAGGGCGAACGCCCCGTGGAACGCGGCGGCGCACGTGGTGCCGCGCCTGACGAGTTGGTGCTGCGAGGCGATGAAGAAAAGCGTCCGCTCTCCGGCGATTGGCTCATCCTGAGCGCGGAGCAAGGCGGCGAAGCGCCTTACGCGGTCTACGAGATCCAGACCGAGAAGGCTGGGACCTACCATTTCTTCCTGCGCCAGACCCATAAACGCGGCGAAGTGCGCTGGCGCCTGGATGACGCTGACTGGCAGCGCCAGCCCAAAGGTTATCTCTTTACCGACGCCGACGACATCCGGCGCGGTCTGCCCCTGTGCTGGACCGATATGGGGCCGGTCGCGCTGACCCGCGGAACGCATACGTTGCGCATCGAGCTGTTGCCCGGCAAGGGACAGGCCGCTTACACGGCGATCGATTGTCTGGCGTTTTGCGAGGACCCGGCTGGGCCATGGCGCAAGTACCGACCGCGTGAGCTGAAGGTGGATGTGGTGGTGTATGCCATGGGCATGAACGGCGGTTTTAGCGAAAAAACGCCGCGCGAGATGCATAAAGCTACGATCCTGCGGCATATCGAAGAAGCGCGCGACAAGGGTTGCGCCGTGCTGCTGGTCTCGACCATGGAGAATAATTGCCGCTTGGTCGATGCGCCAGAGCGCACGAAAAAGAAGAACCGCGACCTGATGGCCGAGATCGCGGATGAGACCGGCTGCGCGTTCGCTGATCTCTACACGGCCTGGATGAACCAGGAATATCGCGGCATCCCACCCGAGAGCCGGCTGCACAATTTCCTGAACCACCCCGATGTCGTCGGCCACCGGCTCTGGGCGGATACGATTCTGCGCTGCTTTGACGCGGCCGCCGCCATCGAAGAGCCCAAACCGGCCCACCTGAAGTCCATGCTGGACGTGCCGTTGCGCGCGCCCTCGATCTGTCGCGGTCCGGACAACACATACTATATGACCGGCGTCAGCCCGGCCCAGGGTACGGAAGCTGACGTGCGGCCGGATTTCCACAATAACCAAGGCATCCGTCTGTGGTCATCGACGGACTTGGAAAACTGGAAAGACCTGGGCCTGGTCTGGGATATGACCAGAGATCCGGATCGCTGGCATTATTGGCAGACGATCCATCGCACATTGCCGGAAACGCCGGACAGTCCCAAGGTGCGCGGCATATCGGCGCCTGAGCTGCATTACGTCAAGACCAATTTCTGGATCGGCTACTCCATGAACGGCAACGGCACCGGGTTGCTGCGCAGCCAGAGCGGCAAGCCCGAAGGGCCATACCAAGACCTGGAAGCCATCACCACGCGCGGCGGCGACGCGTCCCTGTTCGAAGACACGGACGGCGAGGTCTACTGGGTCTGGGACCGCGGCTGGATCGCGCGCATGAAAAACGACCTGACCGGCCTGGCCGAAGAACCGGTGCTGTTGCGTCCTGGCTCTAGCGTCAGGCCAGGGCATGCCCCGCTCTATGTCGGCTGCGGCGGTGCGTTTCTGTTCAAGCATGAGAACACCTACAACCTCGTCTGCGCCGACTATACCGACAGGCTCGGCCGCAGCGCTTGCCACGACACCTTCATCGCCGCCTCCACCAACATCTACGGGCCCTATTCCCAGCGCCGCATGATGATTCCGCACGGCGGCCAGGTGACTGTGTTCAAGGGCCCCAGCCATGAACTGTTGGCCGCGTTTAGCGGCGACGATCCGTTCGCGGTCTGTCGCCACCGGCCGGCGTTGGCGCCGCTCTACTATGACGGTTTTCTCAAGCACATCCGCAAGGATAAGAACGCGCTGACCGAAAAAGGCCCGGTTGCCGCGCTCGAGCCCATTGAGCTGTCCGGTGGAATACGCGACCCGCAGATCCTGTCGGCCACCAATGGCTATTACTATCTGACCGGCACCACGGGCAAACAGACGCTGCATGTACCCGGCTGCCGGCTCTGGCGTTCAAAGGATCTCAAAACCTGGGAAGCGTTGGGCGACGAACACGGCGTGGTCTGGTATGTTGACCAGGCCGAGTGGACCAAAAAACCGTTTTTCATGAAAGCGCTCAACCGCGGCGTTCATGATTTCTGGGCGCCGGAAATTCATTATGTGCGCGGCGACTACTACATCCCGTTTTGCATGTTCGCTGGCGGCTTTGGCCTTCTCAAAAGCGAGAGCGGTCATCCGGAAGGTCCTTGGGTGTCGGTAGGTCAGTTGGAGAAAGACGGCGGCGATCCGACCATGTTTACCGACGACGACGGCAGTGTTTATATGATCTGGAGTTTTGGCCCGGTGCGCATAGCGAAAATGAACGACGCCATGGACGGGTTCGCGACCAAGCCGGTCTGGATCGGCCTGGACAACGGCGCGCGCCTGGGTCATGAAGGCGCGTCGTTCGCCAAAATGAAAGGCAAGTATGTGCTGTTCCATACGACCCTGGCCGGCGAACCGGAAACCGAGCGCAAGGGCAAACCCGGTTATCATCAGCATGCGACCTATGACCTGATGTACTGCACGGCAGACAAACTGCTGGGGCCGTACGCCAAGCCGCGCATGGCCGTGCCCCATGGCGGCCATGGGCACATCTTTCAGAACAAGCAGGGGGAGTGGATGGCCGCCATGTTCGGCACCGACACCACGGCTCCGTTTCGCGGCCGGCTGGGCTTGCTGCGTCTGCGGGTGGAAATGGTGGACGACGAGTTGATCATTGAACCCGTGGATGGAGTCTCTAATAGTATCTAAAAAGTGAAATAATTGTCATGCCTTTCCGCATTGCGGCAATACATAAGTAAAGAGAAACAACGCCGCGAAAAAGGCTGCTGTGCTTGAACAGGCGGCGGCCTGAGGCGATGGACTAAATCGTAATCCGCTATAATCATGGTGATACAAATACAAGACTTATGCCAAGCTCATCTAGCTTGCTAAGGGCGTGCGCAAAAATAACTCCCTAAGTTGCGATGCAGACCTTGTTGCGGCCTTTGGCCTTGGCGTCGTAGAGCGCCTGGTCCGCGGCGCGCAGCAGGGCGTGTGCGTTGGGTTGTTGGTCTGATCGCTGGGTTACGCCGACGCTGACGCTGATGGAGCCGCGGAACAGGTTGGCGTCGATTTTGTGTTCGGCTACGGCGTGGCGAATGCGTTCTCCCAGAATATGGGCGCCGGACACATCGGTGTCCGGGCAGATCACCACGAATTCTTCGCCGCCGATGCGGCAGATGTCGTCGCAACTCCGCACGTTGCGTTTCATGATTTCCGCCGTCTCTTTCAACACCATATCGCCCACATCATGACCGTAGCGATCATTGAATTGTTTGAAATGGTCGATGTCGATCATCAGGCAACTGAAAGGCCGGTTATAGCGGTTGGATTCTGACCAGACCTGTTCCAGCCGGTTCATGCCGTAGCGCCGGTTGGGCAGCATGGTCAGCGGATCGGTCAGCGCCAGTTCCTCGAGCTTGTGATTGGCGGCGCTGAGTTCGAGGGCATAGTGCCAGACCTCCTCTTTATCCCAGCCGATCTTTTCCTGCATCTTGATCATGCGCAGGGCTGAGCGGACACGGGCACGGACTGTGCGCGGATTGACGGGGGTGACGATGACATCGTCCATTTCAGCGTCAAACGCTTCTTCCAGCGTATCCTCGTTTTCCTCGTCAACCAGTAAAATGGTGTAGATATGTCCGTTTTGAATGGCTTTTTGCAGCCGGTTGCAGCATTCCAGCCCGCTCATGTCTTCCAGTTGCTGCCGAACGATGACCAGCCGCGGTTGAACGCGGTCAACGGCTTCCAGCGCTTCGGCGGCGCAGGTGGTATGGGTGACCTTGTGACCTGTCCCGCTGAGCCCTTTTTCAATGGCGCACATGTTCTTGGTTTCAGGGTCTACAACCATGATCCCGACCGTTGTGGTTTCGCGGGTGGGCATGCTGATCGCATGGTTTTGGGACATGGCGTCGGAATTGCGAATCTGCTCGATGATCTCGCCCAGGTGAGGGACGTCGCGCGTCCTGATTTTGAGGATGGCACCCCATTCGTTCCATTCCTGTAAAATACTGTCCAGCAGCGCAGTCAGTTCACGTGAGGCCATGCCCCAGCTCTCGCCGCATTCGATAATTTTCGGAATCAGCAGCAGGCGTTCGCTTTCCGGCGCCACGCAGACAGCGGCCAGGCGGGTCGAGAAATGCAGGATATTGGCGTGCTGCAAGGTCCGCGAACCAGGCGCGAACTGCCCGTTCATGGGGTTTTCATGATGCAATACGGCTTCCGTGTACTCGTTGGGCAGGCCCCAATCCTGCAGCAGCGAGGCGCTGATCTGGTGGTGATCGATGCCGTATTTCTCACGTTCCAGCACGCACAGCGTCATGCTCGGGCGGCATTTCCATTCGCGCAGAATTTGGGCGTAGCTGTAGGGATAGGCGCTGGCTAGGGCCAATTTGCCGATGGATCCGAGCAGTCCGCAGGTGAACATTTGTTCTGGCGCGATCGAGGATTGGCTCTGGCTGATTTTGTATGCGGCAATGGCCGTGGCCAGGGAGCGCGCCCAGTAATCGTCGTAATTGAAGTCGAGGCAGTGGCCGGTGCGTGAACTGGACAGCACGGAAAAACTGAGCGCGATCTGGCGTACCGTATGGAGGCCGATGGTCATCATAGCATCGGTCAAGGCCACGATTTTGTGCTCGCTTTTATCGGCGCCGGCATGGGAGGTGTTGGCGAATTTCAGTATTCGGCCGGCCATGGCCGGATCGGTCAGCAATAGGTTGGCCAAATCGTCGATAGAGGCATCGTCGGTTTGGGTCAAACGCAGGATCTCCAGAGCCACACCATTGGGCGAAGGCAATTTGCCTGTGGCTTTCAAGGCTTCCAGTTTGAATTGTTCTTCCTGAATGATCATGTCTGTTTTTTATCGCGTATGAGCATAACTAGACAAAAAAACGCTGGTCCCACACAACAATACCAACATTATACTAATAAGTTTTTAATATTATATACTTTTAGGATTAAACCGGCTGCTGGTCAAGCAGATTGTGATATTTTTTTAAGGCATCGTAACTTATGTAACGCAATTCATTGCGGGGCAGGGAGCAGGGAGCAGGGAGCAGGGAGCAGGGAGCTTTTTTTTCACTGCATTGAACCCAGCGATTCTTTTGAACTTCCGTCCACCGTCCTTCCATCCAACCTGCTTCGGCCTTTTCCTCCCGTCATTCCTTTCCCCCCTTTCCCCTTGTCTTGCACCCAAGCACTTGTGTATAAATGGCAGGGTGAAAACTATTCCACAAGCGTTGTTTCAGGTCTGTTCGCGTTTGATTATGCCAGGCGGCAAACGTGATGGCTGGTTTTTTTTGCTTGACGCCGTGTTGCTGTCTTATGCTTCGATTTTCTTTTCGCGCAGCCGCCGGATAGGCGCAGTTCTGCTGGCGGCCACGTTGCTGGCGCCCGGTTTTGGTCTGGTTGGCCTGGCCGGGGTGATCATCGCTTTCCTGGTGGCCTGGGAACTGGGTTTTGACCGCGCCAACCTGCGTTCCGGCGCCAGTCTGTTCAACTCGCTGCTGGTTGCGCTGGCCCTGGCCTATTTGAATAACTCGGCACCCACGCCGCTCGATACGCCCGTGTTTATCCTGCTGCTGATCTCCGGCTCTGCCCTGGCCCTGTTCATGCAGGAGTTCCTGGCGCACACGTTTTACCTGCAATACGGACTGCCCGCGCTGAGCATGCCGTTCGTGATCGTCGCGTTTTTCCACTTTTTCCTGTTCTTTTCCCTGACTGCCACGCCGATCACGTCCGGCCCGTTGACCTACCTGCTGCCCCAAATTCCTTTGCCCTCCATGCACCTGACCGCTTTTTTTCAATCGTTCGGCGCCATTTTTTTCATGCCGCACACCACCGTGGGCCTGCTCATCTTCCTGGCCATGCTCGGCACGTCACGGCTGGCCATGCTCTACATCGTGGTCGGCTATGTCGCTGGCGTGCTGTTTCTGAGCGGTTGCCAGGTGGATATCGTGCCGGCCAACATGGAGTTCATCGGCTTCAACTTCATCTTTTGCGCCATGGCATTGGGCGGCATCTATTTCATCCCTTCGCGCGGCAGCTTGTTGCTGGTTGTGCTGGGCTCGTTTTTCTGCGTCACCATCGCCCTATCCGTGCGCTCGTTCCTGCGTTATTTCGGCATCCCGCCGTTGGCGCTGCCCTTTAACCTGGTGGTCATGCTCATGGTCTACACCATGAAATTGCGCACCGAGCCGCGGCGCATTTTTTCCACCCCGTTTCCGCCCCAGTCGCCGGAGGAGAATTTCCATAAATACACCATCGAGCGCCGCCGCTTTCCCGATGCGCCGCATGTCCAAATACTGCCGCCTTTCTTTGGCGAACGCATGGTCACACAGGGCTTTGATGGCGGCCTGACCCACAAGGGCGAGTGGCGTTATGCCTTGGATTTCGAGGTGCTGGACGAAAACGGCGGGCGCTTCCACGAAACCGGTGACCAGCTCAAACATTACCACACCTTTAATACGCCCGTACTCGCGCCCGGCGCCGGCAGCGTGGTGCGCGTGATCAATGAAGTGCGCGACAATCCCATTGGCGAGGACAATCTGGTGGATAACTGGGGCAACCTGGTGATCCTGCTGCTGGACAACGGTTGCTACGCCACGCTGAGTCACTTCAGGCAGAACTCCATCGAAGTGGCGCCGGCCCAGCGGGTCAGCGCGGGCCAGCGGCTCGGCTTTTGCGGCAATTCGGGGCGCTCGCCCGTGCCGCACCTCCATTTTCAGGTGCAAACCTCGCCGCTGGCCGGCGCAACCGGGATCCCGTTCCGGTTGGCCCATTACCTTGAACTGACGCCCGGATCCAAGACCTATCGCTTCACCGGTTTGCCCAAAGAGAAAACGCGGATCAAAGCGGTTGTGTTCAACGACCGCTTGGGCGACATCTTTGCCGCCATGCTGAACGGTCCCGTGTTCTATCGCTGGCGTCGCGGCCGGACCGACGTGGAGGAGCGGATCGATACCTGGATCAACGCCGCGGGATGCTATGTGTTCTCCTCGCGCGAAACCGGCTGCTGGTTCAGTGCCTGGATGGCCGATCATACGTTCTGCACCGCGGATTACCAGCTCGATTCACGCAGCGTCCTGTGCTATTTTTGGCTCGCGCTGAGCCGCCTGCCGTTCATCGGCGAGGACGGCGTGGTCTGGCGCGACTGCCTGGATTCGCGGCCCCTGCTCGATCCGGCCGGCCGACTCTGGGTTGACCTGACCGGTCCTTTTCTGCGCTATCCCCTTTTACAGATGGAAACACGCTTGGACCTGCATCCCAAGCTGGAAAACGGTCAACGTAACGCATTGCAGGTCAGTACGCGAGTTTTGTTTCCAACCGTGGCCCGGCATGCCGTCGGCGCCACGTGGCAGGTGGACCTGGTCTTGACCCGCGGCCAAGGCATTGCCGGCGGTACGGTGCGCCGCCAGGATGAGGAGATAAGCATAGAGGTAGCTGGCTTTTCCGAAAGTCAACGTGCGGGAGCCGGAAGGCGTTAAGAATGAGAGACACAAGGATAAAAGATGGAAAAAACGAGACTGAAAAGGCTTCATGTTGCCCTGGTGCTGCTCGGTGCTCTATCGATCGCGCATGCCGATGCAATCGAGTATCCCGCGGACCAGGAACCTGGCGCCATGCTGCGGCGCTGTGAGGTAGCGCTTTACGCCGACCGTTTTGAAGAGACGCTCAACATCGGTTCCGAATGCATTCAGTTGCACGGCGAAACCGGGCCAGTCCTGCGGTTGATGGCTGTGGCCGCGTATCGCTTGAAACGCTATGATGTGACGGCGTTCTATGCCGATAAACTCCTGCGCCAGACCCCGGACCATGCGGAAGCTATATCCTATAAGGCTTGGTCCAAGTATTTCCTCGGCTTGACGGATGAGGCCGCGGGCCTGTTCCAGCGCCTGCTTGAGCTGGCGCCAGAGTATCCGTTTGCAGCCAACGGCCTGGGCTGGTCGCTGTTGGCCCGGGGTGACCGCACCGGCGCTGAGGCTGCTTTTCGCCAAACCCTGGCCCGAAACCCGGCGGATGTCGACGCGCAGCAGGGCCTTGAGCAGTGCGTTGGCCCGGAACAGGCCGCCGCGTTTCAGATGCCGCAAGCCGCACCCGGACCGCTGCCGGCCTCGCCATGGTGGCAGGGCGCCTACCTCACGCTCAGCCCCTATGTCTCGCGCCTGGTCTATGGTGGCGCGAGTCAGAAAACCGACGGGCAATCGCTGGAAATAAACCTGCGCCTCGGCCTTTACGGTAAAGGCTTCATTGACCTGGAAACCGTGGATACCGCTATCGCGCACCGCTTGGGCCCGTTCGAGCAAAGCGAGATCAAGGTCGGTCTGGGCGTGTTCCCGCGGTCCGATGTGCTGGTGCGCTTGAAGGTGTCCCATCTGGACACCGATATGGGCGCGGAACGTTCCGCCGATGCCTGGGGCACAGGGCTCTACCTGCGCCAGGGCGCACGCCTGCAGCCCACGCTCGAAGGGTTGATCGGCAATTATCCCGTGGCCGAATCCTACCGGGTCAGTCCGGGCCTGGCGCTCAAACTCGGAGCCTGGTTCCTGCACACGGCGGTTGACCTGCAGCGGCTGCTTGTCGATGGTCAGGATGCGCGTAACCTGGTCTATGTTCATGAAGACGCGTCCGTCACGCTGGCGCCCGGTTCGGTACTGTCGCTTCACCTTGGCCTGGGCGAAAGCCGCTTCGATGCCAGCGGCCTGGGCGACGTGTTCTACAACCTGGTGGACAAGCACAAGGCTTCGGCCTGGCTTCGTTACGACCGGAGCTGGGGCCGTTGGTCGGCCGGGTTCAAGACGGCCTGGAACTTGTTCGAGAACATAGAGGGCGCAGATTACCACAGTCTGGCCCACACCTTTACGCTGGCCTATGCCTGGCAACCGGGCGTCGCCCAACCCCTTGCCCGTTCCGCTACGCCCTGGACCTTCAGCGCCGGCGCCGATATACGCCGTGTACGCACCACGCTGCACGCCGAACCGCTGGAGCCTTACCTGCATTGGGAACAGCCGGTCGCGGTCTACCATGCGGGCGAGAAAAGCCTTTATCGCGGCGGTCGGAATCCAACCGTGTACCAGGATGGCTCCGTGTTTAGCGATCCGCTCTCGTCCGATGTGGGTGCCGCCTATTTTGAAGTCAGCAGTCCGACCCAGATCAAACCCTTGCCCGGCTATTACGACCGGGTCGACTTCCGTTCGCGGCGCTGGACCTATTGGATCGAGAACCAATTCGATCCGTTCGACGCGGAACAGACCGAACGCCTGGCCGCACCCTATGTCGAGTTGCGCCGCGATCTGGGAATCGGCTTTTATAACGGCAAGCTGGGGCTGGCCGGCCGGTATGCCTATAGCGGTATCGAGCGCGCCGGCGGTTGGCGCGACGTGGCGATCGAGCAGGTCATGGAAAAGGAGGCGGTATACACCTATAGCTACCCCGTGGCTGCCGATTATTGGGTGCTTTACGATCCGACCGCCTTTCAGATCCGTTATCCCGTGGAACACTATCCCTGGCTGGAAAACGCGCCTGCGCCGTCGCGATCGGTCGATGCACAGACTCGCGTCTACGAGACCTATCAAGCGCGTTCATGCCTGGACCTGCACGCGGATTGTCACGAGGCCTTCCTTGCCCTGGATTGGCAGTATGCGCCGGCGCCGGCCTGGTCGGTCAGCCTGGCTGCCGGCCCGTTTGCCGGCCTGACCGACTGGTCCCTGATGCGCCGCACCGAATGGCGTAAAGACAATGAAGTGCTGGCCGAACTCGAGGATGTCGACCACGGGTTGGCATTCAGTTGGGGCCTGGACGCGCGCCTGGCTGTGCGCTGTTGGCTGGGTAAAGCCAGGTCCGGCTATGTCGAGTTGCACGGAGGTGGGCGCTGGGCTGACGAGGTGGAATTGACCGCCGATTTCGGTCAGGCCAAACTGGAAGCGGACACAGCCTATTTCGGCGCCGCCGCTGGCTGGGGATTGTAGCTGGTGGCTGGGCGGTCCCGCCCCTGGTTAATCCTTTGGTTGCGGCTCCGCCGCGCCGTGTTCGTCAGGAGTCGTATTTTTCTTGGGTTTTAGGGGCGGGACGCCCTTCTACCTTAAAAAAAAATATTGTTGTCGCACTTGGGCTTGCCTATACTCCTACCTATGACAGCCCATGTGGAAAGACAGGCGCAGGTTACGGTCGATCCTTACATCGCCCGCTTTATCAGTTACCTGAGAGCGGAACGCGATGCGTCCGCCCATACCCTGGACAATTATCAGCGCGATATCTACCAGTTCGTCGACTTGCTCTGGCCTGACACTCCGCCGCCCTATGCCTGGCGCAGCGTCGACCGCAACCAGGCGCGCAAGTTCCTGGTTTTTTTCCAGAAAGCGAATTGCGCCGCCACCACCACGGCGCGCAAATTGTCCAGCTTGCGCTCCTTTTTCAAGTTTCTGGTGCGCGAGGACGTGATCGAGGTCAATCCGTTCAGAGGTTTGCCCATGCCCAAGCAGGGCAAGCACCTGCCCCATTTTATGTCGTTAAACGAAGTTCAGCGGTTGCTCGATGCCCCGCGCCTGATGACCGAAAATAAAGCGCGCGGTCGTGTTCGCGGTTCGCCGGTTTGGCTGGAGTACTTGACCTTGCGCGATACGGCCATTTTCGAAATCCTGTATTCCACCGGCATGCGCATCAACGAACTGGTCACGCTGGAAGAACGCAACGTCGACATGCTTTCCAGCATGGTCAAGGTGCGTGGCAAAGGCAAGAAGGAACGGTTGCTGCCCTTGGGGCGGCCAGCGATCAAGGCTTTGCGCGCCCATGCCCAAGCGCGCATGTGCTATTGGCTCAGCCTGGGCCGCGATGGACCGTGTCCGGTTCTGCTGTTGAGTCAGCGCGGCGGTGCCCTGACCGCGCGCTCCATGGAACGTGCCATGAAGATGTATCTGCAATACAGCGGTTTGCCCGTGGACCTATCGCCCCAT
>CAZOLK010000093.1:0-18443 GCA_964580325.1 uncultured Verrucomicrobiota bacterium | reverse complement strand
GCAATAATCCGGCCTTGTTCCACGGCCACATCCTTCTGCATGGTAATATGGGCGAGTTCGATCTGGATATCCTTGTTCAGGCGCAGTTTGAATTCCTCGTGATGGCGCCCAACCTCGTCGAACAATTTCATAGCGTCGGCTTTTTCCTTGATGCCCTCGGCTTCGGCATGGTACTTCAACTGCATGATACTGGCTTCGGCATGGCCTTCTTTTTCAATGGCTTCGGCCATGGCCTGTTTACCCAGGGCTTCGGCCACGGCTTTTTTCTCGATTACAGCAGCCTCGGCCACTGCCTTTTTCTCGATCACAGCGGCTTCGGCAGCGCCGAACTGCTCGGTGGCATGCGCTTTGGCTTCCAGAGCACGGGCTTCGCCCATACCCAGGACCGCCTCTTCCTGGGCTTTGGCATCGGCCAGAATTTTGCGAGCTTCCGCTTCTTTTTCCGAAGCCGTGCGCTTGGCGTCGGCTTCGATGACCATTTCCTCGGCCTGGTGACGTGAGGCTTCCTTGGAAGCTTCGGCTGCCTTGACATCTTTGATCAACGCTTTTTCGGCCTCCTGGGCGGCCTGGGTCAGGGTCACCTGTTTTTCGCGCTCAGCGCCAGCGAATTCGCGGGTATCCTTGATTTTTTCTTCCTGCTCGACCACGGACCGCTCAACAGCCACGCGTTCGCGGATCACTTCCTGGATATTTTTCTTCTCGGTCTCGACCGATTTGTCTTTCTCGATCTGGGCCAGGGCCACAATACGCTCGCGTTCGGTGGCTTCCAACTGGCGTTCTTTTTCGACCCGCTCTGTTTCGACCGCATCTGTCCGTTCCTTGTTCTTGCTGGCCACCAGGACCTGGCGCAGCTTGTTCTCCTCGGCCACGGCAATCTCTTCGTCCGTGGAGATGCGGGCGCGTTCGCTCTTAAGCCGTTCCTCTTCCTGTACTTTGCGGGCAGCCGCTTCTTCCCGTGCCGTGACTTCATGGATTTCGCGCTGCTGCTTCTGTTCAGCGTCCACCTGTTGGCGTTCGAGCTGCAGAATCGTTTCGCAGGCCTCCACATCCTGTTTCTTGATGGTCTTTTCCTTTTCGCGGGTGATGTTGTTGGCCAGGATCGCCTGCTGCGCGGTCAGATCGGTGATTTTCTTAATGCCTTCGGCATCGAGAATGTTGCGTGGATCGAGTCGGTCGATGGAGGTTTGCTCCAGGTAATCGATGGCTGCGTCGTCGAGGATATAGCCGTTCAAATCGGTGCCGATAACTTTGAGAATCTCCTCTTTGAACGCCTCGCGGTTGGTGTAGAGTTCGACGAAATTGAACTGTTTGCCCACGGTTTTGAGCGCTTCGGAGAACTTGGCGTCAAAGAACGCGATCAGCGCGCCCGGGTCCGAGGCGCGTGCGCAGCCAAGCGACTGGGCCACCTTGAGCACATCCTGCTCGGTCTTGTTGACGCGGACAAAAAAGGCGACTTTGACATCCGCACGCATGTTATCTTTACAGACCAGCCCCTCTTCGCCGGTGCGGTCGATTTCGATCCGCTTGACCGTGATATCCATCAATTCCTTGCGGTGCAGCACAGGTACAACGAGCATGCCGGAGAAGCTGACCGTGGAGCCGCCCATACCGTTTTTGATCAGGGCCGCACCTTGGTCCACCTTCTGGAAACATTTGACAATCATGGCTAAACCACCACCAATAAAGACGAAAAGGATAATCAGGCCAACATATAAGACCGCATCGCTGGCGCTGCCCTCGGCAATGGTTATAAGTGTGTTCAGATCGTTCATGTATTCGCCTCCTTTAATTTAATTACAATGTAGGTATCTTTTTCCTTGATATACTTGAAAACAAAGGCTTGCTCCCCTTTATGCAAAACAATGCCAGGCTCGGTACGCACATTGAGTGTAATGGGCGCACCCTTGGTCTGGATTTCAGCCTGGCCGAATTTTTCGTCAGCCTGACTGGTGATCACGGTGCAAAGCTCACCCAGGATCTTGCGTCGCGGTTCGCGGTTGGCATGCAGTTTCTTGAATATATAATTGAAGGGTGTGGAGAGGAACTTGGCGATGAACAGGCTGACAATCAGGTTGGGTGGAAACAGCAACGTACCGATCCAGATGTTGGTGTTGTTGAGTAAATCGTTGGCAATAATCGAGATTGTCCACATGCTCAGGGCGAGGAAGCTGATGATGATCATGACTGGGATTTCTCCGAAATTGAAAAAACGCAGGATTGCGATCAGCGAACTGCCGGAAACGGAACCTGCCGCAGCCTCCGCATCGAGATCGGCGTCCGCGGCGACATCGGCATCGATATCGAGGTCGACATCCGCGTCAGCATTGAAATCGACGTCAAAGAGAGACAGGTCCAGCGTCCCGGCGATCACGGAGATCCAGTAAAGGAGGACAAGCAATAAAAACAGCGTATAAGGAAAATTGACCAACAATACGCTGGAATACATCAATGTAAGAAATGAACCCATCTGTAAACCTCTCTTTCACAATTTCCCATTGGCAAACAATATAGCACAGTTTGGGTGCCGGTGTCCACGAGAATCGAAAAAAATAAGGCAATGGCGTCATTTCGTGTTGGCGAGGACGATGGTCATGGGCCATAAGGGCAGGTTGAAAAACTGGGTCTGGAGAATGTTTCCCGCGCCGAACAACCGGTTCACTTCCATAATGATTAGATAACAGACGATCAGGCAGCCCGGAGCACCGGCTTCACGTAGCATATCGCGGTAGGATACGCCGGAAACCACGCGTTCGGAAATTGGAAATTTGCACTTGAATAACATGATGCCGTAAAGCATGACCGGAATTAGGATGATGACCACTTTCAATGACCAGGAGGTTGCGTCCGGTATGCTGAGGAGCAGGATTCCACCCAAAACAAAACCGCCGGGCCAGCCGGCGTGCAGAATTGTCAGCATCTTGGTTTTGTTTTCGGGTATAGCGAAGCCACTGCCGGATTGATGACCGCTTCCACAATGCCGGCGGCCAGACCGTTGAAAAAGGAGCCGATGTAGAGCCCCATGTAACCCGGATTGCCGGAGAAGATGAGCAGAATGGTTGAAATAATATGGCAGATAAACGCAAAAATCATACGATGGCATGGATGTGTCTGATTGCGCCCTGGTCAATCGCCACCCGGATGAGGCGGTTTTGGCTGTTGTGCGGGATAGCGCGGCATGGCGTGCGTAACAGCATCCAGATCGTGCCCCAGGTCCAGCTCGACCAGCGATAAGCCATCAGCCAGGTAACGCGCCAGGGTCAGATCGATCATTCCGGCGCGGCCAAACGCGGCGACTTCGATCGCTTGTTGCCAGTAATGAAACGATCATGACGTATACGGGATGCCGCGGACTCAGTCGTCTTGCGCGTCCTGCCGGTGTTCTTCGTGCATGGCGCAAAGGCCGCGTTTGCTTTTGGCAATGAACGCGGCGAATTCCGCAGCCGGTCCGCGGGTAAAGTTTTTTTTCAATTCCTCGAGCGCCTGGCTGACGTTGAGCCCGGACCGGTAGAGCAGCTTGAATGCAGCTTTGATCTCTTTGCGTTGCGGCGGTTGGATGTTGGCGCGGCGCATGCCCACGACATTCAGCCCGGAAACAAGGTTGACAGCCACGCCATGGCAAGTGCAGAAGGGGGGGACATCCTTGCTGATTCCAGCGCCGCCGGAAATCATGGCCAACCGACCGATGCGGGTGTACTGGTGAACGAGCGCGTTGCCGCTCAGAAATGCGCGATCGCCCACTTCCACATAGCCGGCCAGCAACACGCCGTTGGCCAGGATGACCTGGTTGCCCAGTTTCACATTGTGGGCAACATGGCTGTTGACCATAAGGAAGCAACCGTCGCCAATGACAGTTACGCTGTCCGTCTTGGTGCCGCGATGGACCGTAACGCCTTCGCGAATAACGCAATCCGCACCGATGCGCACCGCGCTTGTCACGCCGTTAAAGGCCAGGTCCTGCGGCAGGTCGCCCAGTACGGCATGGGCATGCACCTTGCATCGTGGTCCGAGCGTGGTGTATGGATGCAGGACCGCATGTGGACCGATCATGCAGTCGTCGCCGATTTCGACGTCGTGGGCAATACAGGCATACGGGCCAATGGTCACGTGAGCGCCGAGCACGGCACCTTCTTCAATCAAGGCTGTGGGATGAATGTGCATGGGGAAGTCGTTTCGCTTTTTTTATGAATTGATGGGCAGCCCCAGTTTATCCAGGGTGGTCAGGAACAGCAGGGCATTGGGCATTTGGGCGTATTGGAATTCAAATACACCGTCCTTGCGGAACCAGCCCACTTTTGCATCGCGACGCTTGATCGTAAACACACCGCCCTTGATCTGGATGCCTTCAATTACGTCAACATCGCAGCGCGCGGTTTTGCCGTTGAACAGGAATTCGATGAAACCCTGGCCCACTTTGATGTGGTTGCCGTTGGCCAACGAGAACAGGATGTAGCCCTTGTTGCGCAGGTCCTCGCGTACCCGCTCAAACAGATGGTCGGTCCAGGCCATTTCAGCGGCGCGCGCAAAATGGTAAGAATCTTCGGATTTCGGGCGTCCTTCCCTGTTGTTGTGCGAGCCGGCGATCTGGTACACTTTGGGCTTGACGCCCGATTTCCAGGTGAAGTCGTACACGGTATTGGTGTAGAGGCCGTTGGTGTAATGGTCAGTCAGCGACGTAAACAATTGCCCGGCTTTTTCAAATAGAAACAATTCGCATTGCTTGACGTTGGTGCGGCTTCCGTGGCAAACGGACTTGGCCGTGCCGTTTTTGCCCACATAGGTGCAGGTATGGCCAAACGAGGAGTTAAAATAGCCGATCAAAATGCCAACGACGCCGATACCGCTGACCCATATATTGGACCAGACCCCGGTTAACTCGAAGAACCAGGCAATGCCATAGCCGATCGCAGCGCCGATGACGGCCGCGACCAGGGTGATGCCAAATCGGGTATTGGCGCTCATGGGATGCTGATCTTCGCGCAAGGTTGCGGCCGACCGCAATTCGCCGATCTCTTGCGGTGGAGCGACAAATAATTCAGCGCCGAGCGGACGCGTGGAACCGTCATGTTGCGGCACTTCCGCAGGAATGACGGCTGGTTCGTATGGCACGCTTTTTTGAAGTTTCAGCGGCATGGTCAGCTCCTATTTTGATGGTTTGGGTATATTCTCGGCAAAACCGCGAAAAACACGTTCCAGCAGCTTATCGAAAGCAGGCGCCGTTGGATAGCCGTCATGAGTTTTACCTCCTGTTGCCTGGCTGAGAACGGCGCCTACGGTCGCACCGATCAATTCAGCCTCCCAATCGGCGTCTTCGCGTGTGAACGAAGTGCTGCGCGAATCGCTCTTGCTGATCTCCCCGCTCCAGACCAGCATGCCCTGTTGCAGGTCGTAGATCTCGAACGCGCCGGTAACTTCACGCTCCGTGGACAGGGTGATTTCGGTCCAATCGTCCTTTTTCTTACCGTCCTTCCAGACATCGCGTTGCGAACGTTCCTGCTCGGTCTGGTCGCGGATTACGCGCGCCATAACCAGGTAGCGGAACTGGCGCGGCATGCTGTTCAGGCTCTTGATATGCTCAGGCCCGAGATGCCCGTACATCTGGTATTCGCGCAGCAATTTACCGTAGGCTTCGAGTCCCAACGGGCCGAATACCGCTGAAACGGGCTGGATTCTGAGATGCTTGCAGCGCTCATCCAGCACACGGGTCAGCAGATCGCTGTAGCGGCTCATTTGTGGAACATCGTATGGTTTGACTGCATGGCCCACGCCGCCCACGGCTATTCCGCCGGTTGTGGCTGTGGCCAGGTTGAAACTGGGATCCTGCTTTAAGCCGGTCACTGGCGTGGAGCAACCATTGAAAAACAAAACGGTTGCGCACAACGCGACCGTTTTCATGAACCAGGGGCGTTTTTTCATATTTTCCTCCCTTATGTTATTCGCCGACAATCACCAGGGCCAATTCCCATTTGGTTGCGCCAGGCTGAAAATCGGCAAAACAGATCTGCATCCAGGGCTCCAGACAAATCCGGCCTTCCATCACGGGGAAGGTTTTACTGGGGCCGACCAGGGTCGAACGCATGTGCGAGTGGCCGTTGCCGTCGTGCCAGCGCTTGTGATGCTCGTAGTCTTCACCGGGAGGCAGCAGCTTGTCGAGCAGATCGCCGAAATCCTTGACGCAACCCGGTTCGTATTCCATGGTTACGATGGCAGCCACGGAGCGTTCCGAATGAACGCACAGGAGGCCGTTCTGGATGCCGCTTTCCATTAGGAATTCCTGCACCATGTGCGTGATGTCCTGGCAGTGAAAACCTGTCGGCGATTCAATATGCGTGCGCTTGGTATAGACCATGTTTTTCTCCTTATATATTGTGTTCGTCGTTTTCGTTCACCAGGCAAACCATACCGTTGGGACGCTCGATCAGCACACCGGCTTCCAGGCGCAGATCGATCAGGCCGCGGATCCGGTCCCGCTCTGTGTCGCTGAGCCGCTTGTCGCCGAGCAGTTTGGCGCTTTGTCGCACCAGGGCGTCCCGCTCGGTGCCGAATTGCAGGCGCAACACGCAATCGGTCGCGGCCAGGATCTCTTGGTCGCATATATGATCCAGCGGCATCGCGTATTTGCCTGTGCGCATGCGCGGCTGCACGGGTTCCTCGGTGGTTTTCCAGAGAAAATCGCCACGCTGGCGGAGCAGGTTTTTGGCTTCGGCAATCTTGATAGCGCTGGACAGGTTGTTGCGGATTTTTTCGGTCAAGCGCGGGATGCGCCATAACTGTTTGAGCCGCTGAATACATACTTCTTCATGGATCGGCGCTTCCACGGCCACGACTTCGGCTACAGCCCTGGCCATGACAGCCGGTTCCGCCTCGCCCGGATCGTCGGGTTTGCCGGTTCGCAGCTTTTTGCACGCTTGGTATTCGACCACCATGCCCGTGGCAGCGGGATGGTCGGGTGCGTAGTCCTCCACATCCAGCACCCGTGCCGACTCAACGGGCTGCGCCACGGGGGCCGGGGCGGACTCAGGCGCGGACAAAGCGCCCTGTTCGGCCTTGCGCATGGCATCCAGCATCTGTTCGATAACCGGTTCGCGCCGGCGATGGAAGTCCAGCCGCCAGATTTTATGCAGCTTCCAACCCAGGCGCGCCAGCAACTGGTCGCGCAGGCGGTCACGGGCGCGCGCAGACTCGATATTGAGATAGCGCGGTTCATCGAGCAGGATGCCCAACAGGTAGTCGCAGTCATTCGGTGAACGCTTGACACCCATACTGACGGCAAACGCGGCACAGCCGATATCTTCATCCACGGCATAACCGGCTTGCTCGAGGGCGTTACGCAAAGTGCGCCGCACGGCAACGGCCGCGCCGCCGGTCTGGTCGGCAGCGCTCTCACGCTCCGCCAGGGCGCCGGTTTCGGCGACCTCCAGGAACAACTGCAATGCGCGCACGCCTTCGGGGCTGCCCTTGTCCACGCGCATATCGCTGGCCTTGAAATTGGAAAACACCACGCAGCGTTCACGCGAGCGTGAGATCAGTACGTTCAACCGCCGCTCGCCGCCCTGCTGATTGAGCGGGCCGAAATTCATGCTCAGTTTGCGTTCGTCGTTGAACCCATAGCCCACGCTGATCAGGATCACATCGCGTTCATCCCCCTGGATGGTCTCCAGATTTTTGATAAAAAACCCGTCTTCCGTGGATCTGCGCTCATGGAAAAAGGCGGCCAGAGCTTCGTCCGGGTGCTCGGCGAGGATCGCTTCCAACTTTTGCTCTAACGCGTTTTCAATGGCCTGCTGCTGGCGCATGCCGAACGTGCCAATGCCCAGGCTCTTGTGCGGGCAGCGACGGGCGTGCTCGATGGCGGCATTGGCCACGGCTTCTGCCTCGCCCGTGTTCAGACCATACCCTTCGTAAAGCATATCGCGCAGGTGGCGGAAGGTCAGGCCGCGCTCTTCGGAACAACCGTAAGGCGATGGACAGACCCTGAGATGGTCATTGTAAAAAGCGCGATTGGATACCGCGATCAGCGAATGGTGCCGACTACGGTAATGCCAGAGCAGTTCGCGCATCTGGAACGTGCGCTTGCACTGATGCAACAAGCTTTCGATGTCGGACAGCGCCGACTCCCACTCATCGTCTTCGGGCGTTTCCTCGCCAGCCGTCTTTTCGAAAAAGCTGGTGGGCGGCAATTGGCGCGTATCGCCCATGACCACCAGTTGTCGGCCGCGGATCAGTGTGCTTAGCGCATCTTCCAGGCGCACCTGGCTGGCTTCGTCCACGATGACCACGTCGAATTTTAACTCGCCCAGCGGATCGAGGAACTGGGAAACCGAAAGCGGACTCATCATAAAGCAGGGACGGATGCGCTGGACCAAGGGGCCGGCATAGCTCAATATCTTGCGGATCGGCCAGTGCCGGGCCTTGCGGTTGAAAGCCTTGATTAAAATACCCGCTTCCGATTGGGGCGACGCGCCCTCGTACAGCCGTGGTCGCCGGTCATGGAGCCGGTCCAGTAGCCGGTTGCGATTGATGTCGGCCTGGGATCGGTCGCATACCGCAAAGCGATCGATCATCTTCTGGTGCAGTTCACCGGAGAATTCGAGCAACGCGCGTTGTTGCCGGAACGTGTACTCCAGCAGCGAATGGGCCACGCAATACTCGAAACAGGACGCCAACTCATCGGCGCTCAACTCGCCGTTCTGGATTGGTGACAACATGAACGATGCGGGGCTGGAAGAAAGTTTTTCGAGGCTCTGGACAAAACGGCCCCAGGCATGCACCTGGTGCATGGCGTCGCGCCAGGTCTGGAGCCGCTCGCGCAGGGTTGCACAGGGGATCTGGCCCAGGGCGCGCCCTTGGGATAGCACTGCATGGTCGGGTTTGACGGTGAGTTGTACAGTGCGAATCGCCGCGGCCAAGGCGCGCATGCGTTCGGTCAGCCTACGGGCAGTCTGGAATGCCTGGTCCAACTCGGCGCTGGTCGAATCAACCGCTTTCCAGCACTCGCCGAACAAACGCTTGCCAAGGTCGCCGTATTTCTCGAAACGGTAGCGCAATTGGAGCACCTGGAGCAACTTTTCGATCATCGAGCGATAAGCTGCATCGTCTTCGGGGCGTTCGCCGCGCATCAGGCCGGGTAGACGCTGTTCAGCCTTGCGGTTGTTGGGGCTGAGAAACTTGAAAAAGCGCAGCCAGCCAAAAGCGAAGCGCAGATGCGCTTTGAGCAGCGGGACCATGTCGTGCTGGAAAGCTTCAGGCGTAAATGACGCATCCATTTCCGTTTTAAGGACTTCCATGCGCCGACAGTCCGCGATCCAGCGCTCCGCATCGCTCAGCGTGCGGTCCAGGTCCGCATCCAGGTCAACGGCCACGGGTTCAGCGACCGGCAGCGCGCCGTCGCGTACCAGAGCGGCTGCGGCCTGGATACTGAGGTTGTCCGGATCGGTATCCGGCGCCTGCCCGTGCAGCCGCAGGCATGCGATCGTCTCATCGCGCATGGCGCGCAAACCATCCAGAATCTCGTCCAAACGTGTCTCCAGTTCGCGAACCTGGTCAGGCGACAACACACCGACTTGAGTTCCGTACCAGGCGTTTCGGGTCACGGGTGCAACCGCCTCGAGAATGTCGCGGATTTCGGCCAGCACCTGCTCGGTCCGGGCCAGTTCTTCGGCCTTGACCTGGCCTGGATTGTGCAGGGCCATGTTCGGCAGCGTGCGGCCCTGCTCCGCGAACAGGGCACGTGAACGCTCGCAAGCGTCGAGCAATTCACTGGGGCTTCGTCTGGATAGACCGACCGGCTTCAGCATGGCATCGACATAATCGTTCAAGGCCCGGCGCAGACGATCCAGTTCGTCCAGCACGTCTTTGTCGACGCCCTGACCTGGCGATTTCAGGGCCATGGTCTGCCTGAGCGCTTGGATCATGGTCGCGGGGCTGGATTTGCGGCCGTGCAGTTCCAGGCAGTAATCGCCCAATCCGACCCGTTCCAGCCTGCTTTTCACCACCTCCAGAGCTGCCATCTTCTCGGCCACGAACAGAACGCTTTTACCGGCAGCCAGCAACTCAGCGATCAGGTTGGTGATGGTCTGCGATTTGCCGGTGCCGGGCGGCCCCTCGACCACCAGGTTTTCGCCAGTCTTGACCACATCGACCACCTGCTGCTGTGAAGGATCGATGTCCATGACATTATACATTTCGCTCAAATTGGACGGTGCCTGGACGCTGTCATCCTGTTCCTGGAAAGCGACCGGCAGCGGATCGAGCAGATCACGCATCAGCGGCGCATCCTCTGGCGACCTGCCCTTGGGCCAACCCTCAGGTTTGAGATCGTGGTACATGACGAACTTCTTGAAGCTGAAAAAGCCGATGAACATATCCTTGACCAGCTTCCAGCCCTTTTGTTCACGGATGGCATGGGCGACTTTATCGAAGTAGGTATTGATGCCGTCCTTGTCTTCGGGCATGTCGAAATCGGGCAGTTCGATTCGCATATCGGCCAGCCGCATCTGCAGCGCCACGTTGGTCAAGATGTCCTGCCCGTTCCAGGCAAGAGCGAAGCTCTTTTTGATGTTATGCCGGGTGATTTCCAGGGGGATCAACAGCAGCGGTGCCTGGCTGATTTTAGCGGAGCTATCTTTGGGATCGGACCAACTGACGAACCCGAGGGCAAGGTGCAGCGTGTTGTAGCCCTGCTCCTCGATGAACATGCGGGTGGTTTTGTGGATGCTATTCAATGTCTTGAACAGCGTATCCACGTTCAACTCGGTTTGGAGGTAGCGATCGGTGTGCTGCGGCCCAATGTCCACGGAAGAGACCGGCCACTCGTCGGCAAATGCTTCGGTCTGTGAAAAAGGCCGTTCCTGGTCGGACTTGCGCTCACGGTCCGCGGTGCGTTTTTTTCTCAAAGCCGCGGCTTTTTCCAGCGGCGCGCATTCCATCACGCACTGAACCATGACCAGGCTCTGGTAGATTTCGGCCGGCAACTCGTCCAGGATCCAGATGGCCCGCTTGGAAGAGGGTCTGAAATTGAGCATCTGGTTGCGTCGCGAAAGGTCCAGTAATTTCCGGCGCGCTTCTTCAAGCTGTTCAGTGACAACGTCCACGATATCCTCCGAAAAAATGACAAACTGCACTTTTTCAATAGAGTATAGGGGACCGCGACGAGAAAGGCAAATGAAAGTTGCAGGGGGTTGACTGAGTTGTCTGAGGTTGATAACCTCGAAATCCATGAAACGCGCAACACAGTTTGCTTTACCAGAGGAAATCGGCGACGAAAGGCTTATCGAATAATCTGGTGACACAAAAACGGCGATGCGTTACGCAAAACCCTTGACAATGAGCCTGATAAAGTGTCCCATAGGACCCGTTTTTGTCATCTATCCAGGAGAATTTTTACATGAGTATATTACAGGATAAAGTTGGTGTCGTCACCGGTGGCGCCCAGGGTTTGGGTGCGGCCATTTGCCTGCGCTTGGCCCGGGAGGGATGTCATGTGGTTATCGGTGACCTCAAGTTGGAAGGCACTGAGGATACCGCGGCCAAGGTGCGCGCCCTGGACCGCCGTGCGCTGGCCGTGAAAACCGATGTCAGCGACGAGCAGAGTGTGTCCGCTCTTTTCGAGACAGCGAAAAGCGAGCTAGGCCGTGTCGATATCGTGGTCTCCAACGCCGCCGTGTTGATCGCTGAACCGGTCGATGAAGCCGATGCCGACAAATGGCGTCTGGTCATGAATGTCAATCTGTTCGGCTATTTCCTGGTCATCAAGCATGCCGCACGCATCATGAAGGAACAGAAAAGCGGCGTGATCCTGCAGATCAATTCCAAGTCAGGCAAAAAGGGCAGCTTCAAGAACTCGGCTTATGCGGCATCCAAGTTCGGCGGCATTGGACTGACCCAGAGCGCGGCCTTGGAACTGGCTGAATACGGCGTGCGCGTCAATTCCATCTGCCCCGGCAACCTGCTGGATTCGCCGCTGTGGGTCGATTCGCTGTTCAAGCAATACGCGCGTAACCAGGGCATCACCGAGGAAGATGTGCGTCAGAAATACATCAACCAGGTGCCGATGAAACGCGGCTGCACCTATGACGACGTGACCAACCTGCTCGTGTTCCTGGCCTCGGACCAAGCCTCCTACATGACCGGCCAGGCGATCAACGTCACTGGCGGGCAGGAGATGCGCTGATGTTCACCTATAAAGAAGGACGGCTGCATGCCGAGGATTGCGCGGTCGAGAACCTGGTCGCGCAATACGGTTCACCGTTGTTCATTTACAGCCGCGGTCATTTCCTGGCCCAGTACCAGGCTTTAAAGGATGCGTTGGCGCCCCTGGATCCCATGCTCTGCTATTCGGCCAAGGTCAACACCAACCAGGCCGTGCTTCGGACGTTTGCTTGCGCCGGTGCCGGCGTGGATATCGTGTCCGGCGGCGAACTGCACCGTGCGCTGCGCGCCGGCTTCGCACCCGACAAGATCGTGTTCGCCGGCGTGGGTAAGACCGAGCCGGAAATCGAGCAGGCGCTGCAAAGCAGGATCCTGTTCTTCACCGTGGAATCCGAGGGTGAGCTGGAGCGCATTGCGGCTTGTGCCGAACAGCTTGGCATCAAAGGCCGTATAGCGATCCGGGTCAATCCCGACGTGGACCCGCAAACGCACATTTACACGAGCACGGGCAAGAAGGAAAACAAGTTTGGTTTGGACTTGGAACGCGCGCGCGCCGCCTACCAGCGTGCCGATGCCTGCGCGTCGCTGGAGATCGCCGGCTTGCACATGCACATCGGTTCGCAGATTCTGACCGCCGAACCCTGGGGCCAGGCCTTGGAAAAAGTGCGCGACCTGTGCCGCGAGATGAAAGCGGTCCACCCATCTTTCCGTTTCCTGGATATCGGCGGCGGCCTGGGCATTCGCTACGAACCGGAAGAGCGCGACATGGAATTGTCCGTATTCCACGAAACCATCGAGCCGATCGTGCGCGAATTGGATTTGAAGCTTTTGATGGAGCCAGGCCGTTTCCTGGTGGGTAACGGCGGCATCCTGGCCTGCCGCGTACAGTATGTCAAGGATGGCCCGGACAAGAAATTCGTGATCGTCGATACCGGCATGAACGAACTGATCCGACCGCCGCTCTACCAGGCGTTCCACGATCTGATACCGGTGCACGAAACCGCGGAGCGGGTGTTCGGCGACGTGGTAGGTCCGATCTGCGAATCCGGCGACTTCATCTGTAAGGATCGCGAGTTGCCGGCTGCGGCGCCCGGCGACCTGCTTGCCGTGTGCAGTGCCGGGGCCTACTGTTACAGTATGGCCTCCAACTACAACAGCCGTCCGCGTCCGGCTGAAGTCATGGTCAGCGGCGCCCAGCATGCGCTTGTGCGCGAGCGCGAGACCTACGAGGACCTGGTGCGCGGCGAGCGGGTTGCCTCGTTCAAGTAAAACTCTTAACGAAATAAGCTTCCAATCCGCGCCGAAATGGGTGAAAAATCGACGCAGAACGAAAGCTTAACCAATGTGAAAGGTGATAGCATCATGTTTGAGGGAGCATATACAGCCATAGTTACACCCTTTAACCGCGACGGCGAGGTCGATCACGACAAGCTGCGCGAGCTGGTGGAACGCCAAATAGAGGGCGGCGTGGACGGGATCGTACCGGTGGGCACCACGGGCGAATCGCCCACGTTGTCGTTTGACGAGCACAACAAGGTCATCAAAACCGTTATCGAGGCAGCCAAAGGCCGGTCCAAAGTCATTGCCGGCACGGGCGCCAACTCCACCAAAGAAGCCCTGGAACTGACCCGGCACGCCAAAGACGCCGGCGCGGACGGTTCGTTGCAGGTGACTCCTTATTACAACAAGCCCAATCAGCAGGGATTGATTAAACATTTCAGTGCCGTGGCTGACATCGGCCTGCCAGTCGTGCTCTATAACATTCCAGGCCGGAGCGGACGTGAAATCGCCATCGATACCGTGGTGGAACTGAACAAGCATCCCAACATCGTCACGTTGAAAGAGGCGGGCGGCAGCGTCGATCGCGTCAGCGATATTGTCAATCGCTGCGACATCACCATCCTGTCTGGCGACGATTCGCTGACCTTCCCCATGATGGCCGTGGGCGGCAAAGGCGTGATCAGCGTGACCACCAATGTCGCGCCAAAAGCCATCAGCGATATGGTCCATGCCGCGCTGAACAACGAGTGGCCCAAGGCCGCTGAACTGCATGCCAAGTATTACCGCCTGTTCCGCGACCTGTTCATCGACACCAACCCCGTTCCGGTCAAAGCCGCGCTGGCCATGATGGGCTTGATCGAAGAGGTCTACCGCCTGCCCATGTGCGAGACAACCGACGCCAAGAAGGCTGCTTTGCGCAAAACCATGGAACAACTCGAACTGCTTTAACGCGACTTCGGCATTCGGAATACGGGTGATCGTTCAAACAAGGTTGCCCGTAATTCATTTAGAGCAACTTAAACGCGGGAACCGGAGCGACCATGCCAGAAAACAAAAGCCCGGATGACAGTGATTCTTATGCCAGCTCGTATACACCCGACAAGTGCATCTACCAGGATGACGGTCGGATTTTTCATCGCGGAGGATATGTTTACGATGATGTGACGGCAGTCCATGCCTGGCAGTATGATGCCGGAAAATTGACCCTGGTCCTGGACCTGGTGTCTCGGGCTCAAGCAGACATGACCGTCGAAGCCCTTTTCAAGAAATAACAGAGAGGAAGATTTATGAGCATAAAAGTAGTCATTACGGGCGCCTCCGGCCGGATGGGCAAGATGTTGATCAGCAATATGCAGCGGGAGGACATGCAACATTTGACGCTGCACGCGGCCGTAGATCTGGCGTCCAGTCCGGAACAGGGCCAGGACGCAGGTACGGCAGCCGGCGTTGCTGCGATAGGCGTGAACATCACGACTGACTTCGAATCTGTGATTCGCGACGCGGATGTCGTGGTCGATTTCACCAAGCCTGCGTCCACGGCGGCCATGGCGCTGCAATGCGCGGCAGCCAAAACCGCCATGGTCATCGGCACGACAGGGCTGGACGAGTTGGAACAGCATATCGTGGCTAACTCGGCGCAACAGGCGCCGATCGTCATGGCGCCGAATATGAGCCTGGGCGTGAACCTGCTGTTCAAGCTGGTCAACCAGGCAGCCCGAGCACTGGCCGGTAAAGGGTATGATCCTGAAATCATCGAGCGCCACCACCGCCACAAAAAGGACGCGCCCAGCGGTACGGCCCAGGGCTTGGGGCGCTACCTGGCCGATGGCCTGGGTTGGGACCTGAAACAGACCGCGATCCACGGCCGCGAAGGCATGTCGCCGGGCAGTCGGCCGGACGAGCAAATCGCGTTCCACGCTGTGCGCGGCGGCGACATTGTGGGGGACCATACCGTGTTGTTCGCGGGCGAGGGCGAGTTGATCGAGTTGTCGCATCGCGCCACCAGCCGCAATGCATTTGCCATAGGCGCCCTACGCGCCGCCGCCTGGGTCGTCGGCAAGCCGGCCAAACTCTATTCCATGCAAGATGTGCTGGGCTTGGCATAGCTCAAAAACGACGCGTTACAGTTTGGGTGCACTGGCAGCCTGGTTGCGATTGGCAGTCCCAGGTACGATGGGCCTTATGACGATAACGGTACGGTCCAGGGATTGTGGCAGGTGAACAACCCTTACGACCACCACTCCCGGGTTGGCGGTTACATGAGCTATCCGCCGGTCGTGTTGCGCAACGAGGTCTACCTGGCCGGTTTATCCGGTACATCTGGCGCTGCCGTGGGACACGATCAGGAAGTGAACCAGGCATCCAACGTTATGGCGTCCAACGCGACCAGTGCCTGGTGGGTGGCCAACTAGACCTGGTGGATCGCCAACAAGGCCACGGATATCGAATGGATCGAAACCGACACGCATCATGGCGTGGTGGTTTTGTTTATCGCGGCCTGAGCTATCGCGACAACCGGCTCATCCTGCTCCAGAAAGGCGGCTATCCTGCCAACTATTTCGCAAGCACACCCGGTATGTGTTTGATTTGCCCTGATTTCAACTTGCTTCTACGACAGCGCTTGTTGTAAGTTTTTAGGCGTGAACTACTGGATTATGGTAGGTTAATGCCGACCGGAGACAGTATGCACATGAGCCGTTGCATGGGGCAACGCTAAATGGGAGTGGGATATGTCAGAACACAGACTTTATATTGTATATGGCACCGGCAACGATAAAATTGGGTTGGTGGGCCACATTACCGCGCCTATAGCCTCAGCCAAAGGCAACATTGTCGACTTGCGTCAGGATGTGCTACACGGGTTGTTCACCATCTTTATGGTCGTTGACCTGGTCGACAGCGAGTTGCGCATCGACGATTTCACCGCACTGGTCGAGCGCATCGGCGAGGATACGGGACTGGATCTGGCGGTCGATAAGTATACGCCCGTGCCCCGCACGCCCAATAAAAAGAATATGCTGCTGATCCTGGTCGGCCATGACGCCCCCGGCATCACCGCTTTGGTTTGTGAAACCCTGGGTAAATACAACGCCAATATCGAATTCGCCAAGAATATAGGTCGTGAAGGTGTATTCCTGATGGAACTGATGACCGATATCAGTAACTGCACCATCCCGCTGCCCAACCTGATGCAGGTCGTACGCGACAGCTTGAGCGCCATGGCAATCGAAACCCTTTTTCAGACCGAAGACGTATTCAACAAGAAGAAGCGCGTGCTGCTGTTCGATATCCGCAACAGCCTTTTGCCGCCCGCGCTGATGGGCGAAATTATGGCCCAGACCGGGATCGGCGAAGACGAATTAACCGCGGCCTATGACCCTGAACAGCCGCTCGAGGCGTTGCGCCGGGCTGTCGCGCACCTGGAGGGCTTGCCGTTGGATACGATCGACTGCCTGGTCAAGGGCCTGGATCTCACCTCGGGCGCTGTCGAGTTGCTCGAAACGCTCAGGATCATGGGTTATGGAGTGGCCCTGGTCTCGCGTGCGTTGACCTTTTTCACCGATCCTTTGCAGCAACGTATGGGCCTCGACTATTGTTACGGCGTGACCGCTGGAAGCGATGACGATACGCGCACCGTGACCGGTGAGCTGGAGCAGACCGCTCTGCCTGACGTCGAATCTGTGATCGCCGGTTTGATTGCGCACGAGGGAGTGGCGCACGAGGATGTCACCATCCTGGCCACCCTGGGATCGGACGCAGTGCCTGGGATCCGGCTCGAATTCAATCCGGGCGTGATGCTGGACTGTTTCAACCAGCATATCCTGAGCCGCGAGAATTTGATCGGCGTGTTGGGCAGCTTTGGTGTGCCGCATCTGGCGCTCTCGTCTTGAACGACCGGGTTTTCCTTCCCCAACCGATAGCACGAAAGCCAGTTCCATGAAAACAGATCTTGAAATTGCACAACAAGCGCAAATGCGTCCCATCAATGAAATCGCCGCCGAGCTTGGGTTGACCGGCCAGGACCTCATCCCCTACGGCCATGCCATGGCCAAGGTTCCGCACACGCAGTATGCGCAGTGGGTTGACCGACCGGACGGCAAATTGATCCTGGTCACGGCCATGACGCCTACGGCCAAAGGCGAAGGCAAAACCACCAATACCATCGGTTTGGGCCAGGCACTGCGCCGGACCGGGCGCAGAACCATGATCGCTATTCGCGAGCCTTCGCTGGGACCATGCATGGGCTTGAAAGGCGGCGCCGCTGGCGGCGGCTATTCCCAGGTGCTGCCCATGGAGGACATCAACCTGCATTTCACCGGCGATCTGCACGCGGTATCCATGGCGCATAACCTGCTCTCCGCCTTGGTCGATAATCATCTGCATCAATGCAACACGCCGGATATCAATCCGCGCAATACGGTCTGGAAAAGGGTGATCGACATGAACGACCGCGCGCTGCGCAGCACCCTGATCGGGCTCGAGGGAAACGGATCCAATGGTGTAATGCGTGAGGACGGCTTTGAAATCACCGCCGCATCCGAGATCATGGCCATCCTGTGCATGGCCACTGATCTGGAGGACCTCAAACAGCGTATCGGTCGGGTCATCGTCGGTTATGACCGATTGCGCAAGCCGATCACGGCCAGGGATATCGGCGGGGCAGGCGCCATGGCCGCGCTGCTGAAAAATGCGCTGCACCCCAACCTGGTGCAAACCATCGAAGGCGGTCCGGTATTTGTTCATGGCGGACCTTTCGCCAACATCGCCCACGGCTGCAACACGCTGATCGCGACCCGCATGGCCCTGAAATTGGCCGATTACGTGGTGACCGAAGCCGGGTTCGGCGCTGACCTGGGCGCGGAGAAATTCTTCAACATCAAGTGTCGTATCGGCGGATTGCAACCGGCCGCGGCCGTGCTCGTGGTCACCCGTCGCGCCCATGAGCTGCACGGCCTGGACAACATCCTCAAGCACGTGGAAAACGTGCGTGCTTTCGGCGTACCCGTGGTCATTTC
>CAZOLK010000092.1:0-18514 GCA_964580325.1 uncultured Verrucomicrobiota bacterium | reverse complement strand
GGTACGCTCGCGGAGCGCACCGGCAAGCAACCGGGCCAGGCCCGGCACACAACCATTGGCTGCTGCGTACGTCGCTACGCGCCGCCGCAGAGCCGTAACGTTCGCAATAAGAAAATGAAGAAGGAATATCTCATTCAGAAACAGGCTGAGGCTAAGCGCTTGCTTGGCCGCTTCCTCTTTGTGGTACTTGCGCTTGCCGTTGTCCTTGCCTTTGTTGCGGCACCAACATCACCTGGTCAACGTGCGATCATCGGAAACATTTGCATCATCGTCCTTGTGACATTCGTGCTTGGCGGCATCATCTGGATCGGCAAGCGGACAGACGTCCGATGTCCCGCTTGCGGGAAGTCAATCCAGGGAGGCATCCACACGCCGTTGGCATTGACCACAGGAAAATGCGGACATTGCGGAAAGAAGATCATTGAGGAAGAGGCAGAACCAGAGGTCGCACCGTACCGTTGACCCGCCGCGGGTCAACGTCCGGTGAACCTCGTCGTTGTGTCCAGAATAATGAGAGAGAAGACAGAACGATTTGCGGGAGTTGCGGTGGTCATCGTGCTTGCCATGTGCGCTGCGTGGTCGGTTCTCGCAACGGCATTCACTTTGCAGATGTACCTGCCCCCGTTCACGGCCCAAGGTGATGGCATCGCGCACATGGATTTGATGGTTGAGATTGACTGCTTGGCTTCATCGCTCAACATCGCGCTGCCTGTCGCCATCCTCGCCGTAATTCTTGGCGTGGTCCTCGCACGCAGGCGCAAGCTGCCTGTGCTTGCGGCATTCATAGCGGCGGGGCTCCTCTTGGCGAGTCTTCTGCCTGTCATCCCTATCATAACTCACTTTGATCGTCTGCACGGAGAAGAAATCAACATCTTGGGAAACCATGTGTGGTGGATCCCGGAATGACCAGAGGACACAACATCAACCAGCACCGTATTGCCAAAGGCCGCGCTTCGCTTGCCTTTGGCAAACGGTGAGGTCAGCGTTGGCCAGGAGAAGATGAGATACGCGAAGACCATAATCGAGTCGAGATGGGGGCGCTCGGCACGCTTGCCATTCTCCAATGCTATGGCTTACTGCTTGCGTACTTCTTTGCCGATGCAGTGCGCCATGCTGAATCGACATCATCCCTGTTTGACCTACCTGGCCATGTGTTGGAGATCGGTGTTGGTCTCGTTTTCCTTGCGGTCTTCATCTACGCACAGGGAACCCTGATTCATGACGCAACGGAGTACCTAAAGGCGGCACGCGACGTGGCCGGATGGCTTTATGATGGAATCCGCCCACAAGGAGTTCTGCGTGTGCTGCTTACCGTGGCAGCAATGCTGTTTTACGTCGCCCTTCTTTCAGGCAAGGTCACGCTGGGTTTTCCCGATCTCAATATCTTCATCCTCTTGGGCTACCAAGTATTTCACCCCCTCGCCAGCCACTTTGTGGCAAAGCGAATCCTGAAGACCACCTACCCGACGGAAACCAAATACGTGTCTGCCGTCTATCAAGTCTTCGGTTTTGTGATGTGCATGGTAGCGGCCACAGTGTTCTACGCCTTCGGCATCTTGATGAAGCGGGATCATGAACCCGCCTACTGGATGTTCCAGATGATGGGGGCCGGAGTCGCCGTCTTTGGCCTTGCGGGGTTTCTTCTTGAAGACATCAGGGGCAGGAACAGAGAAGTCATTATGGAAGACGAAGAATTGGCCAACAACACGCCGGAGGATATTCGTCGCTAGCGCGCCGAAATCCTCAGCGTGAGCGTTACGCCGATGATTTGCAGGTCGTATCCATCCACTCGAATGGCGAACTGACGTGGTCGAATCGCGTAACCAACGCGCAGTATCGAATTGAATGGGCGGGATCGCTGACGGGACTATGGTTCACCAATGACCCGCAGTTCTCGTTATCTTCGACATCACTTGTGACGACCATTCAAGTGCCCATGCACTACCGGGTCGTTTGGCTTGATGCGCCGTCAATTCGAGTCACTACGCTGAACTCTCCATATCCGTACTCCGGGTCCATTAGCGCTGATCTCACCTGTGATGGGAACAACGATCTTTCCGTCCGCAGCACATTGAATTCGATTCCCGAAGACGGGCTTACAGCCCAATCTGTCTATTTTGAGGCGGTGGAGATTGGTACTAACCCCGTACCTTTCGGAACCATGATCGATTCCAACCTGACCTGGAAATCCCCGCCGGTCTTCGTCGTCGGTCGCACTACACTAGGAGGCCCCTTTACTTCAGGGCCATGGGCGGGAACGACCAATGCCTACATGCCATTTCTTCTAACTCAAAGAACGAATCAACATTACGGTTGGATACACATCCAAGGATGCGAGTACTTGCTCGAAGGCGGACCCACAAACATTTGGCTGAAGAACCTTCGGCTTGAAGTATCTGGATATCAGAGTACGCCCGACAGAATGCTTTGAGCCGTCGAATGACCCATTTGTTTAGCGTATTGATGAGCTTGGCTCTGATACCTTTCATGAAGTAGGCCTTCCATCCAGCCAGGAACTGGTTGATTTCTTCAATGACACGCTTCAGGCTTGTGCCCCGGCTGCGCCGGACGATCTGCCTGACCTTGTCTTTGAATCCCTCGATAGCCTGCTACCCCGAGGCCAAGCTCAGCGGACTCAATGCTCTCTTCGGTCGGCAAAGCGTTCCGTGGACCGTCGAAACCATCAGCATCGAAAACCGTCTAACCCAAGGACCGGCCTACCATGAACCCTACGCCGCGCGCGATGAGGGAAGCATGGCGGGCGGAAATCGGCGACAGTCTGACCGCCCCCAACCTCTCATTATCGTTCCGCCTCAGTATTTTTTATCAGAATTTCAGGGACATTGCCGATGGTTTCGGCATCGCATGCCTGTTGCGAAATGCATATACCCGAGGCAAAATTCCACTTAATGAGACATTTCCCTGATGCGGTGTGGAAGCTATTTCGCCATATTCCCGATGTGGGATGGATATGGCTGATAAAAAATTATAAGCCCTTTGTTTCCGGATGTTCAGGGGCAAGATGCTATGACAACGAAACTGCCATGGATTTTCTTGGTTTGGAGCCAAATGTTTGTAGTCCAGGCTTTAGCCTGCCAGGATCGTGCTGGAAGCGTAATGCATTGCAAAACAACATAGGTGTTGCTTGCAGGCACGAAGCTACTAAAGCTCGGACTACAAACGTAATCCGACATCTATATCTCCACGGCGGTTTCGTTGTCATAAACAATGAAAATATCATCGCTCTGGCCGATAACAAGTGGGGCCAATGTATCTCGCTAAAACCCGGGGCCACTTCCGAGAAGCGGCTTTACCCATGGTACTGTAATCCAAACCATTATGTAGCCCTCGTTGATGGTGTGAGTTGCTTCAATAAAGGCATTCGTAACCGTTCACGGAGGACGATGGCTTCTAACCAAGAACACGAGGTGAACGATTACGGTTAGGCGCTTCAGGGTTTTTCGGGTGATTTCTTCTTTGTCGCAAGCTTTGTCTAAAGCTCTTCCATCTCGAAAGGCGGGTTATTTTTGCGCGAACCCTAAACTCATTCGAAATGTGCCAGTCTACTTAGATTTGTACAATTTTTGCTTGCATTTTGTGACGGTTGAAGCTAAATTTTTCTATGATTTTTATAATTAGAAAAATTTAGTAAAAATAATCCATAACCTATAATAAAAATGATGATCCATAACCTAACATATTACTGGGCTGCGGCCTTGGCTGTGTCAGAAGACCGTGCTGATCTGAAAATACCGCTCGATGGCGAGCTGCGACGCGTGCTGATGCGCATGACCAGTAACACGGGTCGCTGGCCTGGTCTGTTACAGGCCATGGAACGCTGCATAGAGTGCGGATTGGGGGCTTTGCGACTGCATGCGAATGTTGACGTAATGAATGTGTCCAGGGCACTCGGCGTGGATGCGTTTTGTTTGGGCTCCGATGTTTTCCTGGGACCCCAGGTTTGCGGTGCGGATGGCCAATCCCCCAACATGGCCGTGCTGCTGCATGAGATTGTTCATGTTCTGACGAGAAAAGAGGACCGTGCAGTGAGGGCCTGGGGCTGGAAAGATCACGCCGATCTGTCGGAAAAGGCTCTTCTTACCTATGAAACCAGCCTGCGTGCTCTGCTGAGTAAAAAACATATCGGCATCAGTATGAATTCGCTGATTGAAGGCGTACGCATTGCGTCCTCTAATATGGATGTGCGTCAACGGTTTATCCATCCCTGGGACACGTTGAAATATCTGATAGGCATCGACAAGGGCGAAGGTCCACGGCATGGTGAAGGTCTTAATTATACGGATTCGGCGATTTTACCCAACCAGATCCAGAATGAGGCGGAGCAACGCAAACATATCGCCATGGCGGTTCGCGAATTTCTCGACGATGCAAAAAAGGCGGACCTGAGCGATTACGTGGGACGGGATCGCATCGGGACCCTGCCGTTCGATATTGGCCCTGTTGCAGTGGGTGAAAAAGAATGGGTCAAAAGCCTGGGTAACGCTTTTCATGTCGCGCAGGATCGCGCCTCACATCGTGAAGGCAGAAAGGGGTACGGCCACTCCGATCCGCGCAGCGAGACTTCACCCTTGGGCAACAAATGGTGCGATACCAATGCGCACGATCATAGCATGGGCGGATCGTGGTGGCGATGTTCGGGCGCAGCCTACAACCACGCTGTCAACAATTCATTGGATGTGATCTGCGATTTTCTCCGCGGCGTGGGCTTGCATGCGCCGGATCCAATACATATTCCGGAAAGTTGCGGCGCCCAAACCACTCAGGGTTTCCAATACGAAGAAGAGTACGAAGCGCTGAATGTTTTTCCCAATCCCTTCAATAAATCCGTTCGCGGCAGACTGCCCAGGCCTTATGGTCTGCGTAAACACGTCGGAATATGTCGTTCTAATGGCAACCAACCCTGAGCAACGCTGTGGTCTCGACATGACACCCAAAATTATCCCGGCATTGCTGTAATCGCGGAGGGTTTTTTCGCCCAGGCCCTGGATGGTCGCCGTAATGGTACAGGGCGCGGGCCAGTGTCAGTTTTCGCAAGGCGACATTGCGTTGGCTGTAGCAGCCGCCGGTGATAATAGGTCGATCACGCGGCTAAGTACGCGCCGAAAAACAACCTAACCTATAAGATTGGTTACATAAACTACGAATCATTTACCAGCGGACGCAGAAAGACCGGGGTGCGGCGCCGGTTGCCCTCGCAATAGTCTTGTTGGATTTTCAAGGCGGTTTGCCTGGCGTCCTGACCTTGCCGATCAACCAGATAAACGTACAGTAACCGCGCCCATTCCTCAAGCGCCACGCTATGGGTACGCTGAAGTTGCCGATAGAGCCAGTCGGAGAAAGCGGCGAAAGCTTCGAAGACCGAGCATTGGGCCAGAAACCAGCCCATGGATGCGGGGAAACGGCCGCTGTTGTAGTAGCGCTCCCAGTAGGCGGCCATGTGTTTGAGCCGTTCCAGGTCCGTGGCGCCGATGGCGCCGGTTTCGAGCACATCATAGGGCGGTTCCGGGTTGTAGCGCATAGCCCAAAGCATGTCGTGTCGCGCAATGGGCGCGCCGGGCAACCGTTTCAGGATCCCCAATTGCACCTCATGCGGGTTCAACCGGACCAGCTTGTCGAACCCGGCGGCAAAACCGGCCAGATCCTCGCCGGGAAGCCCGGCTATCAGGTCGGCATGGATATGGATCGATGTCTCTTGTCGCAGAAAGCGCAGGTCTTGATCCACCTTGTTTACGTCCAGCGGCCGCGCAATGCGTCTGGCCACGTCCGGGTTCCAGGTCTGGATCCCGACTTCCAGTTGCAGGGCGTCCTTGGGAAAAGCCCGCAGGGCCTGACGCAGTTCCACCGGCAGTCGCCCCGGGATTATTTCAAAATGCAGGCGCAGACCCGGACGATAATGTCGGCGCAGAAAGTCCAGCATACGCAATGTGTGTTCCAGGTTCGCGTTGAAACTGCGATCTACAAATTTGATCAATTTTGGACCGCGTGCGATCAGCCGGGCCAAAGCCGGCTGCAGTCGGTCGAGTGGAAATAGGCGCATGTTGTGTTCCAGCGCGGACAGACAATACGCGCAGCGAAAAGGGCAGCCGCGCGAAGTTTCGGCATAGACGATGCGATGGGCCAGGTCCTCGGCTGTGTAAAGATCATAAGGCAAGGCGACCTGATCCAGCGGCGGCAAAGGCGCTCGAATGAGCTGTTGACTGGGCTGGCGATCCTCCAGAATGGCGCGACACAGCGCCGGCAGGGCCAGGTCTGCCTCGCCGCTGATCGCGTAATCGGTCAGGTCCAGTAGCGGGTGCGATGGGTCGGCTGCCGCGAACTCCGGACCGCCAACGATCAGGATCAGATCCGCTCGCGCCCGGCGCAGCAAGCTGAGCAGGGCCTGAGTCGCGCGCAGGTTCCAGATATATACCCCGGCGCAGACTATGCGCGGTTCGAGCGCCAGCACTTGTTCAACCATGGCTTCCGCGCCAGCGCGGCCGTCAAACTCGATCAGCCGCATTCGATCAGCTAGATCGGCCATGTTGGCCGCCAGATAGCGCAAGCTGAATGAGGCATGGCTGTATCGTGCGTTGATCGTGGTCAATACAATCGTGTTCATTATGGGTAGCATCATAACCCGATTTGGGCTAGGATGACAGTGAAACCATTGAACAGATAGGATCTTCGGTTGGATCGTACAGATGCCATAACCTGTTTTGACGCACACTGCCATCTTCAGGACGAACGTTTGGCGCCGGATCGCGCCGGCATGTTCCAAAGGGCGCGCCGCGTTGGCGTGACCGCCATGGTTTGTTGCGGCGCCGAGGAAGCGGACTGGGACCTGGTGCGTGGGTTGGCCGCGTCCGAACCAGATGTGCTGCCGGCTTATGGACTGCATCCCTGGTTTGTAGACCGACGGTCATCCGGCTGGTTCGACACGTTGACCGGTCTGTTGCGGGATGCACGCGCTGGCGTGGGTGAGATCGGCCTGGACCACGCACTCAAGCAGCGCAATGACGCGGACCAGCGCGACGTTTTCATGCGCCAGTTGGCCCTGAGCCATGAGCTGGCGCGACCGGTAAGTATCCATTGCCGCCGTGCCTGGGGCGCAATGCTGGAGGCGATCAGGTCCCTGGGTCGGCATCCGGCAGGTATGGTATTCCACGCCTTTACCGGCGCCGCGGAATTGGTTGTGGAATTGGTGGACTTGGGCGGCTATTTCTCCTTTTCCGGCACGATCACCGCGTCTCAAGCCCGTCGCGCACCGGCTGCATTGAAGGTTGTACCCGCTGATCGGTTGCTGGTGGAGACCGATGCGCCGGATATGCTGCCTCACGGCCTGGCCCGGGAAAACACGACCACGCCACCGCCCAATGAACCGGCCAACCTGCTGCTTGTGATCCGCGCAGCGGCCGCGGTCCGCGGCATAACGGAAAACGAGTTGGCGGTTCTAACCTGTGCCAATGCCCGGCGCCTGTTCATCCGGGAGTGACGACCATGGAACTCGACCGATTCAAACGAACCGAACTATTGCTGGGCGCCGAGGCCATGCGCCGTCTTGCCGGTTCGCGAATCATGGTTGTCGGTATGGGCGCGGTCGGTTCTTATGCTGTCGAGGCCCTGGCCCGTTCCGGCGTGGGCGGATTGACCCTGGTCGACTTTGACGCCATCCATACCAGCAATCTCAACCGCCAGTTGTTCGCGCTGGAATCCACGCTGGGTCGCCCGAAAATCGATGTTGCCACGGAGCGCGTACGCGACATCCACCCGGCCTGTCAGGTGACGCCTACCGCGTGCTTTATCAATGATGAATCCGCCCCAGGTTTGCTGGCAGCCCAACGACCGGATGTGCTGATCGATGCCATTGACAGCCTGAACGCCAAAGTGAGCCTGCTCTATCACGCCGTGGATGCCGGCATCCCGGTGGTTTCCAGCATGGGTGCGGCCACGCGCACGGACCCACTGGCCGTCCGGGTGGCTGATCTGGCGGACACAGCGCAATGCCCGCTGGCTCGCTTTGTACGTAAACGCTTGCGACGAAGGGGGATCGAATCAGGGATCCGCTGCATTTACTCCCTCGAACCCGCACGCGAGGAAGCCCGTGGCGAATTGGAAGCAGCCGTGGTGGGCAGCGGTCGGCCACGCCAGGTCCTGGGCAGTTTTGCCTGCGTCACTGGTGTATTCGGCTTGACTGCGGCGCGTGAGGCTATCAGTATGCTGGTGGAGTGGCCATGACCTTTGACGCATTGATTAAAGTTAGAAAGAGTGTGCGACTTTACAGTGAAAAGCCCGTGTCGCGCATACTAATCGACCAATGCATTGACGCGGCGCGCCTGGCGCCGTCAGCATGCAATTCGCAACCATGGTCTTTCCTGGTGGTCGATGATCGGGACACGCTGAACCGCCTGTGTCCCAAAGCGTTTGGCGGTATATACAGCCTCAACCGGTTTGTGCGCAAGGCGCCGGTGCTGATCGTGATCGTCACCGAGCGTTCGCGCTACTATACGCAACTGGGCGGTCAGTTTCGCGGAATCAAGTACAACTTGGTCGATATTGGCATAGCCGGCGACCATTTGACGCTGCAGGCCCAGGAACTGGGCTTGGGAACCTGCTGGCTGGGTTGGTTTAACGAGAAAGCGTTGAAAAAAGAGCTGGGCCTGCCAAAAAACAAACGTATCGACATCCTGATCAGTATGGGTTATCCGGCCAACAAGCACCCACGGAAAAAACAACGCAAATCACTGGACGAAATCCGCGATTACCACCGGTAGATGTCTTTCCCCATCTTCAATCCACATCGCCCCCATCCCCTGTCTTCATCATCACGATCCACCCGATCTGGCAGTCTGGATGCGATTGATTTCTGCATCCAAAAACGTGCGGAACAGGGGCGGAGATTTGCTCTTGATCCCGTTGATTTTCCGAATGGCTTCAGCATATTGGCCAGCCTGAATTTTGGTGTCAACATAGGCGGTCACGGATTCCAGGTTTTTGATGCTGATCTTGAGCTTGGCCGAGATGTTGCACAACCAGTAAGGCCAATAAGGTATTTCATCTTTGTATTCATCGCCGGGATGGCTTTTATCGAAGTTCATTTTGAAAAAGGCCTCTGCCTTTTTCACGTCGCCGTTCAGCAAGGGATTGATGGCATTGTAAAAGTAGCAGATATGCTCAAACCAGTCGGGCAGGTTTTCCTTGACCACATCCACCTGGATTTCCTGGTTATCCAGCAAACCTTGGGCGATTTTTTTACACATGTTGCCAGGATTGGCTGCACCGGTGACTGGCGTGTCAAGGATTTCACGGAGCAGACGATCCACGTCCTGTGTTTTGCGGCTGAGCATTAACGGTATGATGCGCAAGGTTTTAACCCAAAGGATCTGGGATTGCTTCGTGACGGATTTTTCAAACTCCTTTAAGTTGTTGTTAAATGCTTCCAACACTTGCAGATCGTGGGCCACTTTTTTGGCTTCACTGTCTTCATACCATTTTTTCAGGCATTTGTTGATCAGGGCTTTTTGCTCTTCGCCTTCAAAGACCATAATGCAGGGGCGTTGCCCGGCTGCCAGGGTCGTGGTGAAGACAAAATTCGAATTGATCGTTGTCGAAGGGCTGTTGATCGCAATCGGCTTGTTGTTCTGGGTCATGGCCAGGTAAATGACGGCGGCTGTAAACACGGCAATGGCGGTTAGGGTGATGCCGATGATCATGCCATGGGTGTTGCCGCCTTTAGGCTTGATGGCGCGACCGCCGATGGTGGTGCGGCTGCCTGTGCTAGTGCGGCTCCCCACGCGGGTTTCCGACTGATCCGCCCTGATATGAGCAGCAGCATCGCGTAGATCGGCCAGCAGCGATTGGTAATTGGGATACCGATGGAACGGGTCGGCCTCGAGCATACGGGCCACGATTTCGGCGGTACACTCATGTAAATAGGGCTTTTCGTCCAACACGCTCGGCGCCGGTTCCTTGAGTCGCGCCAGCACCACTTCCGCAGCGGTCTCGCCTTCGAAGGGGGGGTGGCCGACCAAAGCGTGAAAAACCGTGGCGCCCAGGCTGTAAATGTCGGAACGGTAATCTTCGCCTTGTTGTTTGGCCTTTTCTGGCGCAATATAATAAGGTGTGCCCCATATTTCGCCTGGTTTCAGTTTACGCTTTTTACGTGCGAACTGGGCCAGCCCGAAGTCCGCCACTTTTCCTGTGCCCGTGCCGTCGAACAAGACGTTTTCCGGCTTTACATCGCCGTGGATCAAGCCGATCTCTTTGGCTGCCTTCAACCCATTGGCCACGTCAATGCCGATTTCGAGGATGCGGGCTTCGGTCAGTTTATGACCTTTTTTGATCATTTCATCGAATTTGCCGCCATTTACCAGTTCCATGACAATAAAAGGCTGGCCGTTGCGTTGGCCAACAGAGTAGATCTGAACCACGTTGGCGCAAGAGATTTGAGCAGCCGAGCGTGCTTCTTGTATGAATTTTTCCACGAATTTGGGGTCATTGCCGAATTCGCGGCGCATGACTTTGATGGCAACCCGGCGTCCCAGCGATTCATCCAGTCCTTCGTAGACCGTGGCCATGCCGCCGCGGCCCAGTTGACGAACGAGCAGGAAATTTTCAAGCATGCAGGGAACCGTCAGTTCCGCCGCACAACAGGGGCATTCGAAAGTGGCCATGCGATCCAATCCAGATACATCCAATTCACTGCCGCATTTGTGACAGATCATTTCCTGAACCGATTCGGAAAAAACTACAACTGTATCGTCTCTAATTTGTTGTGGCACGGATTATCCTCATCCAGATTTTAACTTTCTAAAAACTAACACACGCACCGTGAAAAATAAACCACTATTTACACTTTAATTTTGACGAAAGTGAATTTAATAATATAGGATCTTGAATAAAGTTCAATATTAAATTGAGGAGCACCGATGAGTCCTGTTTGTTTTAAAATATTTGGACGTCCGATATACTGGTATGGGATCATGGCCGCGCTGGGCTTCCTGGCCGCGATGACAAATTGGTCATTTTTGGCCAAGCGCGAAAAAAGGACGGTCGATTATGGATCCGATCTGGCGTTCTGGGTCTTGCTGGCCGGCATTCTCGGTGCCCGGGCAGCCTATATTCTGGCCAACCTAGGCCATTTCTGGAAGCATCCGCTGGCCATTATCCGGGTTGACCAGGGTGGCTTGATCTTTTACGGCGGTTTTGTGGCCGGCATCCTGGCCGTCATCCTCTACGCGATTGTACGCAAGGAGCGCATCTGGTGGATGGCCGATTTCACCATAACCTCTGTGCCCCTGGGACATGCGATTGGACGAATCGGCTGTTTCATGAACGGTTGCTGTTACGGCATACCCACCGACGGCTGGCTCAGGGTCAATGTGGCCGGAGTCTGGCGCCAGCCTACGCCGCTCTATTCCACCTTGCTGAACCTGCTCCTGTACGGTCTGCTGCTCTGGGTCTTTTGCCGCAAACGTGGCGAACCGGTTCGCCACGGCTTGGTGACAGGGCTTTATTTCATCCTCTATCCGACATGCCGTTTCCTGCTCGAATTCCTTCGCGGCGACCCGCGTATGACTCTGGGGCCCTTGAACGTGGCCCAATGGATCAGCGTGGTCCTGTTTTGCGCCGGCTGGGCCATCCTCTATTTCGTCTATGTACGCGGCGCATCCGTGGCGCCTTCGCGGAAAGCATGAAACTGGCGTTGACCATAACCCATTTCGACGCCCATCAGCGTCTGGACATCTGGTTGAGCCGCAAATACGCGGATCACTCTCGCGCACGCTGGCAGGCCCTGATCAAAGAAGGCCGAGTTCTGGTCAATGGCGTCGCTTCCAAGGCCAGCCATATTCTTTCCAGTGGTGAAAGCATCGATGTATACATCCCGCCGCCGCGCACGACTGAATTGGAGCCCGAGGAGATGCCGCTCGACATCCTTTTCGAGGATACAGACGTGCTGGTTTTGAATAAGCCGGTGGACCTGGTGGTGCATCCTGCTCCGGGGCATGCCACCGGTACGCTGGTTCATGCGCTGCTGCATCATTGCGACGACCTGGAAGGGGTTGGCGGCGAATTGAGGCCCGGTATTGTGCATCGCCTGGACAAGGATACCAGCGGCGTGATGGTGATCGTCAAAAATGAACGGGCCATGCAGGCCATAACCGAGCAATTTCGTGAACGCGATGTAAAAAAAGAATATGTCGCTGTGGTCTGGGGTCACCCCGCACCGCCTTCAGGCACAATTGACACCTCCATTGGCCGGCACCCGACCCAGCGCAAGAAAATGACCGTGGATCCGCCCCAGGGCCGTCGTGCCGTCTCCCATTACCAGACCGTCGAGATCCTCGGCGACTGCGCCTATGTGAGGATCAACATCGATACTGGCCGCACGCACCAGATTCGGGTGCACATGGCCCATCTGGGTTATCCTGTTCTTGGCGATTCGTTATACGGACGCTCGGTCAAAAACCGGGTGCCCGTGCCGATCCCGCGTCACATGCTCCATGCCCATCGCCTCTGTTTTACCCACCCGTCCACCAACCAATCGCTGGAATTCTGCGCGCCGCTCCCTGACGATATGCGCCGCGTGATCCAGGCGTTGCGCGGTAAGTAATCCCACAAAAATTCCCCCGAACATCGAACGCTGAACTTCGCCCTTGACAAAATTCATTGTTCCATTATGCTCGAAAAATATATGGGGATTGCATTATACAGGAGAGAAAGGTTGATATGCCGGTGGAACCTGATCTGACCAAGGCTAGCGGATTTGTACATGTCGTGTTTTCAACGCATTGGCGCCGGGAATGGGTCCAGTCGTATGAGCAATACCGCTTTCGGCTCTGCAAGTTATTTGATCGTTTGCTCGATTTGTTGGAAAAGGAGCCGGACTTGGTTTTCACCTTTGATGGGCAGACCGTGGTGCTTGACGATTACCTTGCCCTGCGACCTCAGCAGGCGGAACGGATCAAGACCTTGAGTGCAAACGAGCGTCTTGTCTTCGGACCCTGGTACATTCTTTCCGATCAATTTCTGGAAGGCGCCGAGGCAGCCGTCCGCAATCTTCTAATCGGCCATGACATGGCTGATGAATTCGGTGGCGTCATGGCCGAGGGCTATCAACCCGATGCATACGGTTCAGTGGCCGTCATGCCCGCCATCCTCAACGGGTTTGGCATTCGCACCTATAATTTCGTCCATGGCCTGGCCCTGGTGAGCGAACGTTCCACCAGGGTCTTTCGCTGGCAGTGGCGCGATGGCTCCGAAGTATTGGCCCTGGCGCGAGGGTATGGCAATGGCAGCGGGTTCATGTTCCATGACGCTGCCAGCGACCTGGATCACGGGCCGCCTAACCCTAAACGGGCCGCCGATCTGCTCAAGGCTTTTCTGGCGCACGAAGCCGAAGCCTATCCGGTGCCGCACTATTATCTATCCATCTGCGCCGATCATATGGAGCTGCATCCGGGCATGACCGGTGTGCTCGAGGGGTTGGTCGATCAGTTTCCGAACCTGCAGATTGCGGTGTCCACACCCGAGTGGTATATGCAAGCCGTGGAGCAGGCACTGCAGGAAATAGAACAGGAAAGCGAGATCGAGCTGGAGTGCGTACACGGCGAGTTGCGCGGCAGCCGCAAGTGGCCCATGGCCATGCAGGGTGTGCTGTCAACCGATCTGACCTTGAAGCAGGCCAACCGGCGCTGCGAGATCCAGCTTGCGCGTCTGATCGAGCCGCTGGCCGCGATGATGAGCGCATTGCACGGTCATGACCAGCGCTTTATGTTGCGGCATGCCTGGAAAAAGCTGCTCCTGTGTCACGACCAGAGCGCGCTCTGCGCCTGCTGCCGCGATGAAGTGATGGATGACATATATGCGCGCCTGCGCTCCGTGGAAGATCTACTCGCCATCAGCCGCGAAAACTGGCTGCGCGACTTGATCGGTCGCCGACCGCTCAGCGCCGGCAAACACGACGCCGGAGACCTTGAAATCCTGTTGTTCAACAGCCTGCCCCAGCGTGGGACAACGCTGGTGCAGACCTTGGTCCGCCTGCCCCTGGCACTTGATCGCGACTGCTATGATCTGACCGATGCCGATGGCAACCGGGTCGGCAATTTGCGGATTGTGGCCCGTTGCCGCAAGGATCCGGAAACCTATTATTCCTTGAATAAAGATCTGGTCGGGTTGCGTTGCAAAACCGTGGGTCACGCCGCGACCGGCCACCACCGTCATGCCGAAGACGCGTATACCCTGGCGCGCTGCTCTGCCATGGTGGATTTCCGCCATACCCTGGGCATGGCGTCGCTATCCATTGAACCGGAAACGCTTATGCCCTTTGCCGTATCTGCTGCCGGTCGGAAAATCGAGAACGATTCCATTGCCCTCGAAGTTGCGGCCGATGGTCAGGTCACGTTCCACGACAAGAAAAACGCGCGCGCCTATGCCGGCCTGTGCTGGTTCGAGGATCGCGCCGATGGCGGCGATACGTACGATTTCCAGCCGCTGGTCGGCGACGTGCCGCGCTATTCCTACAAACCCTCACGCAGCGTGGTGGAACTGTGCCGTGTCGAGCGCAACCAGGCCCAGTTGCGTGTGCGCACGGTTCTGGCTGTGCCCCGGGCCTTGAAAAGGGGCGCGCCACGCGAACGCACGATTCGGCCACACTCCTTTCCCACGCCGTTCAAAGGCGAGCGCAGTCGCAATACAGTGGATCTGGAACTGCTGACCACCTATACCATTGTCGCCGGCTGCAACCGGTTGCTGATCCAGGTCAAGTTTGTCAACCGTGCCGATCACCATCGCCTGCGTCTCGGCTTCTCGTTCTACGAGAAACCCGGTATCTGGAGCGCGCATGCTTTTGGCATTACCGAGCGCGCCTGGAACAAGGGCGACGAATTGTTCGCCAATTTGCCCATGACCGACGGCCTGCACCTCGATTTCGAACACGGCCATGGACTGTGTCTGGCTGTCAAGGGACTGTATGAATTTGAACCCGGCGCGGATGGGCGCTTGTATCTCACGATCTGCCGTTCCACGGATACGATCGGTTCGGCCGCGGGCTGCAACTATCAGGTCGAGCACGCCCGTGCCATGATGCCGCACACAATCGAATGCTCGCTTCATCCCTCACCGTCGCCACAGGCTTCCCTGCGTATCATGGCGGATTATGTCACGCCCATCCCTGGCGAAGGCGCGCTTGCCGACCGCACCGATGGCGCTCCGAAAGCCGTGCTGGGCATGCCCGAACAAGGCGCGATTTTCAGTGCGCTCAAACCTGCGGAGGACGGTCAGGGATTGATCGTGCGCCTGTACAATCCAGAGGGTGAACGGCACCTGGTGCCCATTGCCTGGGGCTTGCCACTGAACAGCGTAGAGCGCGTGGAACTGAACGAACAACCTTCACCCAAAGCAGGTCTGCAAGCCGAAGGCTCCACCATTCTCTGCACGCTCCAGCCCTACGAAATTTTCAGCTTCCGCGCTATGTAACCTGGCGAAACCTTCCGTCGTCATTTCTCAGCCCTTTTCTCGCCGAGCTGCTGCCAGAGAAAAGCATAAGCCATTGCATGCAGGTAAGCCCGTTGCCGGTTGTCCGCGACTGCATGCCCGCCCTCAGTATTCTCGTAATACAACACATCATGGCCCATGGCTTTCATGCTGGCCGTCATCTTGCGCGCATGCCCGGGATGCACCCGGTCGTCGCGGGTGGATGTCGTGAACAAAACAGGCGGATATTCAGCATCCTGCGCTACGTTGTGATAGGGCGAATAACGACGCAGGTAAGCCCACTCGACAGCCTTATCCGGATCGCCGAATTCGCCCATCCAACTGGCGCCGGCCAGCAACTTATGATACCGTTGCATATCCAGCAGCGGCACTAGGCAAACCACGGCCCCGAAAAGATCGGGCCGCTGCACCAGCATATTGCCCACCAGCAAACCTCCGTTGGAACCGCCCATGATGCCCAGGTGTTTCGGCGAGGTGACCTTGCGCTGGATCAGATCCTCGGCCACGGCAATAAAATCGTCATACGCTTTCTGACGCTGATCCTTAAGCGCGGCCTGATGCCATGCAGGACCAAACTCGCCGCCGCCGCGAATATTGGCGACCACATAAACCCCGCCGCGCTCCAGCCAGCCAGCGCCGGCCAGTGGCGTGTATTGCGAGAGTAGCGACACCTCGAACCCGCCATAGCCGTAAAGCAAAGTCGCATGCCGACCGTTGCGCTCCAGTTTTTCGCGACAGACCTGGAAATAGGGCACGCGCGTGCCATCCGCCGATATGGCTTCGCGCTGCTCGATGGTCAAGCCGTCCGCATTGAAAAAAGCGGGCAGCCGCTTGAGCATTTCCGGTTTCCCGCCATCCACATTGCCCAACCACAGGCTCGAGGGGGTCAGAAAAGCGGTGTGCCGCATCCAATACGCGTCCGATGCATGCGGATCGACCCCGTATACGGACACAGTTGCGCTTTCCTCGCTGTCGGTCGTGGCATGTTGCCGCCAGCCCTCCGCGGTCTTCTGCCAGCGAAAGACGCGGCTGCGCACATTGTCCAGCGTGTTGACGATCAAATAGTTCCGCGTACCATCCACATCTTCCAGCGCGGTGCGCGGTCCGGGTGTGAACAGGATTCGCGGCGCGCGCCGGCCCTGGATCCAGTTTTCCAGGTTGTCGGCCAGCAACGAGCCGGCGGCATAGGTTTGGCCGCCTAGGGTCCAGTCCGACCGCAACGTCAGCAGAAGCTGGTCAGCGAACGTATCGATTTCGGCGTCGTCGGGTTTATCGATTTTGATCCAGCGCCCGTTGCGCAGAATATGGGCTTCACTGGTCCAGAAAGTCAACCGGCGATAAGCTATGCAATAGGCCCGACCGCGATCATGTTTGACATACGCCCCAACCGAAACGTCCTGGCGTTCGCCAGCGAACACAGTTGGCGCGTCAGCCAGCAAAGCTCCGCGTTTCCACTCACGGACCGTGCGCGGGTAACCGGAATCGGTGAGAGATCCGAATCCGAAATCGCTGGCCACATAGAGCGTATCCGCGTCTTTCCACGAAATGCGGCTCTTTGCTTCGGGAACATGGAACTCGTTGGCGACAAAAGCCTTGCTTTCCAGATCGAACTCGCGCACCACATCCGCGTCAGCACCACCGCGCGACAGACTGACCAGCGCGCGGGTATAATCCGGATGGCGCGGTTGAAACCCATGCCAGACCCAGTTTTCGCCCTCCTGTTCAGCCAGGGCGTCCAGGTCCAGAACCAGGTCCCAGACCGGCTCGCTGGTTTTAAAGGATGTCAGGGACGTACGCCGCAACACACCGCGTGGCCGCTCCTTGTCACGCCAGAAATTATAGAGCCATTCGCCATGCTTGCGCACGTCAGGAATGCGTTCTCTAGCGTCGAGAATCGTGCGGAAGCGTTGAAATAACGCAGAAAACAGGGGCAATTCGGTCAATACGGCCATACTTTCACGATTCCGTTCAAGCACCCAGGCCATGGCGCGTTCATCATTGATTTCCTCCAGCCAAAGATAAGGATCGCCAGCGTCCATCATATCAGCACCCTCCGCTCCAAAATGCAAGCAGCCAAAAACTACAACAAATAAAAGACCATATCGCATAAAATTCATGTTAAAGAACCATTCCGTTCTGTCAAGCCATGCTCGACCTGTTTAAGCCAATACCACGGCATTCAAATCTTCCGGACTTGCCGCTTGATTGCTCATGGTCACTTGCGCATGTTGAAAAATTCATTGCTCGGGTGGCAAAATGGCAGACGCATCGGACTTGAAATCCGATTTCTGCAAGCAAGGAAGTGTGTTCGAATCCATCCCCGGGCACGGGACGCCGTCCGGAAGGTCGGTTTGCCGGGGTGGAGGATGTCTGCTGTTCGCTGATATGAGCTGTACACGACATGTTTGTCGAGTATCCGGTGGCACCCCACCGCCACGTGGTGTTTGGCTTGCCCGGGGATGTTGCGCTGCTATTTCCGTAACAACAGGAAGTTGTTGGGTGACCTGTGTCGCCTGGCCAAAACAAGTCTGGAACAATTCTTGCGCATCGAGCTGAATCTGGCGGACGGAATGGTAGGCTTGATCTTGGGCATACAGACGTTTGGCGAGTACTTTGACTGGCATCCGCATCCATTTCAACGCACGGATTCAGGCCGAGGATAAAGAGAACCTGGAACGGGTCGCCCAATACATTCCGCGCAGCCCCTTTCCCGTGGACAAGATGCAGCTCAATCCAGTCGGCTCCATCATGTACAGTAATAAGTGCAGAGGTCAACGCGCCGGGGATCAGGCCGAACAAGCCCTGACCCAGCAGGCTGACCAGTCCAATGACCATGCTGAACAGATCATCCCTATAAAAGAAGAAAAACGCCGCCGCATCCCATCGAAGACCTGGCGCGAGTTGATCAAGAAGGTCTGGGAAGTGGATCCCCTGCGCTGCTCGCATGGCGATCACGAGATGCGAATAATCGCCTTGATCAACGAAGCTGACGTGATCGAGAAAATCCTGAAGCATTTGGGTT
>CAZOLK010000091.1:0-18519 GCA_964580325.1 uncultured Verrucomicrobiota bacterium | reverse complement strand
TGATATACTCAATAAAACTCTCCTAGCCCGTAGAAATCAAGGTGAATCGGCTTTGTGATTGTACATCTCGTCTTTTACCATCAAAACTGAGGTCTGGAAATGGTACGGATAAAACAAAAAAGAAGAAGATGGTGGCGGCGTTGGCGCTTGAACGAGAAGGTTCCGCAGGCACCTTGCCGAGGGCTATGACCCTTGCTGTTTTATCAGGTTATGGCAAAGTACAAATTGTATACATTGGCCAGCGCAATCAACAGCATCAGGATGACGCTGAAGGCCTTTTCCAGTTTGGCGTGCAGCCGTCCCATGAAAGCCAGACCAAAAGCACATAAAACAAGCCCAACCGGCGTCAGGCTCAGCAGATATTTGGTTTTGAGCATCCATTCCGGATAGCTCAAAAACCAACGGGTATAGAGAGCCAGCGTGACAAAGGCCAGAAACAAGAGCGGGTAAACGTGGGGTATGCGTCGAATCGCAATAACCAATCCTATCATACTCAATACGACAGGAACAAGCCCCACCACGAGCAACGCAGCGATCAGCTTGACAGGCACTCCTTTTTGTGGATAAAGTCCTTTTTTAAGACCATGCCGACTGGGATCGGAGAAGATGCTGCAATCCATCCAAATCTGGCCATAGAGGCTGGACAACACGCTTTTGTTATACACTTTGAAGTATTTCAACTCTCTGTTCGGGGACTCAGGACGCATGAGATCGATCAATCTGCCAAGGTGGAAGGTGTCGAACTCATAGTGCTCTGTGAAAAGGCGACGATCTTCACCATCCAGATGCCTCCAGGCCCGGTTACCCACAATCGGACGTCCTTCGGACAGGTAGTTGTCCATATAAGTCCAGCCGCCAATGATCATGCTGATAGCGATAAAAATAATTCCATGGACCACTCTTGCCATGGTGCGCTGTCGCAGAAAAGCGATGCCCAGAAGCAGGCATAGTACAATCAGAATAATCAGGCCGGAATACTTCGTACCCATCGCCAGCCCTGCGCCGACGCCCATAAGCCCTATGGACAGCCAGGGTTTGGCCATCGGCTTGGTGTTGGATCTGGAGATGATCGAGGAGACGGCGTCATAACGCAGGTAGCCATAAAAGGCTATGATCATGAAGGTCGAACAGAGCAAATCAGCTTCAATGGAGAAGCTGCTGATGAATAGACAGGGCAACGCGAGGAGCAACGCCAACATGAGCATTCGCCGGCTAAGATTTTTTACATAATGACAAATAATAAGCCATGCGAAAAGCTTGAATACAAACGCCACTAGCACGTTAGAAAAGGCCACACCCCATAGCGCCGCCTGTGAATCACCATTCGAACAGGCCATACCCAGGGCATAGATACCTGTACCTAAGAACGTATATAAGGGGGGATGATAGCATTGCCAGCAATCCGAGGCATCCGGCAACTCCCCTGACTCATAGAACATGAGCATGGGTTCGTGATAGAAGTCGTACACATAACCAAATGCTGTTGGAGCAGCATAGGCGAGCGCAAGGCGCAAGGCAACAGCGAGCAGACAAAACGCAACAACCCAAATGATGGACGGCCATCGGTGAGTTGAATTACAGTCAGATTGTTCCGGGTAGCATGCTTGAGATTTACACACATTCATGGTGGCAACATAGGAACCTGGAGCAAGAAGTTCAAGGCTGGAATCAAGAAACATGATTTTTTTCTAGTCTCGCTCGTCTTGTGTGTTGAGTGTCGTCACCCATGGCGAATTCTTATCAATTGGCATGAAGCACATCATGGCGTTCAACGATGAAGCCCGTGGAGATATGGAGGTCGGATTACGTTTGTAGTCCAGGCTTTAGCCTGCTGAATGCTTCGTGCCTGCAAGCAACACTATGTATGTTGTTTTGCAATGCATTACGCTTCCAGCACGATCCTGGCAGGCTAAAGCCCAAACCAAGAAAATCCACGCCGTTGTTTCAAAACTCTTTAGCCGCGGCCTGTTTCCGGCGATCTGCCAGGCAACGAGCGGCTCTGGCGCGCATAGCCGGGTTTTTCACCTCGAGACAGCGCTCCAGGGCTTGATTGCCGGCTTCTTGTGGGGCAGCGGCCAGAATATGCAGTATTTCCTCCTGTTCGTAATGGGTGGGAGCATGGAGAAAACGTGCGATCAGGCGCTCCATGGCGTTGTTTGTCAGCAAGCCATCGAACCTACGGATCAGGCGCAATGCCTCGCGACGCACGGTCAAGGCTTTATGTTCACCGGCGATCCTGATCAGCTCTTCAAGCTGCCCGGCTTGCGGTGCAACGTTCTCCAAAAAGATTGCAGCGTCTGGCCGGAAAGTGCGGGCAACCGGATCCCAGCCGTTCTCCAATACAGCCGGCAGAGCGATGACGGCTGAGGAGGGCATGGAGATCAAGAGCGTAAAAATGCGGTTTTGCTCCATGGGTGAAGCCCTAGGCAACAGGTCTGCCAGGATTTGCGCCAATGCGCGATGCAGGGAGGCCGGCGCTGCATGGACCTGGTCCAGGATCCTAATCCGCGCGGTTTCCGGGACTTTGTCGAGTAAGGCCAGGACGTGTTTCCAGGCTGCGGGTGAAAGCTCGTTGCGTTGCTCCGCCAGGTGGCGCGGTATCATGTTGACATCCGTTAGTTCGCTGCTGGTGAGCAGGCGTTCAAATGCCAGGCGACGCGTTTCTAATGTATTGCTGCGTATCAGGATACGGGCTAGGTGCAGTTGCAGGTCCTCATCCGTGGTATTGTGCAGCCGATTGGTCAGGACTGCTTCGCCATCAGCGCAATCGATCCGGTAGTCGACGGCAAAGCGCGCCGCCAGCCGCTGTTCTTCCTCGCTGCCCTCGAACAAGAGCTGTTGCGTCAGTTTGCGACCGTGAGGAATGGCTGCAATGGCTTGGAGCATCTGTTGGGCATTTTGCCTGACGTTGGGATGGGGATGATCGAGGGCTTTGACAAGGAACAGCAAACGTTGCCGCGGATCTGTGGTTTGGTATACCAGGGCGCGATGGAGCAGGGAGCGTTTGTCGGGTTTTTCGTTTTGCATCAATGTCAAAGCCAGGTCCAGCAGAGGCTGGCCGCCGCTGCCGAGCAGTCCGATCGTTGTCGCGCGCCTGTCGTCGGCGGGTCGGTTGAGGATCAGGCCGAACAGCTCCGCAACGTCGTCCATCACAGGCGCCCAAATTGCCAGCGCGCGTAAAGCCGCGATGCGTACGTTCGGGTTTTCGTCATCCACGGACTCGAACAGTAGGGATCTGGCTTGAGGTTGGGAGGGCACCAGAACACTAAGCGGCGTCATGGCGGCGTTGCGCACAGCCGGGTCATGATGTTGCGCCAGATGCACGATGTTTTCGCAGGCCGCGGCAGTGATATTGGTCAACCGCGTCAAACCGGCAGTCAGGCCGGCAGGGACCTCGGCACGTTGCGCCTGCTTGCGTAAGTAAGCGACGGCTGGATCACCCAGCGTGCCGATCGCCTTGAAGGCCGCTGCATGGGCGGCCATGTTCAGGGCGCTCGGTTGCTGTTCCTCGGTCAACCAGGCAGGCAGGGTTTCAACCGCGAGCAACCTGTTGTGATGCGTTGCGTATACGCTCAGGCGTGGTTCCGAGGTAACATCGTCGAACTCTACCAGGAGTAACGGGTGCTTGTGGTGGTTCGCTTTGGCTTGTTTGATATAAAAAGCCCAGTCGCGCGACGATGCGAACGCACGGCGCAGATCGGTTTCGTCCCTCGGGGCGCACTCGAACGTGATATAACGACCCGGGCTGAAATAGATCGGGTTGCGCCAATACCTTATAACGATGCTGGCGGTCAAGATCAGCATCGCCAGGAAAGTGCAGCCTGCAAAACGTCTTGACGATATCATGGGGCGATCACGCAGTGGTCAGGTTGGCGGTTGGCGAACCGGGCATAAGCATCGTCCCAGGCTTCTGTTTCGACTGGGTCGTAGACCAGCGTTTCAAAGGAGTGGCGGACGATTGCGCGGCCCTGTTCGAGGGTGTCGATATACTTCAGCGCCAGCATCTGCATCAGGATGTTGCCGATAGCCGTGGCTTCCACCGGACCGGTGACGACCTGCCGGCCAATGGCGTTTGCTGTCAATTGGTTCAACAGCGTATTCTTGCTTCCGCCTCCAACGATATGCAGTACTTCCGACCGGTACCCGACCAGCGTTTCCAGGCTCAGCAGTATTTTGCGGTAGGTCAGGGCCAGGCTTTCGTTCACCACGCGCAGGATTGCGCCTTTGTTTTGCGGCACTGGCTGGTTGGTTTTTCGGCAGTATTCGCAAACCTTGTTGGGCATATCGCCCGGAGCGAAAAAGGTTTTGTCGTCGACATCGATAAAAGCCTGGAATGGTTCGGCCTGTTCCGCCATTTCTCGCAATTGGTCGTAGCTCAGATCTTGGCCATCGAGCAGCCAGGCGCGCCGGCATTCCTGGATGATCCAGAGACCCATGATGTTTTTCAGGAAGCGGATGGTGCCGCAGACGCCGCCCTCATTGGTGATATTGTGGGCCAGCGCCTCGGGTGTGATCACGGGGGCCTTCAGTTCCACGCCCATCAGTGACCAGGTGCCGGAGCTGAGATATGCGTATTGATCTTGTTCCGCTGGAACGGAAACCACGGCTGAAGCCGTGTCGTGCGAGCCGGTGGCAATGACCTGCAGCCGGTCAGCGCCTGTTTCAGTGGCTACATGGGGCAGCAGGTCGCCCAGCGGCTGACCCGGTTCGATGATCTCTGGCAGAATATTGGTGGGAATGCCCAGTTTTTCGAGCATCCCGGTGGCCCAGGAGCCGGAACGCGGATCCACACACTGGCTTGTGCTGGCGATCGTGCGTTCGGTGCACTGACGACCGGTGAGCCAGTAATTGAACAGGTCGGGTATGAAAAGCAGTGTTTGCGCCACAGCCATTTGCTGGGACCTGGCCAGGACATCGGCATAGATCTGGAATATGCTGTTCAACTGCATGAACTGAATGCCCGTGATCTCGTACATCTCTTTGCGCGGTACGATTTCAAAGACTTTGGCCATGATATTGTCCGTACGCGTGTCGCGATAGTGGTAGGGGTTGCCGCATAGTTTGCCGTCGCGGTCTAGGTAGGCGTAATCCACGCCCCAGGTATCGAAGCCGATGCCTTCAAGCTCATCTTTGTGATCCCGCACGGCAGCGATGATGCCTTGCTTGACCTGGTCGTACAGGTTCAGCGGATCCCAATGCAAGCCGTCCGGCAAGCGTACCGGTGTATTGGGAAAACGATGCTTCTCCTCGATCATCAGCTTGACGCCGTCGAATCGGCCTACAACAGCGCGACCACTCTCCGCTCCAAAATCAAGGGCCAAAAAAGCTGTAGTTTTCATAGCACTGCCTTTCGCTGTAAATCGTTATGCGCGACGAGGAGCCGCAGGGTTCACCATGGTTACGCGACCTTTTTAACACATATTCCCGAGAAGGGAACTGTTTTTCACGCTGTTTTATAGGCCAGGATACGCGGGATATCTTCCAGAAAACGGCGGGTGTCAGCGTCGTTCTCCAAGTTCAGGGTTTGCGCGGCAGGCAGGTCGAAAACATTGGTGCGTCCGATGGGGCGGCCTTTGCCCAGGATACGCGCCATGGCGTCGGCCACGTTGATCAAGCAGCACAAAGGCGGGCCAAGTATGTCTTCGGCTTCAAAGTTAGCTTCGCCAAAGTCATGATGGTGACCGATACCCGTGATGACATGTTTATCGAGTTTCCAATGGTATGCCAGGCATTCACCGGCGCTTTCGTGCAGATTGGGCAGAATCGTGTGAAACGTATCTTCGCTCAGCGAGAAATCGATGGTTTCAGGCAAATCGTATGTTTTGCAGAACGCCTTGAGGATACCGAGTTTTCCCACATCATGAAGGAGACCGGCGAAGAAAGCGCTGTCCGGATCGGTATAGTAGCGCCGGCTCAAGTAGTTGGCGATCAGGGCCGTGGCATAACAGTGATCGTTGATGCTCTGCGCCAGGTCATTGAAAAGAACGTTTTCCGCCAGGCACATTCTGGATGAATACATGAACAGCATAGCCTTCACGGTGTTGCGTCCGAGCCGTGTCAGGGCTGCGCGCAAGTCCGAGATGTTGCTGCCGCGGCTGTACAGGGATGAGTTGGCGATGCGAATGCACTCGCCGGCCATGGCCGGGCTGCGATTGACGATCTCCACAACATCGTTGAAATCAAAGTCGGGCTGATTCAGAATCTGCATGGCTTTCATCACGGTATCCGGCACTTCGATCACCGGAAATTCGCCTGTTTTAAGCATATTCAGGATCGTATCCGCAGTTTTGTTCGGGTCTATATCTTCGAAAAAAGGCTGCTGTTTTTTTTTGCAGCCTTCAAAATCCCACCAGGGGCGCTCATTCGTGTCTGCCGCGGTCTGGTCTTCGTCTGCTGCAAAATCGGGAGGTAGAATGGTTCCCATTGCAGACAGCGGTTTATAGCCAGGTTTGCGATTAGCGTTTTCATTGGATTTGCCTATCAGCTTTGCCCATAACTGCTTCAACCATTTCATAAAATCATTCATTCCATATTGACAAGTGGTTATGAATCTGTGTTACTTGCCGACAGTATAGATGATTGGAGGTAATTTACAAGTTATCACGATAAAAAAGGTTGCTTTATCATCTGCTAGTGGTGGCGTTGCCGCTTGGGGTACGGGGCCGTGTACGAGGCGACCGACAACGCTTGAGACAAAACTTGCGACAATGGCGATCACGAGATGCGAATAATCGCCTTGATCAACGAAGCGGATGTGATCGAGAAAATCCTGAAGCATCTGGGTTTTTGGCGCAATGCCGAACAGGCCCGAGCGCCGCCAACCATTGAAGTCACGATGAGCCGTTTTATGATGATCTTCCCTTTCAGCCAGAGCTATCTATGTAAAAAGGTATAAGGCGTTTATTGGACCATACGTTTGTTGAACCGCGCATATTGTTCCAGCAATTCGGGCGTGGCTGAACAGGGTGTTTTGGACAAGCCTTGCTCCAGGTCCTCATGCATCAGCAACGGCTCGGCTTCGCTTTCCACGCAGCGTCGCAACGCACGACGTTTCGCCGCGCTGATGATGCCGGCCAGGTCGCTGCCGGTGAAGCCTTCCAACCGTTTGGCCCATGCGGCAGGGTCCACATCGCCGGCCAGCGGTACATTGTCCAGGTGCATGTTGAAAATGGCCAACCGGCTCGCGGCGTCGGGCGGCGGTACATAGAGCTTTTCATCGAACCGGCCCGTACGGAACACGGCCTCGTCCAGGTCCCACGGTTTATTGGTCGCGCCGTGGAGCAGCAGGACGTGATCGCTTTCTTCAAAACCGCCGATCTCGGCCAGGAACTGGGTCACCAACCGGTTGTCCGCACCGGCCTGTTCGTTGCGGCGCGGCAGCAACCCCGCGACCTCGTCCAGAAACAGGACAGACAGCGCATGTTCCCGTGCGGCCCGAATCAGGGCGCGCAGCCGCTGCTCTGATTCGCCGTGCCACTTGGAGCGAACCTGCGCGCCTGAGGCATAGTAGAAGGGGCAGGCCAGTTCTCCAGCCACGGCACGGCCCAGCAGGGTTTTGCCGTTGCCCGGCAAGGTCGTTCCATCATTTTATCGTTCCTTCAGCGGTTGTTGTCATGAATGTAACTCTAACAGAAGCAGGATAAAAGACAATGGCCAAAAGCTGCTGACTTGTGTACGATTGCGTACGATTGCCAGTGGCGCCACGACAATTTGTCCGCGCCGTTCTGGCGTTTATACAGGAACCGGCAACCTGGTGGGCGCATGCTATCGATTCTTTCGGCGAACAAAGCTCTACTCACCACCAATCCACAATCCGAAATCTTAAATCCGAAATCACTTGACCTGTGCCGTGCGGTCTGTTACATCCTTATGCTCATTTTCATCAATCTTTTACTTAAATTAACTTTGGAGAAGCTACCTATGCAGCTCGATTTGATTGCCAATACGATCCGGCGACTGGCCATGGATGCGGTCGAACAAGCGAAATCCGGGCATCCCGGCATGCCCATGGGTACGGCGGACTTTGCCTCCGTGCTGTTCACGAAATATATGAAGCATAACCCGGCCAATCCGGATTGGGCCAACCGCGACCGGTTCGTGCTCTCCGGCGGCCATGGCTGCATGCTGCTCTACAGCATCCTGCACCTGACCGGTTATGACCTGCCGCTGGACGAGATCAAAAACTTCCGTCAATGGGGCAGCAAAACGCCGGGCCACCCCGAATACGGGCACACCGTGGGCGTCGAAACCACGACCGGTCCGCTGGGCCAAGGTTGCGGCAATGCCGTGGGCATGGCCCTGGCCGAACGGATGCTGGCCCAGCGGTTCAACCGCGAAGGGTGCGAAATCGTGGATCATTACACCTATGTCATCGCCGGCGACGGCGATATGATGGAAGGCATCTCCCACGAAGCCCTGGCCCTGGCCGGTCACCTCGGTCTGCACAAGCTGGTCCTGTTTTACGATTACAACAACATCACCATCGAAGGCAAAACCGACCTGGCCTATTGCGACGATGTGCGCAAGCGTTTTGAAGCCTATAACTGGCATGTTCTGGATATCGACGCCCACGATTACGAGCAGATCGACCAGGCCCTGACCGATGCGCGCACCCAACAGCAAAAGCCGACCCTGATCATCGGGCGCACCACCATTGCCAAGGGCAGCCCCAACATGGCCGGCTCCCACCACACCCACGGCGCACCGCTGGGACCCGAAGAGGCCAAAGCCACTCGCGCCGCGCTCGGTTGCGATGAAGAGGCGACGTTTGTTGTGTCTGACGAGGTTTATCAGGCGTTTGCCGAACTGCGCAAACAGCAGGCTGAAGCCGAACGAACCTGGAACAGCATGTTCGAGACTTTCCGCACAGAGCAACCTGACCTGGGCGCTCTGTGGGACCGTCACATGACCGATGACATCCCCGCCGATCTGGCCGAAAAACTGCCCCGATTCGAGCTGGATAAACCGCTGGCCACACGCAAAGCGTCCGGCGCCGTGCTGCAGGAACTGGGCAAGCACCTGCCGCAACTGATCGGCGGCTCCGCGGACCTGGCGCCCAGCAACAACACTATGCTCAAAGAATTCGCTTCCATTGCTCCGGGCAAATTCGAAGGCCGCAACCTGCATTACGGCGTACGCGAACACGGCATGGGTTCCATCATGAACGGCATGTGCCTGCACGGCGGTTTTCGACCCTATGGCGGCACGTTCCTGGTTTTCTCCGATTACTGCCGACCGTCCATTCGCCTAGCCGCGCTGATGAAACAGCCGGTCATCTATGTCTTTACCCATGACAGCATTTTTGTCGGCGAAGACGGTCCTACGCATCAGCCTGTCGAGCATGCGGCCGCGCTACGCTGCATCCCCAACGTGACCGTGTTGCGTCCAGCCGATGCCACGGAAACCGCCGAAGCCTGGCTGCAGGCCCTGCGCCATCGCCAGGGACCGACCGCGTTGTTGCTGACGCGGCAGAGCCTGCCGGTGATTGATCGTGTCAAATATGCACCCGCCAGCCTGGTGACCAAGGGCGGTTATGTCCTCTGGGATTCGGCGGAGCAGATGGAGTTGATCCTGATGGCCAGCGGTTCGGAAGTCAGTCTGATCATGGAAGCGGCCGAGACCCTGGCTCAAGAAACCGGTGTGCGCGTGGTCAGTATACCGAGCTGGGAGTTGTTCAAAGCCCAGTCCGCGGAATACCGGGCCGAAGTGCTGCCGGCCGCCTGTGGCAAACGCCTGGCTGTTGAAGCAGGTATCAGTATGGGCTGGCATCAATTCGTCGGCGACCAGGGCCGCATCATGAGCATTGATCGCTTCGGCGCGTCCGCGCCCTACAAAGTGCTGGCCAAGGAATTCGGCTACACGGTCGCGAACGTGCTGAGCATCGCACGCGAAATGCTGCGGAGATAAGTACATCGCATAACCTGTTCGGGAGAATCGGGCCTTCAATCACGAAAACCTTAAGGAACACTCACAGGGCGCTGATATTTTTCTTGCCGATGACAACGAAACTGCCGTGGAGATGTCGGATTACGTTCGTAGTCCAGGCTTTAGCCTGCTGAATGCTTCGTGCCTGCAAGCCACACTATGTTTTTTTGCAATGGATTACGCTTCCAGCACGATTCTGGCAGGCTAAGGCTTGGACTACAAACATTTGGCCCCAAACGCGTTCATTATACGGCCATTTTGTCCTGATCAATCCCCACATCGGCCCACGCAAAGGACCGTATATCGAGCGTCTGTAAAAGCTGCGCAAAGGAAAATATGTCTTTCTCTAAGACTCAACTCCAGCTTCCGGTTGCGCGCGGAACACAACGTGGTAGGGTTCGGAGTAGAAGCGCGGGCAGATGCGGCAGGTGGGCAGGCGCTGGTATTGTCTTGTCTTGACCAGGTTGCGGATGTTTTGCAGCCGGGGTGAGCGCCAGACCTGACTCACGCTCTGGCGGTTCAGATCGCCGACCACCAAGCGGGCATCGTAATCGACACAGCATAAGGTCACGCGCCCATCCCACTTGATCACCAGCCGGTCGAAAGGTTCGGGGCAGGCCACTTCTTCGTCGCTTTTGCGCGGCAATTGGCACAAGTCGTTTTTCGTTACTTGTCCGCCGCACAAAAGCGCGATCTTGTCATAGCGGTTCAGACCCGAGACCGACATGCTGTCAGCCAGCGCCGACCAAGTCCGTTGGAATGCCTCAACCGCATAAGGCCTTGCTTCGCATTCCTCTTTCAGCACCTGGGCGTTGATATGGATGTGAAAAGGCTGACCCGAGTCATCGACCATGCGGCGCAGCAAGCGTACATGGTCTAGGAAACGCGCAAACGAGAAACCAGGCCGGATTTGCTCGTAAGCCTGGGCATCCAAGCCGTTGACCGAGATGCCGATATAATCCAAGCCCGCATCCAGCAAGCGCTGGATGTTCGCTGCCGTCAATTGTAGGCCGTTGGTCTGGAAGCGCGGTCGGAATCCCTTGGATCGCGCATAGCGGATCATCCGTGGCAATTGCTTGTGCAGCAACGGCTCGCCATAGTTGAACAGGCGCAGTTCCGATGGCGCAGGCATGGCCAGCAGATCGTCGACGATCTTTTCGAACAGTGCGGTCGACATCATGCCGATGGGGCGCGTCATCTGGGTGCGGGGACAGATGATGCAGTTGCAGTCACAGGCATTGGTGGGCTCGATATACATGATGGGCGGAAACGCAGGCGTTTCCTGGGCCTGGGCCTGAGCAAACGCCTGCTGCCACTGTTCACGAATGAATGCGTCAAAATTATCCATGCGTGTCAGGAAAGCAGGCAGGGTGCCATTACGCGTGCCGGATGCCGGCATTGAAGATCACTTTTTTTGCATAAGAGCTGGCATTTTTAAAAACCGCCTTTAGAATGTGGTGATTTAATTTCATCAAAGGTCGGATTATTTAATCATGCATATATATAGAACGCATACTTGTGGCGAATTGAGAAAAGCGGATGTGGGCAAGACCGTCAGGGTGTCGGGTTGGATACACAGCGTGCGCGACCACGGCGGGGTGATCTTCATCGACCTGCGCGATCATTACGGATTAACCCAGGTGGTGGTCAACCCGCAAAAGGATTTTTACCAGGCACTCGAGCGTTGGCGGGTGGAAACCGTGGTCACGTTTGGAGGCCAGGTGGTGGCGCGTTCCGATGAAACCGTCAATCCCAAGCTGGTGACCGGCGAAATCGAGATTGTGGCCGAGAAAATGACAGTTCAGGGTCCGGCGGAAGTGATCCCGTTTCAAATTACCAAGGATGAACAGACGCCCGAGGCCATGCGCCTGCGCTACCGTTTCCTGGACCTGCGGCGCGACAAGTTGCACCGTAACATCATACTGCGCTCGAAAATCGTCTCCGAAGTGCGCCGCCGCATGATCGACCTCGGTTTTCTGGAGTACCAGACGCCGATTCTGACCAGCAGCTCGCCTGAGGGCGCGCGCGACTACCTGGTGCCCAGCAGGTTGCATCCAGGCAAGTTCTATGCTCTTCCCCAAGCGCCGCAGCAGTTCAAGCAGCTCCTGATGGTGGCCGGATTTGATCGCTATTTTCAGATCGCGCCCTGTTTCCGCGACGAAGACGCTCGGGCCGACCGGTCGCCGGGCGAATTCTACCAACTCGACCTGGAAATGAGTTTTGCGACTCAGGATGATGTTTTTGAGGTGGTTGAATCTGTTTTTGACGGCGTTTTCGGCACGTTTGCGCAGCAGCGTTCCATGGACAAGCCGCCCTATCTCCGCATTCCATACCGCGAGGCCATGGCCCGTTACGGCAGCGACAAGCCGGACCTGCGCAATCCGCTGGAGATGATCGATGTATCCGATATTTTCCAAGACACGGCTTTCAAGGCGTTTGGCAGTGTGTTGCAAAAAGGCGGAACCGTGCGTGCCATCGTGGTGCGCGGCATTGCCGGACAACCGCGCAAGTTCTTTGACGATATGGTCGCGTTTGCCCAATCCAACGGCGCCAAGGGTCTGGCCTACATTGTCTGGTCTGGCGGCGAATTGAAGAGTCCCATCGTCAAGTTCTTGAGCCAGATCGAGTTGGGCCAAATCAAGCAGCGTGGCAAGATCCAGGATGGCGATGTCATGTTCTTTGTTGCCGATAAACCGGCCAAAGCCTTTGCTATCGGCGGTAAAGTGCGGACGGAACTGGGCCTCAAGCTGGATCTGCTGGAAAAAGACGTGTTCCGCTTTTGCTGGATCGTGAATTTCCCCATGTTTGAATACGACGAGGACCTGGGTCAGGTCACGTTCAGCCACAATCCGTTTTCCATGCCGCAGGGCGGGATGGATGCCTTGTTGAACAAGGATCCGCTGGACGTTTTGGCGTTCCAGTACGATATTGTCTGCAACGGCGTCGAACTCTCCAGCGGCGCGATCCGGAATCATCGACCTGACATCATGTATAAGGCCTTTGAAATCGCCGGGTACGATCGCGGCGCGGTGGATGAAAAATTCGGCGCCATGATCAATGCGTTCAAACTGGGTGCACCGCCTCATGGCGGCATTGCCCCGGGCATTGACCGGATCGTGATGCTGCTGGCCGATGAACCCAATATTCGCGAAGTGATCGCGTTCCCCTTCAACCAGCAGGCTCAGGATCTGATGATGAACGCGCCGGGGACCGTTACGGATAAGCAATTGCGCGAATTGCATATCGCTCTGGCTCTGCCCAAAGAAGACGTCTGAACTCTTTCGTGAATGGATCTTGAAGTTTTCTTCAATCACGGGCATTGTTGTGTTATTATCCTTTTAATCGGGATCTGAACGACATACGTGATGCGGAAGGAGCGCTCGGCCAAGGCAGCCGGCGGTGAAGGTCCATGACGCGGTTAGGAGCATGGCGAAATAGATCGATCGAAGACCATGTGCGTCTACTTATATTAGGCGTCGTGTTGTTGTCTATTGCCCTGACCGGTGTCTCGTTGATCGTCATTGCCCATGACGCACGACGTCGCTACCTGGGCGATACCCTGCGCCAAAGGGCGATGACCGCCGCGGTCAGCATTAACCAGAAACTGGAACAGATGCTAATTAGCATGAAATTTATCTCCTTGCAACCCGATTTGATTGCGGAAGAAAGCGAACTGGAATCGTGGCTCGAAACCATAAAAAAGCATAATGAGGGGTTTCAATGGCTGCTGGTACTGGATCGCACCGGTCAGCGCATCGCCCTGGTGAATGCGCCAGGGAAACAACCGCCCACGGACATGATGCAGTTTGCCGCATTCCGCAAGCCCATGGATGACAGGACCGCTTATACCGGACCTGTGACGTTTGATCGGCAGACTGACGCTTCCACCATGATCGTATCTTTTCCCTTACAGAATGACGCGGGGCAAGCTCATGGCGTCCTGATCGCCAGTATCCAGCTCGGTTTTCTGCGCCAGATCCTGGACCGCATGCATACAGCGCATTGCGTTTATATTGTGGATCGGCGCGGTGTGCTGATTGCACGCAACGATCTGGGAAACACACAGTTCACACCGCAACAGGTCGATCATCCGTATCCCGCCGAAACGCAATCGGGCGTCGCCCGTTACAAAGGCCTTGACGGGAACCAGGTCCTGGGTACGACGATTAAGATCAACGCCACATCCTGGAATCTGTACTGGGAATGCCCGCTTGGCATCGCTTATGCATCGCTGCGCAAGATGGTCGCTTATACCGTGCTGATTATCCTGATGGCCATGATACTCGGTGTGCTGGCCAGCTTTTACCTGGCGCGCCGGTTTGCCCGGCCTTTAAAAGAATTCATGCGGTTTGCCCATGCACTTGGCCGCGGAGAGCCGACAGAAGCGTTTTCAGCGTTTAGAACACGTGAGTTGCATATCCTGTCCGAGGCTTTTGGCGAAATGGATCACAAATTGCGCGAGCGGGAAGCGGAATTGCGACAGAGCCGGGAGCGTTTTCGTGCGCTGGTGGAAACCACGGCCGATTGGATCTGGGAAATGGATGACCAGATGCGCTTCACCTATGCCAGTCCGCGCATCAAGGATCTGCTGGGCTATGAACCTGATGTATGGATCGGTCGGTCTCGTCCCGAAATGGCGACTGATGAGGTGCGCGAAGCATTGATGGACCGTCTTGGCCATGCGCATCGTCATCGACAACCGTTTGCCAATATCAGCGCCGACTACCGGCATAAGGATGGATCGATTGTCACGCTCGAATCTGTCGGCATCCCTTTTTTCGACCAAAACGGTCAGTTGCTGGGGTATCGCGGCGTGGATCGCGATATTTCCGGGCGCAAATTGGCGGATGAGCAACGCAGACTGTTCGAAACGCGTGTTCAAGAGGCGCGCAAGCTGGAAAGCCTCGGTATGCTGGCTGGCGGCATTGCCCACGATTTCAACAACCTGCTGGTGGGTGTACTGGGCCATGCGGACCTGGCGTTGGCCGACGTTCCCGCGGACTCGCCAATTTGCGCCAATCTGAAAGCCATTCAAGATGCGGCATTGCAAGCGCGCGTCCTGTGCAACGAGATGCTGGCTTTTTCCGGTAAAGGCCGCTTTGTGGTTGAAACCATCGATCTGAACCAGTTCCTGCGCGAGAGTGAAGCGCTGCTGACGTTTTCCATGTCAGCCGACGCAAGGCTACGGATGGAGCTGACTGCGGATAAGCCCTGCGTGGAAGCCGATAGAACGCAGTTGCGCCAATTGATCATGCACCTGACAACCAATGCCGCCGAAGCCATGACCGAGTCCAACAATTTCATTAAAATAAGAACCGCGGTCGTCGAAGCCGACGAAGCGCTCCTAACCTCTCCCCACGTCGCCCATACGCCGCCAAAAGGGCGTTACGTCATGCTTGAAGTGCAGGATCAAGGCCATGGCATGAATGCGGATATACAGCGGCGAATATTCGAGCCATTCTTTTCGACCCGTGGACTGGGCCGCGGATTGGGGCTGGCCGCCTGTCTCGGCATTGTCAAGGGCCATGGCGGCACCATCAAGGTGTCCAGTGAAACGGGACGCGGTTCCTGTTTCCAGGTTTATCTGCCGGTGAGTTCGTCAGCAGTGCGGAAGGCCGTTGCGGCGCGGCAGGAACAAGGCCGGGTTCAACGGTCGGTCGCGGCGAGGATAAAGCATGGACCGCGCGAGGATAAAGGGACGATCCTGGTGGCTGACGACGAGGAAATCGTGCGTTCGACCGTACGCATGATGTTGCGTCGCGAAGGTTTCAAAGTGCTGCTGGCCGAGGATGGTGTGCAATGCCTGGAACGCTATGAAAAGCATCGGTCGGATATATGCTTGGTGTTGCTGGATCTCTCCATGCCGCGAATGGATGGCGAGCAGACCTTGCGCGAGCTGAAAAAAATCAATCCCGACGTGCCTGTGCTCCTGGCCAGCGGTTATAACGAACAGGACTTGAGTCAGTTGTACACGGCCGCAGGTTCGGCCGATTTCATCCAGAAACCCTTCCAGATCAAACAACTCATAGCAAAACTATATGAAACGCTCCACAAAAACCAAGGTCCGAACCATGGATGAATTGAACCATGACGATTTGTTGCGTTTGTCGCGCTTTTCGCTGGACAAGAGCGGCGCCTGTATCTTCTGGCTCCAGTTGGACGGCAGGATCGTCTACGTCAATGAAGCGGTCTGTTCCTTGCTCGGTTATTCGGCTGAAACCATAATGACCATGAACGTGCTCAATATCGATGTGGCGCATACCCCGGATGAGGTTCGGACGAAGATGCAACAGATTCGACAGGAAGGGCAGATTACGTTCGAATCGCGGCACAAGGCCAGCTCGGGCCACATATTTCCGGTCCATGTGATCCTCACGTTGTTCGAGTTTGAGGGACGCGAGTTGATCTTTGCTTTTGTCGAAGACATCACCGAGCGCAAAAAAGCGGAACAGGCGCTTGAAGTTTCGCATAACCGTATGATCAATATCATCGAGAGCGTGCCTGACGGATTCATCGCCATGGACCACGAACTGGTCGTGACCTTTTTTAACCGGGCCGCGGAAACGCTGTTGAGACGCAAGGCCGAAGAGGTGCTCGGCAAACCGCTGTTCGACGTTTTTCCTGAAGCGCGCGGTTCGGTTTTCGAGGAAAAATACACCCAGGCCGTGCGCGAACAGCAACCGCTGATGTTCGAGACGTTTTTCAGCGCGGAGCCTTATGCCAATTGGTACGAAGTGCGCGTCTTTCCCCTGGACGACGGCATCGCTGTTTTCTTTCAGAGCATTACGGATCGTAAAGCGAATGAGTTTGCGCTTATCGAATCGGAACAGAAATTCCGCACCATCTTTGAAGCTGCCAGTGACGCGATTATGATGATTGACGCGGATTGCGGCGTAGTGCTGGACGCCAACGAGCAGGCCGGGCATCTGTGCGGCATGGCGCGCGGTCAATTGATCGGCACCCATTTCACCCATATTCACCCGCCGGATATGCGCGACGATCTGATCTGCGCTTTTCGCAGCGACGTTTCCCAAGGACGTATCTTTATCGAAACAGTGGTGCGTCATATCAGTGGGCGCATTATACCTGTGCAGATATCGGGGCGCAAGACACGCCTTGCCAAGCGCGACGTGATTGTCGGGATTTACATCGAGCTGAGCGAACTGCGTCACGTCGAGAAAACATTGCGCGAGCAGCAGGCGTTTATGAACAACATCATCTGGTCCATGGAAGATGTGCTCCTGGTATTCAACGAGCGTGGCTGTTTGAGCATGACCAACCAGGCTGCGCTGATCTTGCTCGGTTATGGTCAGGAACAACTCGAAGGCATGCATTTCAGCAAACTGGTCGGCGCCGACGAAGTCCTTTTTTTCGATGCCGGCCATGGCATGCAGGTGGCCGGCGGCAATATCCGCTCCGCCGAGTCCTGCCTGGTGTGCAGCGATGGTCGCAGCGTGCCGGTTTTGCTTTCCGGCTCGGTCTTGCGCTATCCGGACGACTCCCTTTCGGGACTGCTGGTGATTGCCAAGGACATCACCGAACTCAAGCGGATTGAAAACGAGCGCGTGCGTCATCGCGAAGACATGGCGCAAGCTTCGAAAATGATTGCCCTGGGAACGCTTACGTCAGGTCTCGCCCATGAAATCAACAATCCCACCAATTTCATTATGATCAATACGCCTATTCTTAAAGATACCTGCGCGTGCATGCAGAGGATGCTGGACGAACGGCTGGAAAAAGAAGGGGATTTCATGCTGGACGGTATGCCCTATTCCCAGGTGAATCAGGAGATCCCGGTATTGTTCAAAGGCATCGAAGAGGGGGCGCAACGCATTCGCGATATTGTACGCGATTTGAAGGAATTCGCGCACCCGGCGCCAAAATCCTATGAGCAGGAAGTGGATATCAACAACGTTCTGCGCGTCGCGATCAATTTGCTGCAAAACACCATCAAAAAAGCGACGTTCCGCTTCCGCATCGAATACGGCAAGAACCTGCCTCGGGTCTGCGGCAATTCACAGCGGCTGGAGCAGGTGATGATCAACCTGATCCAGAACGCCTGCCAGGCTTTGACCGACAGGGAGCAGGCAATATGGGTCACCAGTTTTTATCGATTTGAAAAAAAGCGGGTGCTGGTGCGGATCAAAGATGAAGGCGTGGGCATCGATGAGGACAACCTGGCCCGGATCCGCGATCCCTTTTTTACCACCAAACGCGATCGCGGCGGCATGGGACTGGGGCTTTCGCTGTCCAGCCAAATCCTGCGCAATCACAAAGCGGAGCTGGAAATTGAATCCAGCATCGGCGGCGGGTCAACCTTTACCATCTCGATTCCTGTTCTGGATTAAACGTTGTCATTGGTGGTTGTAATTCATCAATTGAACATTGTAGAATGGGAAAAAGCACCCGTGGCGCAATTGGATAGCGCATCTGACTTCGGATCAGAGGGTTGCAGGTTCGAATCCTGCCGGGTGCGCCAACGGCGGTGTTTATTAGTGGTTGCTTTTCTTCGCATCCAGCACAACCAAAATAATCGAGGCGCAGGTGTCGAGCCGTAGTTGGCGAGTAACGCTGGAATGTCAAGCGTAACGCATC
>CAZOLK010000090.1:0-18720 GCA_964580325.1 uncultured Verrucomicrobiota bacterium | reverse complement strand
GTTCGACGCCATCACCACCAGCCGGGTGCGCAAAATCAAGCTGGCCTACGACGCGAACGAAGCCGGTAACCGGGCCGCAACCCGTGATGTGGAAAGGCTAAGCGCCCGGCACTGAGGTCGAGATATGTAACCCGTGCGGAGCACAGTGGAAAGCCGGCAGAACGGCAGCAACACTTATGCGCAATAACGTAATCATGAGTTCATGATAGAGCAGATTGATCGGGTGGCAAGCGTAATTTTGCGGCATCCGGCGTCCGTCAGTCGGTGCCCAGTTTCTGGCGCAGGGCGGTCAGTGCGTGGTGCAGCCGGGATTTGACCGTACCCCGCGGTATGTTCAAGGTCAGGGCGATTTCGTTCAGGTCCAGGTTGTCGGCGAACCGCAGCAGCACGACTTCGCGCTGTTTCTGCGGCAGTTCTGCCACCAGGTCTAGCAGGTGACGGTCGCCATTGAGCCGGGCGTAGCTGAATTCCTGGTACAGGTTGTCCGCGTGGTTTTCCAGCGGAACGTGACGGCGCTGACGGCGCAGGCAGTCCAGGGCCTTGTGCTTGATCACCGGATAAAAAAAGGTCTTCAGTTGTGCGCGCAGTGTGAAGCCCGGGAATTTATTGAAGAAGTACAGAAACGTATCCTGCAGGATATCGCCCGCGTCCGCCTCGCTGCCGCAGAAGCGCAGGGCCAGGGTGAATACCCAGACGCGGTAACGTTGGTACAACGCTTCGAACGCTGTTTGTTGGCCCTGGTTCGCATTCGCGATCAACTGTTCATCCGTTTTGGGGTCTTGCATGCTGCGACCGGCCGTTGTGCACTTGCTGCCGGTCATTCCATGCGCAGACCGCGCCGTTGTTGCGTTGGTTCGTCGCCGCTGGGATCCTCGGTCTGGATCGAGGTGACCGTCATCTGTTGCAGCAGGCAGCGCATCTGATCGACTTCTACGCCGAACAGACCGGCCTGGTTGGGCAGGTCTTTGCCGTCGTAATCGATGATACGCAGGCCGGCGATGGTGAAGGAGACTTTGGACCCGTTCACGGTCAAGATGGCGTTCATGGCTTCGTCAAACAGCGACTCTTCCAGATCGTAATTTTCCAGCACCGTGATCTTGCCGGCGCTCTCTTTGAGCAAACGTATCGCGTTGTGTTTGTCCGTGATTTCCAGCGCGGCGCGGTTGTCTCCTGTTTTGCGATAATAGATGCGCATTGCGCTGTTGTCCTTGCTTTTGCCCAGGGTGATAAACATGCGAATCGTGAAATCTTTGAGCAGGTACTTGGTGAATTCGCATCGCCGCGTTTTGGGGTTGTCGTTTTTCTGGATAAAGCCGGCCATGGTCATTCGCCAGGCATCGGGTTTGTCGTCGCAACTGGGATACCACCAGGTGGATTCGTTGTTGAAGTCATCGGTAAACCAAAACGAGATCATGGACCGGTCCTCGTTCACGCTTTCAGCCGGCGTGCTCTCGATGCGTGCGACCAGCAGGTCGTCGAAGCTGGCCTTGCTTTCGACCGAGTAAAAGCCGACGCTGCCGTGTGAAGCGTGCAAGGCAGGGGCCTGGAACACGGGTTGCCCGTTCAGAAAACAGGCCACGGTCGACCCGGCGATGCAGACTGCGATGTCGTTCCAGTCGTCGTCAATATCTTGGTCCAGTTTCTTTTCGCGCAGGATGAACCAGCCGAACGGCTTTTTGCAGTGGTAGGCCAGTTGCGCCTTATCGGTTTCCTTGTGGATGCGGAACAGGTAAAAACCGTCGTCCGTGTCGCGAAAGATCAGACCGGCGCGGCTGTCGTTGTGCTCGTCGTTGATTTTGACGCGGGCTTTCATCAGGTAATTATCCCATTTTTCATCACCCAGGTGGATGGCGTGGAGCAGGCTCGATTTTTCGTATTGGTGCAGCGCGCCTTTGTCCAGAAACCAAGTACGTTTTTCCACGCCGCCCGTGGATTGCTCCCATTGCTCGAAACGTGCCGGATCGTCGAACGATTCGCTGAGCAGCACGGTGTAGTTGGTCGTTTTGGCGGTAACGAGTTGAGCTAGTTTTGGCAGGATCGGCGGATGTTCCTCCTTTGATGCACGTTCCTGGTCCAGTGAAATGGCCTTGACCGGCGGCATGGCGATGCGCAGCGTTTCGTTGGACAGGAAGCTGCGCTCCATGACCGCGGCTGCGTTGCCTTCGTGCAGCAGACAGAGCGTATGCCAGCCCAAGTTGGTGGTCACCTGGAGCGGTGTTTCGCCCATCGCCTGCCAATCCAGGTAAAGGGTTGCGCCCGCTGGTTCGGTTGCGATATCCAAGGTCACTTCGTCTGGGCCGGATCGGGTCAGGTCCAGCTCCGCGATCAGGTTGGTCAGGGCGCTGGTCGGGATGGCGAAGTTCATTCGCGCTGGACCCATGGACCGGTAGGCGACGCCCAGGACATGACCGTTTCGATCAACCAACGGCCCGCCGCTGTTTCCGGGATTGACCACGGCATCCACCTGGATTTGGCGCAGCACGCCCAGATCGTCATGGCGCAAAGCCGAGATCGAACCTTTGGTCACCGTGATTTCCGGGCCGCGGTGCAGTACGGCGAATGCATCGCCGAACGGGTAACCGAAAGCCCAGATCGGCATGGTCTCGATCAGGTTGGTGGTGGAGCCGATGGTTAGGTAGGGTGTTTTTGTCTGCTCGTTAATACCCAGTAAGGCCAGGTCGTTTTCTTTATCTACTGCAAGAATATAGGCCGACATGCTCTTGTGTTTTGGCGAACCGCTGTGTTGGAGCACGCGTAACTGATCCACGGGCGCGGGAAGCAAAGCTACGCCCTGTCCGAGGACTGGCGCGACCACGTGAAAGCTGGTGGCGATATGACCATGCGGACTAATGAAAAAGCCGGTGCCTGAAGTTTGCATTTCCTTTTCGCGCAAGGGATAATGTCGCCTGACGTCCACGAAAACAGTAGAGGCTTTGATGTTGCGCACCGTTTGTGGCTGCAGCGATTGCGCGCATACGCTAAACAGGGTAGCGCTTGTGACGAGTATCATGAGCATTAGTTTTTTCATATCCATCCTCAGGTTTAGCATGAGCATACCCTTATTCCACACTATAAAGCCGGGCTTGCGGTTCGTCAAGACGAGAAGAGGGAGCAAGGAGCGGAAGAGGGTGCAGGGTGCAAGGTGCGGAGTACGTGAAGGTCCGTGCTTTGTTCGTGTTCTCAACAGCACACGCCACTCTTCGGTTATCCCCACGATGCGGCAATTGGGCAAAGTCAGACGCAGCTTGTTGAACCCCTTGCTGCTCGAGCCTGAGCCAGATGGCGCAATCCTTTGCTTTCCAGCGATCGACAATTGTTCAGCATCAGTGAGGTCAGTGGTTCGCATTCAAGCAGCTCATCGTCGCTGTCTGCACCGGCCTGGCCGAAACAGCGCGAGGCAGCCTCGATGTCGCTGGCGACAATCAGTATCTGACCCTGTTGATTGAGCAACTCCGGGTCGTCGCGCACGTGTTCGGGCAGGGGTCTGAATGCGCTGCAGCAAGACCATGACCAGGTTCTTTTCCTGGGGCTAAAGGATAAGACATGGCGTCGCGCCATCGGGTCTGGTTGCCGAGGGCAGCCGGTTGCACATATCCCGCAGCGCGGTCATAATATCTTCCTGCCGGCGCACAGATCCTGAGCCATGTGGCGTAGATCGTGGGATAAGCCGTCAACCTTGACGCCTACCTGCTGGATTTTGTCACGGGTCGCGGCCAGTTCTTCGCGCAGAAAGAGCATTGCCTCCAGCAGGACGCGCAACGTCTCCTCCATACCCTCATGGGTTATTGGTCATGGGTTATTGGATGGTGTCGAAAGAATCGATGGAAGTGCTTCCATCGATTCTTTTGACCAAGGTGGAACGCTCTTTTTACTTTTCGACAAATGCGGTGGTAATGGCGCTACGAGTGAAGAAATCGGTCATGTCGCCGATTTCCTTGGCTTTGGCAGCCTGTTCCGCGGCCGGGGTGTTGGCCAGGAACTGCATGGCGATCGGTTTGGAAAACTTGGTCGTGGTCAGGTTGCTGCATACCTTGTCGTCACCCAGTTTTTTGAGATACTTGATTTTATCGATCGGGCTCATCTGCTGGTATTCCTTGTTGTTTAAAAGAAAGCGGCAAAGCATGCCGTTGTGGATCGGCGCCACGGTCGGCCAGGACACTTTCTTGTCGTCCTGCATTTTCTGGATCATTTTAATCTGGTCCAGGGGCTCGGCTTTGACAGCTTCCGGGTTGGTTGCCAGGTAATTGAGAATCAGTTCCTGTTCGAGCGCATATGTGCTGCCGAGTTTGGTATATTTTGCACGCAGCCCGGCATAACGCTCCATCTGGGCCGTGGGATCCTTTTCTTTTACCAGAACTACCCAGAAAAAGCGGGCTATGATATCACTGGAGATATCATAGCTCTTGATCGTCTTCTCTTCGATGAGCTTATTGATGATAGCCAGGCGTTCTTCGCCTGTCACTTTGCCGATCTCCGGGTCGGCAAGCACTTCTTTCAACGTCTTCCCCGCCAGGCAAGGCGTCGTAAATATGCCGATCAACAAGCAAACACTAATAAATTTATACATAATACATCTCTCCTTATTTATTTTTATTTTTACTCATGATGACCATACATCACCAATCATGGCCACCCAAGTAATCAAAATGGAAAGAGCGTGTCAATAAAAAATTCCAATTTTGTCCTCTGATAGTGGGGCGTCCCGCCTAATCTTAACGCCCCTACTACCAGCTTGGTCGGGCCTAAGTTTAGGGGCGGGACGCCCCTATTGCCAACTTGGCCTCTTTCGGATCTACGCCGGCCAGGTTGGCGTCGGTAAAGTTTGTGCAGCAGAGGTTGGCGTTGAGCAGGATCGCGCCTTCCAGGTTGGCCTTGACGAACCTGGCGCCTTCCAGGTTGGCATCCTTTAGGATGGCGTAGCTCAGGTTGGCATCTTGCAGGTCAGCGCCGCGTAGGTTGGCTTCGATCAGATTGGCTTGGCTCAGGTTGGCGCCCTGCAGATTGGCTCTGATTAGTACGGCACGGTACAGGTTGCATTCCTTGAGCACGGCGTTTTGCAGGTTGGCTTGGGTAAAATCGGCTTCGCGCAGGTTGGCCATGTGCAGGCAGCCGCAACTCAGGTTGGCCCGGTGCAGGCGCGCCCGGCTCAGGCTCGCTTCAGTCAGGTCCGCGTAATCGAACCGGGTCCAGGAAAAGTTGGCCAGCGAGAGATGCGCCCTGATCAGACAGGCTTTGCCTAAGTCCGCGCCAGTGAAGTTGGTGGTCAGGCAGGTGGCATGTGCCAAGTTGGCGCCGTGCAGGTTGGCCCAGCTCAGATCAGCCTCGGAAAGGTCTGCATAGGTAAGTACAGCCTCTTCCAGTTCGGCTTTGCTCAGGTCGCCCATGTACAGATCGATGCCGGAAAGGTTGACCTGATGGAGCGCAGTATGCCGCCAACGTGTATAAGCCATACGCGCACCTACCAGCAATCCCTCACGGGCCATACTGTTCAACTCATCCGTGGTCATGATTATCTCCGCAGGGGGTAAACCCCTACGGCCCTTGCATCATGGTCTTTCTCATTGCGTGACGTTTTGTTTGTATCTTTCTTCAATTGTATCTTTCTTCAATTATATCGTCACGGTTCGGCAGTGCCTTAAAGGCATAACCGGGGAGGGCAAGTTTTGCCGGGGCATTGGGTATTTTCAAGGTTACGGCGAGTCGATCATATAAAAACCAGATTGGCCGTGAATGCAAGACTGGTCCCGCATGACCTACATTCATTACATCCGATGTCCCAGCGTTACGGCCAGCACAGCGATCTGGGTCCGCGAATCATAGCGTTTCGACTTGCCTTTCTGTTTGTGCTCCACCCAGTGCCAGAGGATTTCGAGATCCATGGTTTCGATCGCCACATCCGACCGCGGGTTGTCGACTTTCATCGCATAGACCGTGGCACGCATGTTCTCGCCCGCGTCGGTCATGGGCGCGTCCCAGGCCACGCGGGCGCCGGGCAGCGACTGCGGTTCCTGCATCAGCGCTGTTGAAGTATTGCGGAGACCACAAAGCAACCATGACGCTTGAACTCGCCAATCAAGGCGATGAATGCACGAAACTGTCTGATAGTCAAGCAATAATGGCTCCGTCAAACGTCCATGCGATGCACTTTGGATTTTGACGGAAATCAGCCACAATGTCCTTGTGCGAAAAGGTTTCTTCAAAAAATTCATCGTGTGGATTGACGACATCACTCATAATGCTGATTTCTTATCACGGTAAGGTGCTTGTTGTCAAATAAACCAGACCTATATGGCATCGCCAACCGGATCACGCCCATCATGGCCGCAGCTTCCGTCCCGTCATACTTCGGTTACAACGGGAGTCCCATCCGCGACGAGGACTTGAGCAAAGAGGAACTGGCGGCACTGACCTCGGCCAAGACAGGCTCGGAAAAGGAAGTGCTCAATGCCGGAAGAGCCAAGGCCATCCGCACGGAGCGATATAAGCTGACCGTCATGCCCGGCGATGTGGATGAACTCTACGACCTGGAGCAGGATCCCGACGAATTGACCAATGTGGCCGAGCATCCCGACTATCGGACCCGGCGCTTGACCGAGGAGTTGCTTGTCACCCAGCACGAAGTCATGCCCGAACGGATCGTGTCCTACTAACAAAACAATAACATAAATTACAAGTGACATTTTGCTGAAATAGTATTTAGTTGTGCGTATGCCAAATTACACATCTTTAGGTAACATGATGATGCGCGCCCGGGACTTTGCCAGGCTTGTTAAAGACTGGGAGCGATTGCTTCAAACCCAGGAGCTGTTTCGCAAGGTTATCTATACGCCCGCGGAACTGGCCCAGATGGATTGTTATGGCGAGGTATCCATTGGAACACTGATGCAGATGCTGGTCAAGAAAGGCGTACTGGTGCGCTATGCCCAGAGCCGTTACGGATTACCCGGCCTTCGGCTGGAGGACCTGGTGCAAAGCATGGATGAAACCGCCTATGTTACAGGCCAATTCGCTTTGTACAGGCACGGCATCGTGTCGCGGCAACCGGACTCATGCACTTGTTTCACCTTGCGCCATCATTACCAGACACATGTGAAAACCGCGTTTGGCGACATCGAATTTCACGCCATCGATGAGCCCATCTATTTCGCGCCTGACCTTAGGGTGCTGGTAGCTTCCACGTCCCAGGCCGTGTGCGATTTCGTCTACCTGCGTTGCAAACAGGGAAAGACACAGGATATCAAGCTTGAAAACCCGGAACGGATCAACCCTTCCCGTATCTTCGCACACATCAGGCGATATCCCACGGAAGAGGAACAAGAGCTACGGCAGATCCTGGGAGAGATCGCGGTTATCGAAGAACGCTCGCAATCCTGCATGAACTGACGAGGGGATAAATGACTATCGCAGTATACTACTTTGGACGCGATCGACTAATCCGCAAAAAAGAACATCGGGCAGAAAAAGGATCTTGCCGATTTAGAGGCGCTTGGGGAAATATCAGCGGCGGTTTGCATGGCCACATGAATTTGGGTTTTCGGGATAGTCATCGATTTTCATCTTGTCTGACGACATCGATGCCCTGGCGTTTCAACCAGGCCTGTGTAAGCTTGACCTGTTCTCCGTCGCGGATGATCGCACGTTCCATGCGCTCGAACAAGTCGTTGTGCGCTTGCTTTTTCAGGCATACCATGTCCCCGACCACAGCCATTTCTCGACGGGCCCGCGTATAGGCAACATTGATGCGGTTGGGATGGTCGACAAAACCGATGCCGTTGTTTGTATTGCTGCGCACGCAGGACAGCAGGACAAAATCGCTTTCCCCGCCCTGAAAACTGTCGACCGTAGCCACGCGCGCATTGACGAAAGCGCACCAGTGCTCCTCGTCATATCCGCCCCATGTATCCTGGCCTTGTTTAAAAGCCTGTTCCAAGCGTTGCCGGATCAGGCGCACCTGGCGACGGTAGGGCGTGATGACCATAATTTCATCCAACCCATGCCGTTTCAGCGCTTCGCCGATCAGGTGCAGGCACAACGCTGCTTCCAGAGGATTCTCGATTCCCGGCTTGTTGCCTTCGACCACCAGGCGTTCGGCACGGGTCGCGGCGGGAAGGCCGCTGGTCGTGTATAGACAGAGGCTGGAAGGCGGATACCTGGTTTGCCGGTCGTTGTAGGAGAGTGTATAATATTCGGCATGCTGGTTGGGCAGTACATGAGCGTCATAGAAGAAGGTCGAGCAGAAGCGCAACAGGCGAGGATTCTGGCAACGGTAGGAGCGCTTGATCAGGGAAATGGGAAAGCCGCGACTGCGTGCCAGCCACTGCATGGCGCTTTCCTGGAGCAGACGTCGCTGTGCGCGTGGCAGACCGCCCTCGCTCAGCGCCAATTCGGAAATAATGGAGGGCGGCAGCGGAAAGGGCGGCAATTGCTGGGGATCGCCCACCAGCACGGCTCGTTCCGCCAACTTGGCGCACAGCAGCACTTCCTCCATGCGCGCCATACCAGCCTCGTCGAACAGGATAACATCAAACGGCTGATCATCGCGCAGGATACGACGCGTCACCTCGCTTCGCAATAGGCCCACTTGCGTACCCGCACACAGCATGGACTGCTCCGGATCGGTCAGCATGGCCTGCAACTTCTCGCGGCGGTCCGCTTTGCCCACCCAGCAGGTCTCGGCCACCACGGGATCGATAGAGCCTTCGTATTGGCCCACGCGAAAAAGCTCCGTAGAGCCGATCAATTTACGGCAGATCGTATCGATCGCGGTATTTGAAGGCGCTGTTATCAGCACGCGCTGCCCCTGGGCTATGAGATGTTGGAGCATGGCGACAATCAACGTGGTTTTGCCCGTGCCAGGCGGCCCCTGGATCAAGACCAGCGGATTGTCCGGATCGCACGCCGCGCTCCAAGTTTGCCGCTGCGAAGCATCGAGACGATCCGGCGCTTCGGAGGAAAAGGCACGCCGGAATCCGGCCTGGCGCAAACCCAGCAAGACTGGTGTTACGCCCATGAGCGTCGAGGCATCGTGCCGGAATGCGGTTGCCAGTTCTTCCATGGCCAGAGCCAGGAAATGATGTGGGCTTTTGCGTGGACGCAGTATGGCCATGTTGAACAGCGTGGCGTCCGGTTCCGCGCCTTCCTCTTTCAAGCGCAAACGGCCGTAAAGAGCACCGTTATCGTTCACATCGACCACAAACGACCCGAGCGCGTGCTTTTCGCCATCCACGGTCACGTAGAGCAGATCGCCTTCGCTGATGGGGACATGCCCCAGAGTCGGCAGTCTGACTGGTGTTTCCTGGCCCTGGCTCGCGCCCAGAACCCGGGCTTCGGTCATGGGCAGGCGTAAGTTTTTCTCAGCATCGGCTGTCATGCGCACGGCTTTTTGCAGCAACTCTAAGTCGCGCAAAATAGCCCAACGCGTGCGCGCCGGGATCGTGAGCGCAGGAGGTTCCCGCTCCTCGCCGCGGGAAATCGCCCCCGTAGTGGAAGCATACGAACCGTCCAGCGGCAGCACCAACTGAGCGGTATGTTCATCGTCGGGCACGTCGCTCAGTGCTTTGCGAACCATGGCTTTTATTTCAGAGGCTTTCATCTTGCGCAGCCTGGTCAATGCAGCGGCATAACAGTCGGACAATTCCAGTTCCACGGCGCAATCGATCAACTTCTTTTTGGTGCAGGCGGTCAGCGTTATGCCCGGTTCGGTCCTCTGGGTCCGGGCCAGTACTTCGAACAGCACCTCGATCATTTCGCCCTGGCTTGTATCCGCGACTGCGGCGCCGCGTTTCTTTTCGATGACAGGGGCTCCCTGCTCGTCAAAGCGTAACAGCAACAGAATATCGCCGTTCGTATCCTCGATCGTCACAGCAGCACAGTCGTGGTGCGCGTCCCAATGGATGAAAGCCGTTCGTGCGTCGTCGCTTCTGGGCAGGCTGACAGCGACGCCGACCAGGGTGATCCGATTGGCGCTTAGTTTCCAGGCGTGCGGCTGGTGTGCATCTTCCCACATCTCGTAAAACTGGCGACTGCGGATCATCGCGGGATTGGTGGACCAGAATCGGCGCCCTTCATGGTAGTACTGTTCGATTTTACTCAATTCATCGCTCATGCATTTCATCCATCTTGCTGAAAAGGCGCATATCCTAAAACATCGCCGAGGGTCATGCAAGGAAATGCGTGCCGAGGATTGCCCGGGGGCGGCAAATCACTTTCGCTATTCCTGGTAACGCCACTACCCGCTAACTGAATTAAGGAACCAGCGATCCTGCTTCAAGATCGTTGATCGGATCCCGTGGAACCCGCTCCAGATAAGGTTTTTGCTTCCCGGAAGTTCAGGGGCAAGATGCTATGACAACGAAACTGCCGTGGATTTTCTTGGTTTGGAGCCAAATGTTTGTAGTCCAGGCTTCAGCCTGCCAAAATCGTTGCGCAGGCTCTGTGAGAGTTCCTTAAGGTTCTCGTGATTGAAGGCCCTTGGCTGGCTCGCGACAAAGCTCGCGATTATGGCCAACGAGGAGAATCGTTTTAAAACATTAAACAAAAAAAACGTGCTGGCGACGAAAAGATCATAGATCATAAAGCGGATAATGTTACTATGAGTTAGTTGGGAAGAAAAACATGGATACAACCTGTTTCTGTACGTCCGGCAATGGATTCACGACCCGGCTGCTGCGGAAGACGTGGTTCAGGATGATTCCGAGATGGGCTGCTGGACCGCGCTCACTTTCAAGAAGATCGCCGAGGTGCTGGGCGCCCCGTTGAACACGATGGCCGTGCGCTATCGCTATGCGCTACAATCCCGGCGAACAAAACTGGAAAGCGAGGATGTCGTATGTCGGATGAACTGACCCATGAAGAGGATGCCCTGCACCACCGCAACCGGTGGCGGCCAGGCAAGTGCTGGTGCGTGAGGAAGATCTGGGTGTGGCCATGGTCAAAGGCGTTGGCGCGGTACGCCGGTTACGCTACGAAACGCTCAACGACGTGGAGTGGTGCAACCCGCACAGTGATCGGCGTGTGGTGGTGACCGTCCCCCAGTCACAGGTGGTATTTGTCAAAATGCATGCGCATTGAAAGAAAACCAGAAACAAACAACAAGCAAGGAAAGAATAATGAAAACGAAACACAAATGGAGCATAGCCTTCGCATTGGTTTGCATGACAGCGGTTGTCGGCGCGCAATCCGCGGACAAGGTTCAACAGGGAGAAGACGCCTACCTGGGTGTGATCTCCAAGAGCATCGCCCCGGCCATCCGCCATCAAATGGACCTGCCTGACGGCATAGGGCTGATGGTCGAGTATATCGATCCGGACAGCCCGGCCCACGGCGCCCTGCATCAATACGACGTGCTGGGCAAACTGAACGACCAGTGGCTGGTCACCCATTACCAGTTGGCCGTACTGATCCGCATGCATGAACCGGGTGAAAAAATCACCTTGACCGTATATCGTCATGGTCAACCCAAAGAGCTTGAAGTGACGTTGATCGGCCGCTCGTTGCCGCCGCTGACGTCTTTCGAGCAACGGCCATATCACTTGCAATCGCCGCAGTTGCGCAATTTCCATGTTCCGTTCGAGCTGGACGAAGGAGACCTTCCGGACTTGATCCAACGGCTGCCCAACGCCACCAACTGTCCGCACCTGCGCATGCGCATGCACCGGCGTCACGACCTGGCATCGCGCTTGCAGCAGAAGAGCGCCATGCGCGTCGAAACCATGGTTGACGGCGACCTGAGCCTGACTCTGACCGTGGAACAGGGCAAGAAACACCTTCTGGTCAAGGAAGCGGATGCAGTTCTGTTCAAAGGCCAGATCGACACGCCTGAACAGCGCAAAACCATTCCTGAAAAGGCGCACGACCTGCTGGAAAAGCTGGAAAAATCATCTGCATCCGTACTGGAACTCAAAACCCTGGACAATACCGGCAATCCGACCGTGCTCTGATTCGATTGCGGATTGTGGATTCGACACGCCCATGACCAGCGATTCGCATGGAATCGATGGAATCGATTCCATCGATTCCATCGAAAAACGCACTTGCCAGGAACGTGCTGGCTCAGCTAAATAGAGGCATGAGATCGGCGCTTTTTTATTTACATATTCCGGCAGAGGACATTCAGCGCTACTACACCGGCGCGGTGAACAGCGTATTGGTGCGGACCGTGGAGGGCGATACGCTGCAGTTCCCGGCATCGGTGCTGACTCGGGTCTTGACCAGGGAAGGCGTCTATGGCGAGTTTGAACTAGAATACGACGAACACAACAAAAACAAGTTCGTTGCCCTGCACCGGGTCAACCCAAACCCGGAAACCGGCCAACAGTGTGGGTTTATTGCGTAGCGCTATCCAATGCAAATTGATCCAGGGAACGCAACGTTCCACTCTTGTCGGCTTTTTCTTTGATCGGCACGACCGTGTCGCGTGTCGGGTATTGGGAATCGCAAAAGAGTCTACACCATAATGTTCGCTTGGCCGTGGCGTTTGAGCACAGTGCGGGCGAGTTGGCAATCTTTGGCGATTTGCTCGATCAGTTCACGCTCTGAATCGAAAGAACGGTCGCCGCGCAGAAACTGGATGAAAAAGACCTCGATTTCTTTGTCGTAGATGTCGGGTTGGCTGGTGAACAGGTGGACTTCCAGCAGCAGGTCATGGCAGTCGTCTTCGAACGTGGGCCGGCGCCCGTAATAGGCCGCGCCGTCGCAGAGTTGCGCGTCGATGCCGACCTTGACGGCGTAGATGCCTGGCAATGGGGCCAGGGTGTCGGTCGGAATGCGGATATTGGCCGTGGGATAGCCCAGGGTACGACCCACCTGGCGTCCGCGCTTGATGCGGCCATAGATGCTGAAAGGCCGCCCCAGCATCAGTTCGGCATCTTCCAGACGACCGTCCTTGATAGCCTCGCGGATACGGGTGCTCGAGATCGGCTCGCCTTTCCACAGGATCTGGCTGACGACCACCGGCTTGAAACCGTATTTTTCCTGTTTACGCCGCAGAAGGTTCACATTGCCCGCAGCTTTGCGACCAAACGTCCAGTTGGCGCCGACCACCAGTTCGCGCAAATGTGGGATCGCACCGGTCAAGGTTGCGAGAAACGTCTCCGGTTCCATGCCGGCCAATTCACGGGAAAAGGGCAGGATCAGGCAGTTGTCCAGACCGAGCTGCTCCAGGAGATACAGTTTGTGCGGCAAGGTGTTCAGCAGAAAATCCTTGCGGTCAGGTTGCAGGATCTTGGTCGGATGCGGATCCAGAGTCAGCGCCATGGCATGTGCGTCCAGGACGCGAGCGCGATCCATGGCTGTTTCGAGCACCTCGCGATGCCCCTTGTGAAGGCCGTCAAGCGTGCCGGCCGCCATGACAACCGGCTCCGGAAATCCACTTATGTCGTTGAAACTGCGAAAGGTCTTCATGGTCTGTTTGGATCAGGTCAAAGCAAGGTCGTTGGCTGAGAGAACCCGCTGGCCGAGTTGTTCGAGGCTAAGCGCCAGAATATCGTCCAGGGCAAGCGCATCGTCGATGTGCAACGAACCGGATTGGATCCTGCGCAATTCTTTCAAATGTCCGCCACAGCCCAGGGCCGTGCCCATGTCCGCGCACAGCGTGCGGATGTAGGTGCCCTTGGAGCATTTGACCCGGAAACGGAAAAAGGGCGCATCAAAATCGAGTACGTCAAACGTATAAATATGCACGATTTTAGGATCGCGTTCCACGGTCTTGCCTTTGCGGGCCAGTTTGTACAAAGGCACACCGTTTTTCTTGATGGCCGAAGTCATGGGCGGAATCTGCGCGATATCGCCCATCCAGTTCTTGATTTCTTCTTCGACGTGCACGCGGGAAATGGCCCTGGCGTCACGTTCGGCAACAATCTTGCCCTCGGTGTCCTGGGTATCGGTTTCCACACCCAGATGGCACACGCCTTCATAGGTTTTGTCGTCGCCCAGGAAGGTCTGGGAAAGCTTGGTGCCCCTGCCGATCAACACAATCAGCAGGCCCGTGGCCGCCGGATCGAGAGTGCCGCCATGGCCGACTTTCTTGAACCGGAAGTAGCCGCGTATTTTAGCCACCACGTCATGGGACGTCATGCCGGTCGGTTTGTCCACCAGCAACACGCCATTGAACGGATCGTCTGGCTTGAGCTGCCCGGTTCCGCGATTTCCCGTTTTATGATATGTTTGTCGTTTTCGGTTCATGCTCTTCGGATGCGTTTTCGGTTTTTTGTGTTTTTTCGCGTTCCAATTCAGCCAGAATAGCCAGTGTTCGATCACCCTGTTGAATCGAATCATCCAATTTAAAAGATAGTTGGGGAGTATATTTCATGCGGACATCTTGGCCAATTCTTTTCTGAAAATTTTTGCGATGCTTGAGCATCAGCCGGATGACATGCATTTTCTGTTCTGGTGTGCCCACCACGGAAACATAAACTGTGGCGTGATGCAGATCGGGTGTGGTGTCCACGCGGGTGATCATGACACCGGCCGGATCAAAAGAACCCTCATGCAGTTCGCGAAAAAGCAGATCGGCTATTTCGCGCTTAAGTAGTTCGTTCACCCTTACCATGCGATTTGGCATCGATTCCTCCCATAATGCTGACGACATACCGCGCAATGTCGGCGGCGACCGGTCAAACCGTGGCGTCTAAAGCTCTTGCGCGAGTTTGTCCAATTGGTAACATTGGATGATGTCGCCTTCTTCAATATTGTTGTAATTATCCAGCGCTATACCGCATTCCTGTCCGTCGCGGACCTCGGAGGCATCATTCTGAAAGCGCTTGAGCGAGGAGAGGCTGCCCTCGTAGAGCAATTCCTTGCCGCGCATCAGGCGCGCCTTGTCCTTAATCGAGATGCGCCCGGAGATAATCATGCAGCCGGCCACGCGTTTACGTTTGGCCAGTTCGAAAATCTGGCGGATCTCGGCTTCGCCGGTGATGCGTTCGCGGAATTCCGGTTCGAGCAGGCCGGTCATGGCCCGTTTGACTTCGTCGATCAACTCGTAGATGACGCTGTAAAGCCGGATTTCGACGCCCTCGTGTTTGGCCATGCGGTCCACACCGCTTTCCTTGCCCACGTGAAAGCCGACAATGATGGCGTCTGAGGCCTTGGCCAGCAACACGTCGTTGCCGGTGATATTGCCGACGCCGCTGAGCACCACTTTCAGATTCACTTTCTTGCTCTCGATCTCCTCGAGCGACTGGCGCACCGCTTCGGCAGTGCCCTGGACGTCGCACTTGAGAATCACGGTAAACTCTTTTTTGCTCAGCGCATCCGTACTCGCGAACAGATCGTCAAGAGAAGCGCCGCGTCGCGGCCCTTGCAGCGCAGCGGCGCGATCCTCGGTTTCGCGTTCTCCGGCAGCGGCGCGTGCTTTGCGGTCGTTGGGATAGATTATGAACTCGCAACCTGCTTCGGGCACTTTGTTCAGCCCAACGCATTTAACCGCATTTGAAGGTTCGGCTTTTTTGATGTTCTCGCCGCGGTCATTGACCAGAGCCTTGATTTTGCCCCAGGCCGAATCGCAGACCATGGCGTCGCCCAAGGACAGAGTGCCTTTTTTGACCAACACCGTGGCGGTCGGGCCGCAGCCGGGTTCCAGCCGGGCCTCAATGACGTATCCCTGAGCCCGGCGGCCCGGGTTGGCCTTGAGTTCGAGCATTTCCGCCTCGAGCAGGATGCGCTCAAGCAGTTCGTCGATCCCTTCACCGGTATGGGCGCTGACCGGACAGACGCCTGTGGTGCCGCCCCAGTTCTCGGGCATCAGGTCTGCTTGCTGCAACTGCTGCATGACCCGGTTCAGGTTGGCGCCCGGCAAATCCATCTTGTTGGCCGCGACCACGATACAGACGCCGGCCGCTTTGGCGTGCTGGATGGCTTCCAAGGTCTGAGGCATTATCCCGTCGTCAGCCGCCACGACCAGCACGGTGATGTCGGTCAACAGGGCGCCGCGCGCGCGCATGGCCGTGAAGGCGGCGTGGCCCGGCGTATCGAGAAACGTGATTTTGTGGCCCTTCATTTCAACGGAATAGGCGCCGATATGCTGGGTGATGCCGCCCGCTTCGCCGGCGGCGACCTTGGCCTTGCGGATATAGTCCAGAATCGAGGTCTTGCCGTGATCGACATGGCCCATGAAGGTAACGACCGGCGCACGTGTCAGCAGTTGATCGGGTTTATCGTTTTTGGGTTCCTCGACTAGAGGTTCTTTATTCTTGGGCGGCGGCGGCTTTTGGGGCTGCTTCTTTTCCTGTTCCAGGGTGAAACCGTGGTTGGCGGCCATTTTCTGGGCTACCTTCATGTCGAGTTTGGCGTTGATCGAAGCGAACACGTTCATCTTCATCAGTTCGGCGATGAGCTGGTTCGGCTTCAAGCCCAGGTCCTCGGCAAACGCCTTGACCACGATATTCCCCTTGACCGTGATGACCCTGGAATCGTTGTCCCGTTTGGCGACCGTTTCTTCCTGTTTTTGTACAGGTTCGGCAGGTTGCGCAACTTGCGCCGGCTGACTGGCGACAGGCGCGGGCTTTTCAGGTTCTTTTTTCTCGGGCTCCCGTTTCTCAGGTTCCTTTTTCGCGGGCGGTGACACTTCAGTCGCTTGCACCGCTTGCGCTTTAACCGCTTGCGCTTCAGCCGCTTGTGCTTCAGCCGCTTGCGCTTCAGCCAGCGCTTGTGCTTCAGCCGCTTGCGCTTCGGCCAGCGCTTGCGCTTCAGCCGCTTGTGCTTCAGCCGCTTGTGCTTCAGCCAGCGCTTGTGCTTCAGCCAGCGCTTGCGCTTCAGCCGCTTGTGCTTTAGCCGCTTGCGCTTCAGCCGCTTCAACCGTAACAGACGCTGGCCTGGGTTGTTCAACGGGTTTCAGCGGTTCGGTCGGTGGATGCGCCTTTTTCTTCTGGACCTTGGCAGGTGCTGCCGCGGGGGATTGAGGTGGTTCTTCTACTTCGACTACCACAGCCGGCTCCTTCTTGTTGGAGTTCGTGTCGGGCGAGGTTTTGTTGTCGCCGAATAGTTCGCGGATCGCCTCAGTCTGCTCATCGCTAAGGGCGGACATATGGCTCTTTGCCTTGATGTCCATGTCCTTTAACTGGTGCAGGAGATCCTTGCTGGAAACATTTAGTTCTTTGGCTAATTCATGAATTCTCATATGTCAATGGATATATGCACTTTCTCGTATGCTTTTTGCGCGGATTCGAGTACGCGGCGAGCTGCGGCTGCGTCAAACCCGTCCACCGCTTCGACCATATCGTCCAGCTCGGCGGCCATAATGCCTTCCAGGGTGAGGAAACCGGATTGGACCAGCTTGACGGCATTTTCCTGGCCAATGCCTTCGATGCCGGCCAGCTTGGAGATGGCTTGGGCCACTTTTTCCTCGAACGAAATGTCGCCTTCGTCTTTCTGGATGTCGATTCGCCAACCGGTCAACTTATTGGTCAGCCGCGCGTTCTGACCTCGTTTACCAATGGTCAACGAGAGTTGTTCCGGGTCGACGATCACGTAGACGGACCTGGTCTCTTCTTCCACGGTGATTTTAGACAGCTTGGCCGGAGCCAGGGCATTGGCCACAAAGATGCGGATGTCTTCGTTCCAACGCACGATATCGATCTTCTCGCCGGACAGTTCGCGCACGATGTTTTTAACGCGCATGCCACGCATGCCCACGCAGGCGCCGACCGGATCCACCTTGTCGTCGTGAGACAGGACCGCCAGTTTGGTGCGGTAGCCCGGCTCGCGGGCAATGCCCTTGACCTCCACGGTACCATCGGCGATTTCCGAAACTTCCAGTTCGAACAGGCGACGGACAAAATCGGGATGGCTGCGGGACAGCAAGATCTCCGGCCCCTGGCCCTTGTTCTGGATGGAAAGAACATAGGCCCGGACGCGGTCGCCCTGCTGGTAATCCTCGGTGGGCACCCGCTCTCGCGACGTCATCACGCCCTCGGCACGGCCCAGTTCGATGATCACGTCGTTGCGCTCGAAGCGGCGCACCACGCCGCTGACCACGTCGCCGGCACGATCCTTGTATTCGTCGTAGATCATGTTCTTCTCGGCCTGCCGAATCTTGTGCAGAATGGACTGCTTGGCGGTCTGAGCCGCGATGCGGCCAAAGTCTTTGGGGGTCACTTCCATCTCGACCTGCTGGCCCAGTTCCAGTTCGCATTCGGGAAATACTTCGCGCGCCTTGTCCAGCGTTATTTCGCCTTCTTCGCATTGGGGACCTTCCACAATCGTCATCATGGCCATGGCGTGGATATCGAAGGTCTTGCGATCGATATCGATGCGCAATTCACCCTGTTCGTTGCCCAACACCTTCCGCGCTGCATTGACCAGCGCGGATTCCACGGCCTGAAGCACGACCTCGCGGTCAATGCCGCGTTCTTTTTCCATATACTCGACTATCGCATGTAATTCATTATTCATGATCCATACTCTTTCCGGACCAGCCCCAACGCCACATTATCCCTAGTAAACAAAAGAGCGGGCCGAAACCCACTCTCTGATCAGGTTTGATTTATCTTTTAAACAAACAACGATATAACATAGGTAAGCCCTTTACAATGGTCAAGTGCCTTTTTTTGCGAAAAAAGGCACATGCACGCCTGCACCCCAACAACACAGGCCATGGCAGCGTCGTGCTGACGGACGACACGGATGACGGACATAAGCGTTTGTAGGACCCGGCTTCAGCCGCACGTAAATATTTCGAGTTTTTGCGCCTTGCTGGGCTGGGCAACTTGACTCCACAAAATG
>CAZOLK010000089.1:14282-18931 GCA_964580325.1 uncultured Verrucomicrobiota bacterium | reverse complement strand
ACGCGAAAAGCTGGGCCGACGCTACAGTCCATTGACCGGATTCTGCGTCATGCTGTTCATGCTCATCGGCCTGCCCTGCATGGCAACCGTAGCCATTACGCGCAAGGAAACCGGGTCATGGGCCTGGGCCGCAGGCCAGTTGGCGGGCTTGACCCTGCTGGCCTACGTGGTGACGCTGGTGGTGTACCAGGTCGGGAGTTTGATGGGTTTGTAAGGGAGTTGAAAGGTGTTCGGCCCTTCGTCCTTACCTCAACGCACATCAGCTACTAGCACATCAACTACTAAATAAACACTTAGAGCGTGCGCAAAAAGAAGTTCGCCATTTGTGGCGGTAAGTCGCCCAGCCGGCAAGGCTCGAATTTGCAGGAATATTGAAATATTTCGAAACATTCGCAACAAAGCCGGATGGGATGAATTGCCCCTCAATGGTGAAGTTATTTTCGCGCACGCCCTTAACACCTAACGCTAACCACCTAACTCCCAGCTACACCGTTGCAACGTTGCGCGCAGCCATTTCACTGACGGTCGCGGCTCCGTCCTGGTCTATGTTGCCAGCGCGCTTTTTGAGCGGGCGCTTGTTGACTCGGGGCGCTTCGCTCACCCAGGGCGGGATGAAATCGCGCTCCGCAGCAAACAGTTCGCGGGCCATGTCGCGGATCTCGGACGGCGAGCAGACCGCCGCGGCCAGCGGATCCAACATCATGGCGTGCACGATCGCTTCCTGGTCGCGCTGCAGGATGCCCAGAACCGCCAACTCGAATACCGCCATGTTGGCCCGGCAGAGCGCGGCCACCTGTTCGGGCAACCGGCCGAAATAAGTCGGGGAATAGCCACACTTATCCACCAGGGTCGCCACTTCCACCACGCCGTCCAGCGGCAGGTTGGTGATCAATCCCGTATTGAGCACGGAAGCGTATATGATCTTGCCGCGATCAAACAGATGCGCTTCGACAATGTCCGCGGCATATTCATGACCGCGATCAAGCTTGATCGGCTTGCGATCTTCGGCCATATCCAGCTTCTTCTCGTCCGCTTCTTTGCGCCAGTTGGGCCAGTTGTCGGCATAGAAACCGGTGCCGCCCAGATAGCCGTTGCGGCAGTGCTTGCCGATCAGGTCCTTGCGCTTGCGGAAATAGGGGACATATTCGGAGAAGTGGCCGCTCGATTCGGTGACGAAATAGCCGAACTCTTTCATGATCTCGAAACGGACCGGATCCTTTTCATAGATCTCAGGCGTTTCCATGGCTGTGCGCAGTTCAGGGTAAAGATCCTCGCCCTGGTGCTCGAGCTTGGTGAACCAGGCCATGTGGTTGATGCCGCCGCACTGCCAGACCATCTCGTCGTAGGGCACGCCCAGGATGTTGGCCAGGTGCTTTGACGAACCCTGCACAGAGTGGCACAGGCCGACGTACGGCTGATTGGTGGCGCGCAAGCTGGCCAGGCTCATGATCGACATGGGATTGGTATAGCTCATGATCAGCGCACGAGGACACAGTTCGCGCACATCATCGAGGATCTCGAGCCAGACCGGCACCGTGCGCAGCGCCTTCATAATGCCGCCCGGACCGATGGTGTCGCCAATGCACTGGTCCACGCCGTACTTGAGCGGGATATCGTTGTCATGGCGAACGCAGGCTGTGCCCGATACCTCGATGGTATTGATCAGGTAGTCCGTACCCGGCAGAATCTTGCGCCGATCCGTGGAAACCTCGAGGGTCCATTCGGCTTTCCCTTTCAACGCCATGATCCGACGGATCAGTTTTTCGCTTAGGGCCAGACGTTGCGTGTCGATGTCGACCAGTCCGATGGTCGCGCGTTCCAGTCCCTCGATACTCATGATATCGGTGAACAAGGGTTGGGTGAATCCGCTTCCGGCGCCAAGCAAGGTTATTTTGGTCATCGCTGTCCTCCCGGCTGTATCAGCCATGTTCTATTGCTGTTGCTCTATCAATTTGTGAGACATACTTCATCGTATGCGTGAAGCATAACCTATATTTTTGGCTTGAAAAGAGGTCTATTTGTGACTTTACTTGACAATATGTGATTTTGATTCGAAACAAAAGGACCAGCCATGCATTTGTGGTCGCGATCACTACAGACCCTACGCCCAATGAAGACGCTGCCGTTATTGCTGGGTGTCTCGAGTGAACGGCAAGATCATCCGTCTTACCATAATGCGGGGCGGTTTCGGGCGCGGGACCGGCACTGCATTTTCAAGTATACGCTCGAAGGCGAGGGCCGGTATAGCGACTGGCGCGGCGAGCACCGCATACCGTCGGGCCACGGGTTTCTGTGCCGGATCAACCATCCGCAAACCGCCTATTACTATCCTGCCGGCGGGGACAGGCCCTGGGTGTTCACCTATGTCAGTTGCGAAGGCGGCCGGCTGGCTGAGATGGTGGACGAGATCACCCAACTGCACGGCAGTGTGTTCCAGGTGAGCCGCGGCGAGGACGTGATCCGGCGCATGCTCGAAGTACGCGGTTGGGATCAGCGGAAGTGCGTGATCACCGCAGCCTGGGGTGCCCAGTTTGTGTTTGACCTGCTCACCTGCCTGGTGGCATCGCGCGAACGGCGGTCGGACGAAGATGCGGGACGCGAACTGGTCCGACGCATGCGCAAGGCGGTCATAGACCGGATCCAGCAGGATCTAACCGTAACGGAACTGGCCGATGAGCTTCAGTATTCGCGCGAATACCTGACGCGCACGTTCAAGCACGAAACCGGCATAACGCCCCACACCTATCTGGTGCGCCAGAAAATGCTGGCCGCCTGCAACCTGCTCAAGGTCTCGGACATGAGCTGCAAGGAAATCGCGAACTGGCTGGGCTACAAAGAGCCAACCCATTTCACCCGCACCTTCAAGCGCAGCCTGGGCATGACCCCGACGCGCTTCCGTCGCGACGGCATCATGCCGCCAGCATAGAGAGAAGGAAGAGGGGAAAGCGTCGCGTGTCGGGTGCAAAATTTCGTAGTTATATGGTATGTCGTGTGAGTGGCGACCCCACGGGGAATCGAACCCCGGTTTACAGGATGAAAACCTGCTGTCCTAACCACTAGACGATGGGGTCGTCTGTTGAGACCACGCAATTTATCACATCTGGCCACCAACGCAACTTAAAAAATGAAAAAATTTTCAGGCCCTTGCTCAAGGGCGATGGAATCGAATGAATCGATTGCGGATTTAAGATTCCACGCGCCACTATTGCGCTTGCTATTGTCCAGCCGGCGTACTACCCTGCTTCATGCAAATTATGCGTCATTTTCTGGGTTGGGACCGGCCAGTGCCGGATCTGGCGGTTGAAGTGCTGACCCGTTCCTGGGATCATGGGTTGCTTGACCTTGAACACTACCTGCTGATCGTGCCCACGCGCCATGCGGGGCGGCGCTTGCGCGAGGCGCTGGCCCATGCGGCTGCCCAGCGCAAATCGGCCGTGATTCCCGGACTGGTCATGACCCCGGCCGCCCTGTTCCAGCCGCCTGAGCCAACGCATACGGTCGACGGCATCCTGGAGCTGGTCCGCTGGGCCGCGTTCCTGACCCGTACCGATCACAGTCGGTTCAGCAACCTGTTTCCCGCTGCTGACGTCATCGGCTCATTTGCCGCAGCCGTGCATCCAGCGCGCCTGATCATCCGCCTGCGCCGCCTGCTCTGCGAGGAAGGCTGGACCATCAGGGATGTGCACGAACGCATCGACGATACCATGGAACCGGAGCGCTGGGACCAGTTGCTGCTCCTGGAACAAGAGTACCTGGCCCACCTGGCGCGCGACAACCTGGCTGACGCTTGCGTCGAACGCATGCGCGCCACCTCCGCCTACGAACCGCCGCCCGGCATTGAACGCGTTTGCCTGTTCTGCGTCCCGGATCCGCCGCCACTGGTCCTGCGCATCCTGCAGCGCCTGGCGCAACGGATGCCGCTGGATATCTATATCCACGCTCCGCAAGACCAGCAGGCCCTGCTCGACGAATGGGGGCGCCCTATTCCGGACCGCTGGATCAACCAGAACCTACCCATCGACGACGCAATGATTAATCCCGCAGCCTCGTGGGCCGAACAAATCCGCGCGTTCAAACGGGTCATGGCCCAGGTACCGGCATCAGCCGCGGCGCGGACCACCATCGGCATACCCGATCCGGACAGCGCACCCATGATCCGGCACGTGCTCCACGAACAGGGCCGGGCAACCTTCGATCCGGAAGGTTTTCCCGTGATCGGCGTGCCCATGATCCAACTGGTCTTCGATCTGCTGGCGGTCATGCAGGACGACAGCGCAGGCCCGTTCCTGGACCTGGTCAAGCATCCGGATTTTCTGGATTACCTGCGTACCAATAATGTCGGCTTTCAGGCCACGGATTTCCTGCGCGAACTGACGAACATGCAGAATGTGCATATTCCCGGCTCGTTTCTGCACTTTCTCGACCTGGCCGAGAAGCACACGCAAAAATCCATACGCATGGGGCTGCGAACCACCTATGAACTGCTCAAGCTGTGCCGCCGCGGCCCGGTCTGGGAAGCGCTGATTGCGGCCTTGACCCGGATCTATCAGAACCGCCTGTTCCAACCGCGCAACGAGCACGACAAGCAGGCGATCGAGGCCGCCAACCTGCTAATGCAGCTCGTGGACGCGCTGCGCGACGATGTTCCG
>CAZOLK010000089.1:0-14272 GCA_964580325.1 uncultured Verrucomicrobiota bacterium | reverse complement strand
AGCGGCCGATGCCCGGGTTTTGCTGCGCGCCTGGCTCGAAGACCAGCGCATCTACGAGGAACGCACCAGCAGCAAAAGCATCGATCTCCTTGGCTGGCTGGAGCTGCCCTGGGACGACAGCAGTGCGCTGCTGGTGGTGGGCCTTGTCGACGGCATGGCGCCCCAGACCGTGACCAGCCACCCGTTTCTGCCGGATAACGCGCGTCGCGCCCTGGGCATCCGCGACAACCACTACCGTTTCGGCCGCGACGCCTACCTGTTGCGCACCATGATCGCATGCCGTCCCGCCGGCTGCGTGCACCTGTTTTTCAGCCGCGCCAACCTGGACGGCGATCCGCTGCAGCCCTCGCGCCTGCTTTTTCTCTGCGCCGACCAAAACCTGCCGCGCCGCGTCGAGCACTGCTTCCGGGAACAGCATGAACCCACGGTCAAGACCGTACCGCGCGGCGTGGCCTGGAAGGTGCGCATACCGCCACCGCGCGACAACCAGTTTCAATCGCTATCCGTCACTGCGTTCCGCAATTACCTGTTCTGCCCCTTCCGCTTCTACCTCGACCGAGGCCTGAACATGGCCGAGGCGGATGACCGCAAAACCGAAATGAACGCCTTTGACTTCGGCAACCTGTGCCATCAGGTATGGCATGCGTTTTTCGAATCCGAAGCCAGGAACCTGACCGACGAAGCGCGCATCTGTTCCTTCCTGTGGAGCCGCGCCGATGCATTGATCCATGAGCAATTCGGACCGGTGCTGTCGCTGCCGCTCATGTTCCAGCGCGAGAGCCTGCATCAGCGGCTGGGCGCCGCGGCACGCGTCCAGGCCCAAGCGTTCCAGCAAGGCTGGCGCATCGATAAATCGGAACACCCGTGCGCGGTGGAGATCGACGGCGTAACTGTGCACGGCAAACTCGACCGCATCGACCGCAACATCCATACAGGCGCCGTGCGCATTCTGGATTACAAGACATCCGATAAACGCCGCACGCCGGAAGCCGAACACCTGGCATGGCTGCGCCCGGATACCCCGGAATACGCGCGGGCGGATGCGCTGAAAAAACGCTGGACCAACCTGCAGATCCCGCTCTATGTCAGCATGCTCAAAGCACAGGATGGCATGGAAGCCGGGCAGGCCGGCTATTTCGTGCTGCCCAAAGCCATGGCAAACACCGGCATCCTGATCTGGAACAACCTGGACGCGACGCTGATCGCGTGCGCCGAACAGTGTGCTCGGAATATTATCGGACGCATCCGCGAACATCGCTTCTGGCCGCCGGCCAGCGTGCGCGACGACAACTACGCGACCCTGTTTTTCAACCGGCCCGAAGACCATATTGAAGAGGATTGGATCGAGAAGGATGGCTGATCGACCTTCCATAACGCACAAAGCCGTGGGTGCCTCGGCCGGCTCGGGCAAAACCTACAAATTGTCCAGCCGCTACATCTCGCTGCTGGCCCTCGGCGTATCGCCAACACGCATCGTGGCGCTGACCTTCACGAAAAAGGCGGCCGGTGAAATCTTTATCCGCATTGTCCAGCGCCTGGCTGGAGCCGCGCTCCGCGGCGATGATCTGCGCGAATTGAACCAATCGCTCGAGCAGGGCACAGACCCGCTGGACAACGCCCACGTGATCCATGTTTTGCGCTCCCTGATCATGGCCACGCCCAACCTGCGCATCGGTACGCTGGACAGCTTTTTCTTCAGTGTGCTGCAAGCGTTTCCGTTCGAGTTCAACATCAGCGGCGCGCTGGACATGATGGACGATGCCGCGCTGGCCGCGGCGCGCGTGCGGGTGTTGCACCGCATCCTGCTCTCGGGCGCCATGCCCGAACACGAAGTCAAAGCGCTTTTCCAGGCCTACAAGCAAATCTCTTACGGCCAGGAGAGCAAGACCGTGATGGGCACGCTGCTGCCCATGATCGAGGCGAATCACGAACTCTACCTTTCCGCAGCGGACGAAACGCTCTGGGGCGACCCAGGGGCGATATGGTCCGCGCCGATCTGGTGGAAGAGCGACCGCCCGTTCGAGCAGGAGGACCGCGAAGCGCTGATCCGGAGCCTGAACCGCCGCGGCGCCAAAAAGGAACAAATCGATTTTTTCAAGGAATTCGTCGATGACGTACTCGCTTATGTGCCCGGCATGGATATGACCAAACGTATCGACTACTTTCTCAGCCGGCTGATGCCCAACCTGGCGGCCGTACGCGACGGCGCCTTTTCCGTGATTGTGGCGCGCACTATGGTCGACCTGGATGAAGAGGCGTGCAAGCATACGCTACACCTGCTACAAACGCTCATCGACCGGATCTATCAGGCCCAATGCGAGAGAACTCGCGGTCTTTTTCACATCCTGCGCGAATACGAGCAGCACTACGACCGTCAGGTACGCCGAGCCGGCGTGGTACACTTTGCCGACATCCTCTACCTGCTTAACGCCGACCTGCGCGGCGTGCGCCGGCCGCCGCTGCTGTCCCGCTCCCCTGACCAGGACCAACAGCGGCTCTACATCGATTACCGCCTGGACGGCGCATTCGATCACTGGCTGCTCGATGAATTCCAGGACACCAGCACGCCGCAATGGAACGCACTGACAAACCTGGCCGAGGAAATTTATCAGGATACAGAGGGCCGGCGCAGCTTCTATTACGTGGGCGATGTCAAGCAGGCTATCTACGGCTGGCGCAAAGGGGACGCCAACCTGTTCGACTTGTTGCCCCAGCGTTTCCCGGTCATCGATACCAGCGAAACACTGTCCCAATCGTGGCGCTCTTCACCCGTGGTGCTCGAAGCGGTCAACTGCATTTTCGATCTCGAGCGCCTGAACGAGCGCAGCGGATATGCCGAGTGGATGGAAGACCCTTGCTGGGTCAACGTGCGCGCGCGCTGGGAGACGCACTGGCGCAAACATTCGGCGGCAGCGAAAAACCGGGTCAAACCGGGTTTCGTGGTCCATGCTCACCTACCGAAACCGGCCAATGCGCACGAGGGTGAAGATGCACGCTTCGCCGCGACCGCCGCGTTGATCAGACAACTGCCGTTGCGCGGGTCGCTCGGCATCGCGGTGCTGGTACGCAGCAATCGTGCCGGTTTGAAAGCCACCCACTACCTGCGCGAACAGGGGATCAACGCGGTCTGGGAAGGATCGGTCTCGATCGCCGACAACGGCCTGGCGTCCGCGTTCCTGTCGTTGATCAAGTATGCCGAATACCCCGGCGACACCTATGCCAGGAAACATATCGCCATGTCGCCGTTGTCCAAGGTGATGAAGAAACGCGGACTGAACTTTGACAAGCTGGCCCCGGAACTGCTGCACACGATTTATAACCAGGGCTATGCGCCATTGATTCGCGCATGGTTGCACGCCGCCGGCATGGCGTCATGCGAAGACGCGTTCACCCGCGAATGCATGCGCCATCTGCTGGAAGCCGCGGCCCTTTTCGACCAGCAGGGCCGTAAAAAAGCGCTGGAGTTCATCGGTTGCATTCGCCAATACTGCATCGAAGACCAACAGGCCAGCGCCGGCGCCGTGCACGTGCTGACCATGCACAAGGCCAAGGGGCTGGAGTACGATGCCGTGTTCCTGCCCGAACTCCAAGGTCGCAACATACTGTCCTCGGGCGGTCTGGGGCTGGCCGTGAAAACCCATCGCGAACACACCTCACGCGTGCCGGACTGGGCACTGTACATGCCCAACCGTCTGTTTGTCAAGAACGACCCCGATTTGAGCGCCTACCTGCGGGAGCTGGACCAAGACCACGCGTTTGAGAGCCTGTGCCTGCTGTACGTGGCCATGACCCGGGCCAAAAGCGCGATCTACCTGGTCACGAGCGAATGCAACCACCGCAAGACCATGTCGCCAGCGTCACTGCTGCTGACCCAATGGCCGCAAGACGCGGAGCCTGAGACCGTCGACCTGGACGGCCAACCCGCAATGTACAGGTATCGAGCGGGAGACGACACTTGGCATGCCGCTGCCGGCGACGATTCGTCCGAGCAGCCTGCGCCACCCCTGCCTGTCAGCTTCCAGGGTTTACGCAACCGTAAGGCCAGACGCAACAGCCGGATGATGTGCAAAACGCCGTCCGGCGAAAAAAGCGAACCCATCAAAGCGAGCATGCTGTTCAACCGGCGCGAAGCCGCTATCCTGGAGTTCGGCAGCGCCATGCACGCGCTGCTGGAACAGGTCCAGTGGCTCAACCGGCAACATCCCGACGATATCATAGCGGCCTGGAAAACGGCTTATCGACCCGCCCCTGAACTGGAGCATGAAGCAATCGACGATTTTCGGCGCCTGATCGAATTCGCGCACGTGCGCGAAGCACTGTCAAACCCGGGCTTCAATGGCTTGCTCTGGCGCGAGAAACCATTCGAGATCGAATGGAACAAGCAGTGGATCTCCGGCTGCTTCGACCGGGTCACCATCCTCCTGAACCAAGACGGCTCTTATCAACGGGCTGACATCATCGACTACAAGACCTCGTCCGGCGCCGACCAACTGCACGTAGCCCTTGAGTACAAGGACCAACTCGATCTTTACCGCAAAGTGCTGGGCCACATGCTCAGCCTGCCGCTCGATCAGATCACCGCACGCATCCTGTTGACGCGCACAGGCGAGTTCATCAATCCCCAGGATCTGGTCACACAAAATCAGCGCGGCCGGAAAAACGCCGCCAACAGCGGCCAGACCGAAATGAACCTCGGCGTTTGAAACCGGCGTTGTACCGCTGGGCGACCGGCTATGGCACGCCCTTATCCGGCTCTAAGGCCTTATAAGGCGTATCAGCCAACAATCAACAGCGCCAGATAAGGCGTCAGGTTGAAGACAAGGATAAAGAGCTTGTATATCCCGATGAAACCGTAGATGGCCGCATAGAACACCTCTTTCGAAATGGGGATCCAAGAACTGTGTTTCCTGTAAATCCATTCGCCAGCTATGGCGCAAAGCAACAGAGCCAGGATTAAAATCGCGGCATTGATGAGCGTGCTCCACAGAAAAAAGGCTTTCAGCGTTTCCATATCCATAGCAGACTCCTTGTCGTAGATGCCTTATCGTCGTTTATCCAACAACAGCAGTAACCATTGGGCAACGCTTTTTGAGTTGCCTGTATTGGCATCCTGCTGGATCGTGAAATCGTGGCCGTTCAGGGTGATGACACCCTGACGCGCCTGGGCGTCGTTGGTGGAGACCAGGTAGATCAGGTTGCCGCCCCCGTAATACAGTCCGCCTTGATATCCCCCGCTAATTTGGTTCGTCACAATGCTGATCCAGGGAACATCGATGGTCAGGGGCCAACCGCAAGCGGAACCGGCCGTAACCTGGACCAGGCCTGTTCCGCCTTGCCAGGTGGCTGTCGCACCCTGGGGCATCAAAGTAAAGGCCGTAGCCTCCTGATATACCGAGATGGGGAATTTAGCCACATATAGCGTTGCGCTGCGCGCCGAGCACTGATCGTTGGCCATTATGGTGTAGGCGATGGTTCCCGTGCCCAGGTAATAAGGGGTTTGATTGGTCATGCCGCTGCCCTGGGCTATGATATTGGTTGCTGTAATCCAGGCGCTATCGTTGGTAAAGGTCCAGACTGTGTCCGCATCTGTCTGGACCGTGATCACGCCGCTGCCGCCTTGAGGCGGAGCCGTTATGGAACTGGGCGAGATGATGTTGGTGGGCATGGTGAAATTGGCGTATACGCTGCGGGCGGAAGCCATGGTCAGCTGCAAGGGAGTAACATTGGTCTGGGCAGGCGCCACGTCGCCGGACCAGCCGGAAAATTGGGCAAACGGGTTAGGCGTGGCTGTCAACAAGACCGGAGAACCGAGATCGTACCAGCCGTCGGTTACGTCCACCGATCCATATTGGTTCGCCTGTACCTGCAGCCAGACCTGAGTGGTCCAGTGAAACTGCAGTACCGCATTGTTGGTCAAGGCGAAATAGGGTGTGACAGCACCCGATCCCGAACCCGGATCGCTACCCGTACGCGTCCATCCCGTGCATGTGTATTGGGTGCTGCTGCCCGAAACGGTTGAACTGCACGATGCCATGAGTTGGGTGGAGGGCGTTATATATTGCGTTTCAGACGGCGGCTGGAACTGGATGTTCGGGCCGGCGCCCTGGAGAGTGGTCACGGCATGGCGATTGTTGATTGTGAGAGGAAGCGGATCCCCAGCGCCGACGACGCTGAAAATGCTGCCGGTGGTCCAATTTGAAATACGGTAGTTCGGACAGGTATGGCGCATACGGATCACGTAATCGTCGCCCTTGTCCATAGGTACGGTCCAGGCATGAGAACTGCTGCCGAGCGTGGACACGCCCAGGGATTTCCATTCGGCCAGTTCCGTGCGTAACTGGATGTTGTCAACACGCCAGCCCACTTCGCCAAAACTTTCATCGGTACCAACGCGAAAACGGATGTAAACGGTCCGTCCGGCATAGCTGCTTAAATCGACGACGGTACGATGATAAAGATTGTTCTCTCCTGTAAAACAATCGCGTTCATTGTCCAGTGGATTGCCCCAATCATTGTAAACGACGCCATTATAACCGTTTTCGATCATTTTAGAACCCAAGTCGGTCCAGGGGCCGCTGCTGCCTAATGTGCTGATTTCCACCACACCGCCGTCGCATTCCATTTCAAAATGATACTTATGCCAGAACGCCAGGTAGGCGCCATTACTCACGCTCAAGCCCGGACTGGTAAGGCGTTGGTCACTGATGGCTTCTACGTCCTGCGCAAAAAAGCAGGTCAATCCGGCATAAGGATCGGTCGTGCTGCGGGTCCAATCCGCAGATCCTGAACCGTGCGATACGACCCAGCCATCAAATCCTGCTTCGGCTGTTGCCAGGTAATAAGGCGCCGGATCGCCGCTGGCATGCTTATTGTATTCGAGTATTGTGCGCGTATCGGTCGGATGACCGGTGGTGGTCCAGGTGACGGTATAAACGCTCCCGGTTGGAATCTTGGTCTGCAATACAGGTGCTGTCAACGTCTGGGTTGCCAGACGGGCGCCGGGATCGGAACCGCTAACCTTGTTGCTGGTCGTGTTGTCAGGATCGAGCCAGTCACGCAAACGACCGCTCGAATCCGAACCCACGGTCCATGAATCGTAGAATTTTCCATACCAGTCGGCAGCCATTGGTTCATCGCAGGAAGCGTAGCCGCCGTGCAATTGTCCTATCAATAAATGTGACGTGCCGTCCCACAAACCGGAACCCGACGAACCCGGTTCCGTGGTGCCCGCATTCCATCGACTCACCTTCCAATGGTTGTAATTGCCGTCGCTGCCCAGGTAGCGGTCCGTGGTCAACGCGGAGTTGCAAAAGCTGATGGATTTCTCGTCCGTGTTGGGATGATGAATGGCTACGGCGCTCGATGGGGCGACGCCGGAGCGGTCCCAACCCGCATAGTACACATTGTGCGAAGACGATGGGTCGTCATCCAGTTCGATCAAACTGAAATCGGTTCCGGCATCGTTGGCCAAGTGCGCGGCGCCCGATTGATTATCCGCCAGCGAACCGCCCCCTTGCTGACCGCAGGTGGGCGATTCGAAATTCCAGTAGACCACCAGCGAAGCCGCAACGCCATCGTCGTTTACACCGCAATGTGAGGCGGTCAGGAAGAAGTTGCGGAAATTGCGGCGCACGTTCATGATCATGGTCCCGGTGCAGAAACGCGAACCGCCTGTGGAGTAGACGGCTACGCTGCGGATTTCATTGCGCCAGTTGTCGCCCTGGCTGCAGATGACGTCAATGTTGCAACTACCGGCCTTCTGGCCCGCGTTGTTGCGCTTGAAAAGATCGCGATAACCGCGACCGATATGGGTCAACTCCAGTTGCGGCACGGCTTTGGCGGCGACCGGCCAGAACAGTTCGATCACGGCCTTATCGCCCGGTACAACCGCGGTCCAGAGCTGGCCATGCTCGCGGTTGTGTTGGGCCGAGTAGGGACCTTGGTAATAACCGTCTTCCTCACTGTACACATGCAGCGTCACGCCCTCGGGTACGTGGAACGCTTCAAAGCCGAAGTTCAGGTCGGTTGCGCCGGCTGCATGCACGCGCAAACGCCAGATCTGGTCGCCGTTGGGCAGCGTTTCCCAAGCGCCTTGTTTAAAAGGCGACAGCCGCGTTTTAAACACCGAAGCATAGCGCAACGGCCACAGCGCCTGCTGTTTGGCGTCTTCCTCCAGCAGTTTTTCAGCATGGATCGCAGGCGTTTCAAACACGTCCACGTCGTTCAGCGCGAGCGCCAGCTTTTCCGGCTGCCGGCTACTGAACGGCGGATCGCCCTGATGCCCCAACAACAAAGACGCACTCAAAATAAACCCTGCCGTGATTGGCTCTACAAGAAACCACCTTTTCATCTCTCTTCCCCCAAAAATAGGTTGTTGTTTTTAATGATTGTGGAAAAATAACATTAGCGTGCATGCGAATACAAGCCATGGGTTTCAAAAATTTATCAGCGCACAAAATTAGCGCTGAGGCAAAAGATGAACATGCCCGCCAGAAACACGAGCCCGCAGCCCAGAAAGACCAGGTCAATCCACCAGAAGGCCAGGGCCGCGCCGCCGCTGAGGGCCAGTATAGTGGCGAATAAACCCAGGCGGCGCCGCACGTGCGGTTTGCGGTAGGGCGAAAGGGCGGCGGAAAACGGGATGATCATGAGCAGAAAATAAAAAACGCCCAACAAGGCTGTCCCGTGGCCGGCAAAGGCATACAAGCCAAGGCAGAGCAGGCAGGCCGCGACACACAGCCCGACCACGTTGGCGACCCGTATCTCTTCGGCGGACAGGGCCAGCCGGCCAAACGGGTGCAGGCGCAAAAACAGGTTGAAGAAATCGCGCGATGCCCAGGTCAACAGGACAAACAGCAGGTAGCTGTAGCTGATTACGCTGACCAACGGCGACCAGTTGGGATAGGCTTGTCCCAATTTGCCGACGATTTGGACCACCAGCCAGATGGTCAGAATAATGGTCCAGCGCGTGCGCCCGGTCAGACAGCCCATCCAAAGAAAATAGTTAAGCATCAACCGATAAACGGGATTGTGCGCACGCAACGCTTCGAGAATGCCGCGCCGCGCCCATTCGTTGCCCGGCTGCAGACGCAGCGCCTCGCGAAAATGGTCCATGGCTTGGCGCGGCTGGTTGCGATGCAGCAGGGTCCATCCCATGTTAGCGTGGGAGGTGGAGTTTTCCGGTTCGCGAGCCAGGTTGGCGTCAATGGTGGCCGCTGCTTCGTCGCGTCGGCCCATCTTGACCAGGGCCATGGCGCGCAGGTTGTTGCAACTCACATGCTCAGGGTCCAGCCGCAAGCCCTGTTCCGCGGTTGCCAGGGCCTGGCTCCATTGCTGGCGGTGCAGCAGGAGGCCGCTTAACAGACCGTAGTATTCGACGTCGTACGGGTCCAGCCGGAGAGCCTCGCGAATGGCCTGTTCAGCGTCGCGTTCACGGTCAAGCGCGAGCAAGACGCTGGCCAGCACATAATGCATAAAGGGTTCGTCCGGTTCCAGGGCCACGGCGTTACGCGCCACGGTTTCCGCTTCCCGGGGCTGTTTCTGGGCCGCCAGACACATGGCCAGCAACGCGAGGGCCCGTGCATTCTCCGGCGTATCGTTCAGCACGCGGCCAAGTTCGCGGCGGGCATCCTCAAAACGCCCCTGGCTGAACAGCAATCGCGCGCGTAAAATGCCGGGGTTCATCGCACGTTCAGGTAGTCGAGTACGTCGTTGTACAGTCCACTTTCGTTGGCATACAGCGCATGGTTGCGCGCCGTGCCGAACCACTCGCTGGCGCTGGGACGGATCTTGGCGGAAGCCTGGCATAACATCTTGGTGTTTAGCGGGATGGGTTGACCCTTCTTCATGGCCAGGGCCAGGGCTTCTTCGATTGCCTTGTCGACTAGGGCTTTGATGTCGGCGCCAGAAAACTGGCGCGTCTTTTTGACCAGTTGACTGTAATCGATTTTGTCATGCGGTTTGTCGCGCAACAGCAATTCCAGGATCGCCTGGCGCGCCTGGTCGTCGGGCGGCGGCACGAACAGGATCCGGTCAAAGCGACCGGGCCGGCGAAAGGCGCTGTCAACGTGCCAGGGCGCGTTGGTCGCGGCCAGGATCAGCACGCCTTCATTGGACGTTTCCACGCCGTCGAGTTCGGACAGGAACTGGTTGATGATATGGCGTCCGGCGCTGTGGCGCATATCGCTTCGGCTGGCGGCCAGCGCATCGACCTCGTCAAAAAACAGGACGCAGGGTGCGCTCTTACGCGCCTGCTGAAAGAGTTGGTGCAGTTTCTGCTCGCTCTGGCCCAACCACATGTCCAGGACATCGTGCAGGCCGACAGAAATGAAACCGGCCTTGATTTCACCGGCCGTGGCGCGGGCCAGGTATGTTTTTCCGCAACCGGGCGGACCATACATCAGGATGCCGCCGCCGATCGCTTTGCCGTAGGCTTTGTATAAATCTTTATTGGTCAAAGGGAAGATGATCTTCATCCGGATCTCTTCCTTAACGCTGTCCATGCCGCCGACCTGGCTGAAATCGAGCGCGGGTTTTTCAATGGCCTCCACATCGTTGAGCAGGACGTCCGATCCGGCCGGCGCACGCACCCGACCGTCCACCACATCCGCGCACGCCGGGTCAGCGTCGATCCCAAGCTTGTCGGCCAGTTCCTGGTCATGGGCGGTTGAATCCAGCTCACGCGCAAGTTCAAACGCCGCCACAGCGGCTTGCGCCTGGCCGCTGCTCAGCAGGATGCGGGCGTGCAGCAGCAGGTCGCCGGCATGTTCCCGGGCTGCCAGCAATTCGTCCATCACGACCAGCGCGGCGCTGTTTTTACCCTGACGGTGATAGGCCATGGCCAACCCGCGCAGCGAGCGTGCATCGTTCGCGGTCAAACCCAGCGCGTTCTTGAACGCTGCTTCCGCTTCTTCAAAAGCCTTTTGCTCCAGCAGCAATTCTCCCAACCGCCGTTGCAGGGGCAGGTTGTCAGGTGAAACCGCCAGGGCTTCGCGCAAAACGTCCAGCTCTTCGTCCTTGTTGTTCATAACGGTTCACATCCTATGGTCATTTCACGGCGCCGGACAGTTTTTTTTTGCTTTTTTTCTTAAGATAAACCAGGAAGTGATGATCGCGGCGCGGCCCGAGTTCGATGTAGATCCGGTGTAATAAATCATGTCCGCTGCGCTCCATTTTGACGCCGCTCGCGTCTTCCAGGTCATCGAGCAGGTAGTCCGCGTCCGGTTCCAGGCTGGGCTTGTACACATCCGGCAGTTCCACGGCGCCGATCACTTTTTCGTCCGTCACATTGCCGATCACCATTTCCAGGATCGGCTGCTGACCATCGGGCGGGGACAGAACAGTCCAGCAGCCGAGTTCCCGGTCGCGATAGACGACTTCGCGCTGGGCCGTGCCTGCCACGAACGTAAACAGGGCCATGGGAATGGCGTGTTCGATCAGACGCTCCACCGGGATGAAAGCGGTCGATGCGCGTTGCGCCAGCTTATGCAACAGAGCGGTTACCTCAGCGTCCTGGGTCAGCTTTTCGATTTGCGGAAAACGCCGGCTAAAATTGCCCCACGGATTGCCGATTTCCGCGGCTTCGCCGGGCAGGTTCAGGTTGACGTCCATGTTCACGCCGATTTCCGCCGGGTACATCAGGCAGAACAGGTCCTGGAGTGGAATGACCACACTTCCGGCAGAAGCGGTGCAGAAGCGTTCCAGCAGGATCCGGCCCAGTTCGCGGGTGACTTCTTCGGGTCGCAGCGGGATCTTGTTGGGCGTGGTCAGGATGCCGAATACCTGGCTCAGGAAATTGGCCAGGATATGGGGGAACGTGTTCAGGTACCAGAGCTTCTCTTTGCCGCGCTGGTTGCACAAGATCTGCAGGATGGTGGGCATATCGTGGGTCGCGAGAAACCATTCGGTGGCATGGGGGAACGCCTGGGGATCCGGAAAGATGCCGTTGCGGTTTTTATTGATCGAGACCGCCATTTCAGGCACGTGATAGCCTTCCTTGTTAAGCCGTTGCAGCGCCTGCTCCACCGCGGCCTGGCGATAATCGTCGCCCAGGGTTTCACCGCCGACCTGGAGTCCGGCGTCGAGAATGGTTTTCAGCATGGTATAAACCTTGTCGCTCATCAGCGTCATGATTTCTTCGCCGTGGGTGAACGGGTCGAGGTGGCTGTATTCGGGATGGTTTTTACGGTAGGCCATATCCGTCGGGTACAGCGGGATCTCGAAATGGCCCTTGACCGGCACGCTGCCATCAAGCGTGCCGCCCTGAATTTCACGCGCCGGGAAATAGTATTTGTTGGCGAATCCGCAAAGGTGATCGATAAAAATGCGGTCAACATACTGGGCCAGGTAGGTATAGCGCTGCAGCAGGAACTTGTCGAACGCCTTGCCGGACTTGTACTGGGGCAACCCCCAGCGTTGTTCGTCATAACCGTTGCGCGGTTCCAGGTAACAGCCCACTTCCCAGTCCATGTCGAACACCTCGCCCTGGAGGGCCCAGACATCGCCGCTAGCATCGGTGGAAACGCCGTAGGGCAAGTTGACCTCCATCAAAATGTCGCGCTTGCGCAGTTCTTTACTCACGGCGAGCAGTTGTTCATGGGCCACGAACTGCATATAGCGATAGATATCCAAACAAGCTTCGTTCAACTCGACCAGGCGCATGACCTCCGGCGTGTCCGGCGTGCGATAAGCTTCGGGCCAGACGCGGAAATCGGCGGGCAGCCCCAGGTTGAGCATTTCGGTCTGGACAATCTCGAAGCGTGCGTTATAACCCAGCCAGGTTGCGTTTTCGCGGCAGAATTTGGCATAGGACCGAGCGCGACGCGTATGGGGTTTTTCCGCGATCATGGCTGAAAAATGTTCCGCGGCCCGGACAAGGATCTGCTTTTTAGCCACGCGCACGCCGATGAAATCGATCATCCGATCCTTGTCGTCCAAGTCAAGCGGTTGGATCCATTGTTTCAAGGACCGGTCGGTTTTGACTTCCGCTATTTTGTCCAGTGCGATGTAATCGGTGTTCAGGCCGAACGCGGAACAGGAAAACGGACTGGCCATACCACGGAACATCTGGTTTATGGGCAACTCGGCGAAATGACGCACCCCGGCAGCCTCGAATTGCAATACAGCGTTCAGCAGATCGGAAAACGTACCGATTCTTTCCAGAGACGTTTCCGTGCGCAACGCGAACGGTGCCAGGACGATTTTCAGGCTCTTGTCAACTTGCATGGGATTCCTTCATTTAGTCGCAATAACAGGACAATAATAATAAACGCATCATAGCGCGTAGCACACGCTCCTGGCAATCATAAAAAAGAAATGGCGCGTGGCGCGTTTTGAAATCCGCAATCCGAAAACCTTGACTCTGGATGCCGTTGCGCGCATAGTGCATCGGAAAACTATGGTAGACGGATACGTCATGATGAAGGAACCGGACAACAACCAGCGCAGTGAAGAAGCTGAGTTGCTGCGTCGCAAATACCTGTATAGACGACTTATCTGCCGCGGCACGCTCAGACTACCATTAAAGGCCGCGCTCCCTCTGGTCGGGCCTGATTGTGCCTATCACCTCTACGCCACGTCACAGCATGACGACCGCAAGACCACTTGAACCGAACGTCCAGCGCCAGGCGACCTGTGTCGAGCCGGCGCTCTCCGTGGTCGTCCCTTTTTACCAGGCCGGCGCTTACCTGCTGCCGACCTGCCGTTCCATACTCGCGCAGACGGAAAATGACGGCGCCCCCTGTAACCTGGAGCTGATCCTGGTGGATGACGGTTCCACCGATGATGGCCCTCGCCAGGCCGAGACGCTTGACGATCCGCGCGTAACCCTGGCCGCATTGTCGCGCAACATGGGCCAGTCCGCGGCGCGTAACGCGGGCGCTTTCCTGGCGCGCGCGTCCTGGTTGTGCTGGTTCGACGCCGACGATGTCATGCTGCCCGACAAGCTCGCCCCCTACCTGCACGACGTGACCAGGCAACCTAACGCGCGCTGGGCTTACTGCCGCATGGAGCAGGTCGACGAGCAGTTGCAGCCCCTCGAGCTGAACCTGATGGGCGAACCGTTCGATCCGCTGCTGCTCTTGATTCGTCCGGTCGTGCTCAACGGCATGTCCCTTATCCGCCGCGATCTGTTCCAGCGCCTCGGCGGGTTTGATGGCGCCTGGCAACGCGACGAGGATTACGACCTTTGGCTGCGCCTGCTGCTTTACGGCGATCCAGTCTTCTATCCGCACATCTGCGCATGGCGTCGGCGACATGCGGCGTGCGTGACCCA
>CAZOLK010000088.1:10721-19079 GCA_964580325.1 uncultured Verrucomicrobiota bacterium | reverse complement strand
GTGCCGAAATGCCACTCGCCGATCAGGGCCGGAAGCCCCAACCTGGCGCAGACCGGCTCCAGGTCGCGGCGCACCTTTTCGCTGTAGCAATTGACGCTGAACACGTCAAAGCTGCGCATGCCTTCCAGAGCCCAATCCGGAGGCACGGTAAAATAGCGCGCACCTAGACACTTGGCTACCGTATCGACGCGCACGCAATCGCATCCCGCGGACCAGAACAGGCAGCCGTCCGGATCCACCAGCCACCAGCGCGTATCATCATGATGGGTGCGAAAGAAGCCTGTGCCCTCTTCCTTGCGCTCACGACAACCGCCCCAGGTGGAAAACGCATCCGGCCATTTCCAGGCAGGCTCCTGCTCCATCTGATCGTGCAACCGCTGGTCGACTTGCTCGCACGAGAGGCTCTTGCCCGGCCAATCGCGCAACCGGCTCTGGCCCAGAGCATCAATCAACGCGCCTTTAGGCAGCAAGGGCTCGGTCAGAGCCGCAGGTTCCTCTTTTGATGCATACATAGGCGTCATGCACCATTGCGCCGTCTCATCGCCTTTGGCCACAACCTGCAGATGGATACGCGTAATTTCGGCCGGATCAACGGGATGTCCGGAGCAAATCGGCTTCAATAACGCGCCTTCGCGCTCCAGCAGCCAGCGATTGAGATCCATGGCAGCCAGCGGCAAACGCAAACGGGCCTGGCATTGATTGAGCAGAGCAAATGAAAACGTGAATGCAGGTCCCTCCACATCCTCCAGGAGCGACAGGCGGAACTTCACCGATTCCAGACCGTCCAGCAGAAAATCGGCCTGGAGCCAGCGATAATGGGTCAATTCGCCGTGATCGATATGATAGGACCAGCCGGCATTGCATTCCGCAGCCGAAAACCAGGCCCCATCCGGCAGAGGCGCCTCGCGATCCAACTGCCGCATGCCTCTAAAAAGACTGGCCAACTCCAATGGAACCACTGTTTTTTTCATGATATTGCCCTCTTACAGAAAAATAGTATACCAGAGCGTAAAGGACAAGAAAAAGAACAGTAGAGTAGCTCCGGGGGGAGCCCTCGTCGAAACGTGCGTACAGATTTCCAATACACGGCGCAACCAAACTTATTTTAACCAGCGATGACAACACTGAACACCGCCAAGAAAAGGGAAGATTTCTCCTGTTTCAATATCGGTGTTCATCATACAAAACAAACACCCATGCACTTGAATTTTTGACAGATGCTCTCCGTGTTCTCAAACCTCGCGGGCCACGAGAACTTCAACAGTGTCTCCACGCATCAGATCCAGTAGGATAGCTGCCGCGCCCTGGTTGACGGCGATTTCCAGCTTGCCTTCCGAACCGAACAGGCAGAACGGTTCGCCGAGTTCTTTTTCAGCATAGGTATGGCTGATCGCATCAAAGTACCAGGCGCCGGCCTGGACGCCGACGACAGGTCCGCGACCTTCCACGTCTTGCTTATCGATATTGGTGATGGCGTTGCCGAACCGGTCGATATGGATGATCTCCCCAGCAATGCTTTTGGCGTCGCTGCGCGGCCTTGCCCAGGTTGGGCGGACCCAGGCTTGTACAGGGTCAGCGAGTTGGTCAGGCGCGGCTCCCGCCGCCAGCCGGGCCGCGGCATAAGCGAAGATATCCCGGCCATGAAACGTGGCGGAAACCAGACCGGGCCGATGGCAGCAAGGTTTCAAAGCAGCAATCTGCGCGTCCGGAACTTCGCGCAGAACCAATTCGGCCAGGCCGTTATCCGGCACGATCAGCTTCAGGCCGACCGCGACGATCAGCAGAATCGCGCGTCCGGTGCCGACGCCCGGGTCGACCACACCCACATGGATGGTGCCCTGGGGATAATACTTCCAATATTGAAACAGAACCCAGGCGCCGGCGCGAATGTCCTGGGGCGGGATCGCATGGCTTGCGTCAACCACGTGCGCATGCGGCGCCAGGCCCAGAATAACGCCTTTCATGGCTGCCACATAGCCGTCTTGTTCGCCGAAATCGGTGAGAAGCGTGACGATCCGGGACAAGGAAGCTGAGTCAACCGCGGATTCCATGCTAGCTAGATCTGTTTAGGTTCCAGGCCCAGGACCGAGGCTTTATTCTGGATATGGCAGATGGCGATGGCCAGCGCATCGGCGGCATCGGCGACCGGCGGTTTATCCAGGTTGAGCAGCCTTTGCACCATGCTTGCCACCTGGCTTTTCTGGGCGTCGCCGGTTCCGGTCAGCGATTGCTTGATCCGGCGCGGCGGGTATTCGTAGATGGGCAGTTCATAGATCGCGCCGCAGAGCAGAACAACGCCGCGCGCTTCGCCCAGGATCACGGCGGTTTTTACGTTTTTGCAGAAAAACACGCCCTCCACGGCCATGGCGTGCGGTTTCCAAGCGACAATCACACCGACGAGATGGCGGTGGATTTCCTGAAAGCAACGCGAATGGGACAGGGACGGCGCGTTCTTGATCAAGCCGAAATCCAGCGCACGGAACGAGTTGCCCCGCGCCTCGACCACACCCCAACCGGTCGAACGCAACGAAGTGTCCACGCCCAGCACGATATCGCTCACCATCAGTCCTGATTCAATTCTTCCATCATGGCGTCATCGATATCGAAGTTGGAATAGACATTCTGCACGTCGTCGAGATCTTCAAGGGCTTCGATGAAACGTAGGATAGAGCCGGCCTGGCTCTTGTCGGTAACTGGCATATAGATCTCGGAAATCAGTGATACTTCGGAGTTCGCTATCTCGATGTTGGCTGCGTTCAGAGCATCGACCACATCCATAAACACGGTGGGATCGGTCGTGATGATGAACTGGTCGCCGTCGCGGGTCATGTCCTCGGCGCCGGCTTCGAGCACGATCTCCATCAATTCGTCTTCACCGGTTTTATCGGTATCAACCTGGATGATGCCTTTGCGGTGAAAGGTGCGGCTGACGCTGCCTGGTCCGGCCATATTGCCGCCATGCTTGCTGAACGCATGGCGGATCTCCGCCGCGGTACGGTTCTTGTTGTCGGTCAGCACCTGGATAACCAGCGCTACGCCGCCGGCGGCATAGCCTTCATAGGACAGTTCGTCGAATTGAATCCCATCGTCGTCCCCGCCCGTACCCTTTTTAATGGCACGATCAATGTTGTCCATGGGCATATTCACGGACCGGCCCTTCTGGATCAGGGTGCGCAAGGTGGGATTGGCTTCTGGATCGCCGCCGCCCTGACGCGCCACAACCATGATTTCGCGCGCGATTTTACTGAATACCTTGCCCCGCTTGGCATCCGTGGCCGCCTTCTTGTGCTTGATTGTCGACCATTTATTATGACCACTCATACTTCTTTCCTGTGTTAAAGCCTGACGCTTATCGTTCCATCATGCGTCGGACGCTCCATGAACGTCCGATGCATGAACTTTAAAAACGGCTCAATGATCTTCTTCCTGCTCATGTTTGGCAGCTTCAACCACTTTCTGGGCAATGTTGGAAGGAACGACGTCATAGCGTTCAAACGTCATCTCGAACGAACCGCGGCCCGAAGTGATGCTGCGCAACTGGGAAGAGTACTGGAAGATTTCGGCCTGGGGCACCTCGGCCTCGACAACCTGCATGCCGTCTTCCGAACCCATGTTCAGAATGCGGCCACGACGCTGGTTCATGTCGCCGCTGATATCTCCCATGTACTGGTCGGGGATCATCACCTTGATCTTCATGATCGGCTCGAGCAATACGGGCTTGGCCTTCATCAAGGCTTCATGTAGCGCACGCGAACCCGCGATCTTGAATGCGATTTCCGATGAATCGACGTCGTGATAGGAACCGTCGTAAAGGGTCACCTTGATGCCGACAACCGGTGCGTTGGCCATACAACCCTTGACCTTGCCTTCGACCAGGCCTTTGACCACGGCCGGGATAAAGCCTCCGGGAATGGCGCCGCCGACAATGGCGTTGACAAACCATTCTTCGTCTGCCGGATCGGTGGGTTCCACGCGCAGGTACACTTCACCATACTGACCACGACCGCCAGACTGTTTCTTGTGCTTATAATGACCTTCGCCCTTACCGGTGATAGTTTCCTTGTAAGCCACTTTGGGTGTGCGCAGGTCAACCTCGACCTTACTCTGTTTCTTCATGTTCTCCACTGCGACGTTGATCTGGATATCGCCCATGCCGGACAGGATCAGTTCATGGGTCGCCTCGGTGCGAACCGTGGTCAGGGTGGGATCGTCTTCCGCGGCACGGTTGAGGCCGGAAGCCAGCTTGTCTTCATCACCCTTGGACTTGGGATAAACCGCGTAGGAAACCACGGGCTGCGGCAGCTCGATGGGTGGCAAGGTTATGTTCTGGCCCACATCGCAAAGCGCATGATCGAAACTGGTGGCCTTGAGTTTGGACAGCGCCACGATATCGCCAGCTTGGGCTTCGGTCACGTCCCGATTCTTCTTGCCGTTGACCATGATCAACTTACCGATACGTTCTTTCTGGTTCGTGTTCACGTTGAGAATCTCACTGTCCGCTTTGAGCGTACCACCGATGACGCGGGTGAAGTTCATGTGACCAACGAACGAATCGTTAGACGAGCGCCAAACTTTGCCCACAAACGGCGCGCTCGGCGACGAATCGATCACGTTGCCGTCCTTATCTTTGAATTCGCGGTCCTCGGGCGAGGGAAAGAGCATGATCACGTCATCCACCAGTTCTTCGACCCCGATTTCATTGGGCGAGGACACGGTGAAAATGGGCACCAGCGAACCGCTGTTGACCGCACCGCGCAGGCCGGTCACGATTTCTTCGCGGGTCAACGGTGCGTCCCCAAAAAACTTCTCCATGAGCGTATCGTCGGTTTCCGCTGCGAATTCGACCAGGCTGCCCTTAAGCTCTTCCAGGCGGTCAGCCATATCGGCGGGTGCATCCTCGTTCTCGAGCACATGCACGACCTTGGACGCATCGCTGGTGGGCAAGGTCACGGGCACGCACTTGTTGCCCCAATTGCTTTGGATGTTCTCGATCACCTTGCTGACATTGACGTTTTCCTTGTCAATGCCGCTGATTACGATTGCGCAGGGCAGGTTGTGCTTCATGCAGTATTTCCAGGCGCGGCTGGTGCCCACCTCGACGCCGCTGGCCGCGTCCACGGTGATGATGGCTGCATCGGCCACACTGGCCGCAGCGCTCATCTGGCCGACAAAATCGGCGTAACCGGGCGTGTCAATCATGACCAAGCGATAGATTTCGCCTTTCTTGGATTTGTGGATGGCATCAAAAGGTTTGGCCCAGACGCTGATCTTACGCTCTTTTTCCTCATCCGTGCAGTCGCACATGCTCGTGCCGTCCGCGGGTGAACCTTTGCGATCGTTGACGCCCATTTTATGAAGAATCGCGTCGAGCATGGTGGTTTTACCGCTTCCCGTATGGCCCAATAGTGCAAAATTACGTACGTTGGCAACTGCTGTATCTTTCATAGTTTCCCTTAACGTGTTAAGCAAATATTCTCAATTCCCTACCCCAACCCTTCCCGGACATGCCGAATCGTCCCGGCCCGCCCGCACTGAAAAGGTCGCCTTTTTTACATCATTTCCCCTGTCGTTGCAATGCTTTTTTAAACAGTTCTGGTAAAAACAGTTCCCGGCTGCTTCCATGGGAAAACTATTTTGTCTATAGTAAGCCCGAAAAAAAGCAAGCCAAAAATAATCCCATCTTTTTCTCTTTTTCTTTTTGCATTTTGCCAAAACATGACTAAGTTATTATATCCGCTTAACCGGATAAATGAATATATACATGAAAACTGACAGACAAAGACAATTGATGGACCGGCTGCATGACTGCCGGGTGTTTTTTATGGACGGCGCGCTGGGTACGCGACTACAGGCTGCCGCGATCCGATGCGAGGAATGGCACGACAAAGAGGGCTGCAACGAGTTGCTCAACCTGACCGCGCCGGACAGGGTGCGCGAAATTCATCGCGCCTATTTCGAGGCCGGCAGCGACGCAGTGGAAACCAACACGTTTGGCGCCGCGCCGGCGACTCTGGACGAATACAATTTGGCTGAAAAAGCGCGCGAGATCAATGCCCGCGCCGCCCGACTGGCCCGGGAGGCGGCCGCAGCCGCGGCAACGGATCGCACCTGCTTTGTTTTTGGCTCGCTGGGTCCGGGAACCAAGCTGGCCACGCTGGGGCAGACAACGTTCGATTTGCTCTGCGACGGCTATTGCATCCAGATCGAAGGCTTGCTCGAAGGCGGCGCCGACGGGCTGATCATTGAAACCTGCCAGGACCTGTTGCAGATCAAGGCCGCTTTGATCGCGCTCGAAAAGACCGCCGGCGTCGGGCACGGCCTGCCGGTCTACGTCTCGGTCACCATTGAGCAAACTGGCACGCTGTTAATCGGTTCTTCGATCGGCGCGGTCATGGCCGCGCTAGCCCCCTACCCCATCACCGTGCTGGGGTTGAACTGCGCCACCGGCCCCGAGGCCATGCGCACCCATCTGGACGCACTCCGCGATCAATGGCCGGGCATCATCGGCTGTATGCCCAACGCGGGTCTGCCGACCATGCAGGACGGTCGCGTGCACTACCCGCTGGAACCGCAACCGTTTGCCGATAAAATGCGCGAGCTGACCCGCGAAGCCATGCTGGGTGTGGTGGGCGGCTGTTGCGGCACCATGCCGGAACACATCCACTGCCTGCGTAAAACACTGAACGGCTGGATCGTGCCGCAACGTGACATCCGACCGCCCAGCCAGGCCGCAAGCCTTTTTGCGCCCATGGCGTTACATCAGGAACCACGTCCGCTTTTCATTGGCGAGCGCGCCAACGCCACCGGGTCCAAGCAGTTTCGCCAGGCCCTGCTACGGGACGACTACGAGACCGCTTTCTCGATCCTGACCGAACAGGAGGAGGAGAAAGGCGCACACCTGCTCGACTTGAGCTGCGCCTATGCCGGTCGCAACGAAATGCAGGATGTGTTGACCCTCATGCAACAGGCCACCCGTGAATGCCGGCTGCCGCTGGTCATCGATTCGACTCAACCGGACGTGGTCGAGGCCGCGTTGAAATGCTATGGCGGTCGGATGATCGTCAACTCGATCAATTTCGAGGACGGCGAGGAGCGCGCCCATCGCATGGCCGGCATGGCCGCGCGTTACGGCGCCGGTTTGATCGGGCTGACCATCGACGAAGAGGGCATGGCCATGACCGCTGAACGCAAGGTAGCCATAGCCCGTCGACTGGTAAACTTTTGTGGCAGGTATGGCATTGGTCCCGCCTCGCTGCTGATCGATCCGCTGACCTTTACGGTGGGCAGCGGCGACGAGCACCTGCGCACGGCCGCGCTGGAAACCCTGGAGGCGATCCGCCAGATCAAACGCGAACTGCCTGACGCCTTGACCCTGCTCGGATTATCGAACATTTCATTCGGACTCAAACGCATGTCGCGAAAAATTCTGAATGCCGTATTTCTGCACCACGCCCTGCGGGCGGGCATGGACGCCTGCATCATCCACGTGTCCAGCATTGTGCCGCTGAACCAGATCGACGAGAGCGCCAGAAAACGGGCTGAAAATCTATTGTTCAACAACGCAACCGAGGGCGATCCGCTGCTGCACTTTATCCAGCATTTCAGCAAAGTCGATGACAGCGTGGACGAGGCCGCCGAAGCGGTCAAGCTTCCCGCGGAGCGCTTGGCCGACGCCGTGATCAAAGGCAAACCAGCCTTGTTGGGCGATGCGATACCTCCGCTGCTCCAGCAACATCCGGCTGAATTTATCCTCAATGACCTGCTGATCCCGGCCATGAAAGAGGTCGGCCGTTTATTCAACGAGGGCATTCTGCAATTGCCGTTTGTGTTGAAATCGGCGGAAGTCATGAAAAAAGCCGTAGATGTGATCAAACCGCACCTGAGCCACGACCAAGCCGCAGGCGGCCAGGGAACCATGGTCATTGCCACGGTCAGCGGCGACGTGCACGACATCGGCAAGAATCTGGTGGATATCATCCTGTCCAACAACGGGTTCAACGTGATCAACCTAGGCACCAAAGTCCCGGTGGAACGCATGATTGCGGCCGTGCGCGAGCACAAGGCCCATGTGCTGGGCATGAGCGGACTGCTGGTCAAATCCGCGGCTGTAATGGCGGAGAATATGAAAGCGCTGGACGATGCCGGCATCGACATCCCGGTGTTCCTGGGCGGCGCCGCACTGACGCCGCGATTCGTGGCGGAAACCTGCCAGCCGGCCTATGCTCAACCCGTGGTCTACTGCCGCGAGGCTTTTGCCGGTCTGGCCAATATGCGCACCTGGATGGAAGACGGCAGCCTGGAAAAAGCGGTTTGGAAACCGGAAAAAGATAAGCCCGTCGCGGCGACCGAAAACCAGGC
>CAZOLK010000088.1:0-10711 GCA_964580325.1 uncultured Verrucomicrobiota bacterium | reverse complement strand
CGACAATCCTGGATGTCTCGGCGCCGCCGCCAAAGGTTCCCTTTATCGGCGCACGCCAGGCCATGGAAATCGACTTGCGCGAGGTGTACCCGTTCATCAACGAGGTGGCGCTGGTCCGCGGACGCTGGGGTTATCGCCGGCGCAAGCTTGCGGCTGCCGAGTACCAGGCCATCATGGATAATGAAGTAAAGCCCAGACTGGAGCACATGAAACAGGACTGCCAGCAGCGCAACCTTTTCCAACCGCGCGCAGCTTATGGCTATTTCAAGTGCCGCGCTGAAAACGATACGTTGTGGGTTCAATCCGACGCTGACGGCGCATGGATCGAACTGACCTTCCCACGTCAGGCGCACGGCGAACAGCGTGCCATTCCCGACTTTTTCCGGCCTGACGAGGATTTAGTCGGCTTGATGGTGGTCACCCTGGGCGATGCGGTTGAACAGGAAAGCGAACGGTTGCGCCAGGACGACCGCTACCAGGACTACGTCCTGTTCCACGGTTTTGCCGTGGAAGTGACCGATGCACTGGCCGAATACTGGCACAAGCGGATGCGCATGGAAATGGGCGTACCTGACCCAGCCGACATGACGCTGCAGGGCTACATCACCCAGCAATACCGAGGTTCGCGCTTCGGTTTCGGCTACCCGTCCTGTCCAGACCTGCGTATGAACGAAGTGTGCTGCCGCCTGGTCCAGGCACAACGGATCGGGGTCAGCCTGACGGAGAACTGGATGATGGCGCCGGAAGTGAGCACCTCGGCGCTGGTCAGCATACACCCGCGGGCCAAGTATTTTTATATTTGAAAAAGCACGCCCAATGGGGAATGCTGTACGACCATTTTTATCATAAAAAACAGGTAGAAACAGCATGATTGACGAAAAGAGAAACCATCCGCATATAGCGCTGTTCAAGTATTGTCCGCGCTGCGCCAGTCCCGCCATCGAACCGCGTGAACACAACGGAATCTATTGCGAAGATTGCAACTTGATCTATATCTTCAATCCCGCCATCGCAACCGGCGCGTTCATCCGCGACGACCATGGGCGCCTGCTGCTGATCCGGCGCGCCAAGGATCCGGGCAAAGGCAAATTCGGCATTCCGGGCGGATTTATCGATCCCTGGGAAACCGCAGAACAGGGTCTGCTCCGCGAGGTCAAGGAAGAGGTGAACCTGGATGTCACAACCATGGAATACCTGTGCTCCCATCCCAACGAGTACTGGTACCGGGAAATCATGTACATTGTGCTGGACTACTTCTACCTCTGCGAAGTGCGATCCCTGGAATCGCTGCAAGCCCTGGACGAAGTCGACGCTTGCTGTTTCCTGCGCCCGGAAGAGATTGACCCAGAAAAAATAGCATTCGTATCCATACGCACGGCACTGGCCATGATCGTAGCGCAAGACACGGAGCAGAACTGATTCACGAAGTGCGGCAAAGCCGCAACCAAATCGAATTTTACCGCTGATGAACAGGCAGTTGTTATAATTAAATTAATTATTAGTTTCCGCCGCACCGTGTTCCATTAGTGGTTGAACCCCAGCGATCGCTGTTCTGCTCGTAGATCTCGCGCAGAATCCGGGGCACGTCGTATGCGAGATCCCAATCCGGATAGTGCGACTTGAACTTGGACAGGTCGCTGATCCACCAGATGTGATCGCCGCTGCGGGCCTGTTCGGCATAGGTGTGCCGCAACTCGCGGCCCACGATCTCCTGGCACAGGGATATGGCTTCCTGCATGGAACAATTGCTCTGCCGCCCTCCTCCGATATTGTACACCTCGGCTATGCGTGGAGCACGGAAAAAGGCACCGAAAGCCCGGATCAGGTCGCGGCTGTGAATATTGTCACGCACTTGTTTGCCTTTGTAACCGAACACCGTATACGATCTGCTGGTCACGGCGCATTTCATCAGGTAAGCCAGGAACCCGTGCAGTTCCGCACCAGAGTGATCGGGTCCAGTCAGGCATCCGCCGCGAAAGCAGGCTGTTTTCATGTCAAAATAGCGTCCATACTCCTGCACCAGCACATCGGCGGCAACCTTGGAAGCGCCGAACAGGGAATGCTTGCTCTGGTCAATGGTAAACGTCTCGTCAATGCCCATGGCGGCGTAAGGATGTTGCGGATCCAGTTCCCAGCGCGTTTCCCGCTCGATCAGCGGCAGCCGGTTGGGCGCGTCGCCGTAGACTTTATTGGTGGAAGTGAAGATAAAGACCGCCCCGGGACAATGTTGACGCGTTGCTTCCAGCAAATTGAGCGTACCGTTGGCATTGATGCTGAAGTCCATGTGTGGATCGCGCGCGGCCCAATCATGAGAAGGCTGAGCCGCGGTGTGCACGATGAGTTCGAGGGCGTTCCCGAGTTTCTTGAACAAGGCCTCGATGCCTTCCCGATCGCGTATATCCAGGTTTTCATGCGTGTAGGCAGCGCCCAGGTCAGCCGTCAACCGGGTTCTGTTCCAGGACGTGGAGGCTTCCTGACCAAAGAAAACCGTGCGCATATTGTTGTCGATCCCAACCACATCCATCCCTTGTTCGGCGAAAAACCGAACGGCCTGAGACCCGATCAACCCACACGAACCGGTTACCAAACAAACACTCATGCTCCACTCCTCAAGTTCCACAATCCACTGAAAAGATTGCCATTATGCTTAAACCAATCACTTGTCATCCAAAATGTTCAGTATAGAAACGCCCGGGCCGAATACAATGGAAAATATGGCGAAACCGCAAAACAGATACACGCATACTTGCGGCCATGGCCGGTCTGGCGCCGTTGGCAGCCTGAATTGCATGACAATTTCTTCAATAAACAGCCGCGGCGCTGTTGCATGCGATCACGCCGCCGTTGAGCAACTTGAAGATGCGCCCTCTTCGATATAATCCTAAAATATATTGATGCATGCGCCTGATTCGGTTACATTAACAGATGTAAAAATTTTGACGGCGTTTCTTAATTGAGGAGTATGATGCCAGGTAAAGTCGCTCTACAAGTTGTCAAGGGGCCCATGAAGGGCGTTCAATATCACTTTGACAGTCACGAAACCTTTTGGTTCGGTCGCTCAAAGAATTGCAACCTTTGTTTACCGGAAGATCCCGAAGTCTCCCGTTACCACTTTTTCCTGGAGGTGAATCCACCGGAAGTGCTGATCCGCGATCTGGGCAGCTTGAACGGCACCTATATCAACGGCGAGAAATTCGGCAGCCGTACGGCTGGAGAAACGCCAGAGCAAGGGGCCACACGACGTTACCCGGAAATCTACCTTAAAGACGGTGACATCGTCGAAGTGGGTTTGACCGCCATGGTCATTCGCATCAAGGATGAATGCCAGTTGGGCAAAGGCGAACCCACCATCAAGCTCAGCCGAGACAGTGTCAGGCATCGCAAAAGATCGAGCCGCGAAACGGTTTTTTCCTCTCCCGGAGAGATGGCGCTACCGGTCCTGCCATTGAATTGTCTGGCTTGCAACAACGAGGTTTCCAGCGAAATCCGCGGTACGCTGCGCGGCGATTATATCTGCACCACCTGCCGCAACAAGCTGACGGAAAGCGAAGACCTGCGGGAGATCCGGGCGCTGCTGAAACTGGACCAGGAGCGCCGCGGCGAAGAAGAGGTGCCGCGATTGAGCCAATATGTCATGGTTAAAAAGGCGGGCAACGGCCATTTCGGCGCGGTCTACCTGGCGCGTCGCAAATCGGACGTCAAACGCGTCGCCATCAAGACCATGTTTTCGCAGATTCCCGTATCGGAAACCGCCCGCAAGAGCTATCTGCGTGAAGTGGTGTTGACCACGATCATGGTCCATCCCAACCTGGTGACCTTGATGGACTACGGCGCCGAGGGCGGAGTTTTCTATATTGTTATGGAGCTTTGCGAAGGCGGTAACATCAGGCATCTGGTCCCATCCTCAGGCGGCAAAATGGATATCGCCCAGGCCTCGCCGCTGATGTTCCAGGCTCTCGCGGGCTTGGAGTTCATCCATGAAAAAAAGGCTGTTCACCGCGACCTGAAACCGTCGAACATGTTGATCGCCAAAAAGAAAAACCAGGATATCCTCAAGATATCCGATGTCGGCGTCATCCGTAATTTCTTCAACGCCGGGTTTGGCGGCATGGTGGAGCACGACCAGATCCGTGAAGCGCACCAGTTCATGGCCCGGGAACGGCTGATGGATTTCCAGTTCGCCATGCCGGTAACCGATGTCTGGAGCATGGCCGCCATCTTCTACTATATGCTTACAGGCGTTGCCCCGCGCCACGAGGAAGGCGCTCCCCTGTCCCTGGATGGCATTTTGAAAGCGGATGTCGTACCTTCACGCGAACGCAATCCTGACATCCCCGACAAAGTGGCGGACGTTATCGACCGCTGCTTGACCGACGACCTGGGCAAGCGCTACGAGAGCGCCAAGGAAATGCGCGCCGCCTTCCGCAAAGTGTTGTAACTCACATTACAATACGAAACAGTATTTCCAGTACAGCGCAAGAAAGACGAGCGCTCCGATGAACATGCCGATGGCCAGCACCTTATTGAACAGGTAAAACCCGGTTATGGGATGCAACACCAGTGCGAGTTGATCCTGTTCCACAACATCCATCCTTTTCACCAACACTTCCGCCACACGACCCTTGAGCGGCGCACACAGGATCTGACGATGGATTTCCTCGCGAATCTTTTCTCTGTCCAGCAGCAACCGATCACGCCTGGCCTGGCTCTCTTCCAGCTTCTGTTTCAAGATCGGCTGGCGTCGACGCTCCCTGGCATCGTCGTTATTACGCAACAAACGCTCATATTCAATACGGGTCTTGACAATCCCGCTTTCCAGCAGGGCCAGTTGGCTGTTGATGGATTTGAGTTGCTGATTAAAAAAATGCGTCGTCATTTTAACCAATGGAGATCCCTCGGCCACCTTTTCGTCAGGTGTCACATAAACCTCGGCGACAATCCCGGCTTGATCAAAAGATACCTCGGCGCGACGTGGGTATTTTTTTTCGACGCTTGGAGATGGAAACCAGCCATCCTTGATGGCCCAAAGACAGATCAACGCGCAGATGATTGACGCCACCATGAAATCCTTGGAACTTTTAATCGTGTATTTTCTCAAGGCATCTCTTCCAATCCAGCAGCCTGCTGCAAAGCCCGGATTTCACCCGGTTTCAAATCCCGCCATAACCCGCACTTCAACAATCCCAGGCGTAAAGGCCCCATCTTGACACGTACCAACCGTTTTACACTGCAACCGACAACCATCATCATCCGACGGATCTGCCGTTTCTTGCCCTGCTTGAGTTCCACTTCATACACAAACAGGTCTTTTTCGCAATGCAAGAGCTGAATATGCGCCATGCGCATGGACTCGTTGTCAATACGCATCCCTTTGCACATCTCAATCATAGCCGCGGCGGAAACAGCGCCGTCAACCCAGACATGATACGTCTTGGCCACATGGTATCGCGGGTGAATAAGACGATTGGACAACTCGCCATCATTGGTGATAAGTAAAAGCCCTTCGCTGTCACGATCAAGACGCCCAACAGTAAAAACACGCTCAGGAAAAGCGTCCAGCAAATCCTTGAAAATCCGCCGCCCCTGAGGATCGTGGGATGTACACAACACGCCGCGTGGCTTATTCAGCATAATATAACGCTTGCGTTCAGCTTGAATCGAACGACCAGCCACGCAGACGGTCTGGGTTTGCGGGTCAATCTGGACGCCCTGCTGGGTTACAGGCTGTCCATCGACAAAAACCTGTCCGCACGCAATAAGCTGTTCGCAACGCCGACGTGAACCCAGCCCGCACTCGGCCATATATTTCTGTAATCGCTTTTTTATTCTTCCAGTTTGGTTTTGCGCAGCCCCTGGCCGCGGTCGCCTTCTTTCCACTGACCGCGCTTTTTTAAAATCTCGACGCGCTCGAACCGCTTGAGCACATTGCGTTTAGTCTTAATGCGATTAGCCGATTTCAAACTTGCATGCATGGACATAACTATCACCTCATCGATCTAAAAAACTCCATCACCATCACCGGTGAAAATACCCTTAACACTCTTTGCACCGGTTAAGAGAGATGTGTAAAAATATCATGCGTCGTGAATTTGTCAAAAAAAAGTTGCGACGATTTTGTTTAGAGCCTAAATCCGTTACTATTGGAACCCGAGCGAAACGCTTGATCGACCGATGTTTAAATCGTGTGAGGACATACATGACAATTTTTTATGAGAAAAATGATTGCACACAAATGGGAATTTGATAGAAAGGACCCGTTCCAACGAATATGCAAGGCAGCATTGAATCATAGGAAAATAATTTGACGTTTATGGGTATGATTGATGAAATAGGAATTGTTCATCACCGCGACACTCCAGCGCGGCTATCAAGAGTCCAAATCCAGACCACACACCCTCGTATGGCGATCCGTCTTTTTCACACTCGCCTGGATGCAGGCGCCCCTCAACTAACGGTGGAAGAACCATGGATACTTTAAACGATGCGACGAATGGTCGCGCTTTTACGAAAAAAGCGCTCTTTTTCGGGTTTGTAGGCGTGTTCCTAATCGCCGGCGTAGCAGGCTTCAACGACTACTACCTCGAACAAACCCTTTTCATCAACAACCACTTTCCGATTGCCGGTTATTTCTATATGGCCATGGTCGTGCTGGGCTGGAACCTGTTATGCTCCAGGATCAAACCGAACCTGATGCTCAGCACGCACGAACTAGTCGTGGTGCTGGCCATGACCCTGTCGGCCTGTTTCGTACCCTCATCCTCGTTTTATCGCCATTTCCATCGCCAGTTGATCCTGCCCCTGTATTACGCCGCCGGGCAACCGGTGTGGCAAAAGCTTAAATTGATCGACTACCTGCCTTCCTACCTGTTCCCCCTGAACGGCGACGTGATGCATGAGGCTTACGATAAAGTGTACATGGGTTTTGTACAGGGCTTGTCCAAAAACCAGGGCTTTATTCCGCTCTGGCAGATGCCGATCGGCGCTTGGATCAAGCCCATGCTCTGGTGGGGGCCGCTGGTCATCCTGATGAGCCTGTGCGTAATCTCCCTATCCATGCTGGTGCACCGTCAATGGGTGCATCACGAGCAACTCAGTTATCCAATCGCCACCGTGGCAACCAGTCTACTCAAGCGAGACGAGAACAAACCGCTTTCCGCCATCTTTTATTCGCGACTTTTCTGGACCGGTGCGCTGTTCGTCATGTTCATCTACACCATCAAGCTGCTGGCCGGCTGGTTTCCCGGCGTTGTGCCGGACATTAACCTGACCTTCAACTTCACCAATAAAATCTGGACCAAGATACCCATTGCCCACAAAGTCGGCGATGCGGGCGGCGCCAATTGGCTCGGCACTCAGACTTTGTATTTCACGGTGCTGGGTCTGGCCTATTTCATTGCCTCGGGAATCGGCCTGACCATGGGCCTGGCCCAGATCCTGATCTTTCTGGTGGCCATGCAGTTTTACATGATCACAGGCAAACCGTTCACCGGTTTGAACGCCTCCCACTTCCGCTCGGGCGCATATATCGGCTATGCCTTGATTCTGCTCTATATCGGACGCGACTACTACACCTCTGTGCTCAAAAAAGCTTTTGGATGGGGAGCGCCCACGGAGCATGATCGCGAATCGGTGATCGCCTGCCGCATCACCTTGCTTTCGTTTCTCGGATTCGTGCTGGTTATGCAGATCATGGGGCTGGATCTGTTTATTGCCTTCTGTTTTGCGCTGAGCACCATCCTGCTGTTCCTGGTTTTTACCCGGATCATTTGCGAAACCGGCATTCCTTTCATGCAGGCGGGCTGGTCGCCGGGCAGTTTCCTGTCAGGGATGTTCGGCACGGCCTGCATCGGCGCGGGCCCCCTTGTTTTCATTTATTACCTCGGCACAGTGCTCTGTCAGGACCCGCGCGAATGCCTGATGCCGTTTGTAGCCACCAGCCTCAAAGTGGCGGATGACAACAAGGTCTCGCGTCTCAAAACCATGTTTCTTACGTTTGGCGGCGCAGTGGTCGCGCTTGTTGTCGGCTTTGTCGTCACGCTCTGGATTTTCTACAGCGTTGGCGGCATCACCACCAACGACGACTATGCCAGCCGACACGTGCCGACGCAACCGTTCGACAGCGTGGCTCGCGACCTGACCCGTCTTGAAGACCTGGGCATGATCGAGACGTCGCAAGCAACCCAAGGCCTGGCCAAACTGTCCTACTTACGCCCCGAAACAGATGTCTGGCCCTTTTTCACCGCAGGTCTGATTACGATCGGCATCTTTTCATTCTTGCGCTTTCGGTTCATGAAGTTTCCGATCCATCCAGTCCTGTTCCTGGTCTGGGGCACCTATCCATCCAACCGGATGTGGTATTCTTTTCTGCTGGGCTGGTTCATCAAGGAACTGGTCGTCAAGTTCGGCGGCGGTCGTGCCTACCAGCAATTAAAACCGCTGTTCATTGGCTTGATTCTGGGGGAATTGCTGGTAGGCGGCATAGCTATTTTGATCGGATTCGGATATTATTGGATTACCGGCCTGGACCCGACATTCAAGTTGATTATACTACCCGAGTAGTGGATGTCGCCGCCGGTCAAACGCCCATGTATAACCTTAAGTATAGTGATCGACCATGAGTGAAAAACGGATCATCGATGTCAGAAAACAGAAGAAACTCTCCCTGGGCAAATCCCTGAGGCTTTGCCTCAGCGGCATTCGGCACCGACTCCTGCGCTCCTCGCTCACCCTGGCCGTCGTGGTACTGGCCGTAGCCTTTTTCATGTTTCTCATGGCCGAGAATGCCTTTCTTCAATCCGTATCCCTCGGTGTTCAGAAGGAAATCGACAAGCAACGCGAAGCCGTGCATTTCTTGAGTTTCGCTTTTTCACCCCCCAGCAGTGAAAACCTGGCCCGCAACCTGGCCATAGCTTGGTTCAAGAAAAGGGACACGTTGAAAGAATACGCGGCCATCAGCCGCAGTTCCTATAAAGAGGTGCTCGATATAGCGGAAAAGTGTGTCTGGGAACAACAGTACATCAAATTTTTCAATGACCTGGAAATGGGTACGCGCAGGATTCTCATTCATAAACACAAAGGCCGCGACATCTTCCGCTACCTGGCCCAACCAGAGGTTTGGCAGCGTTTCAGCAAAGACATCCGGTTGCTGCGCTCGCTGAACGCCCCCCATGGGCTGGACTATCTCAAGCGGTTCACCCTTGGTTTCGCCCGATATGAAAAAGATATGGCTGCGTTTTCACGCAAGCTGGAAGAACGGCTGACCGAATACGAACAGGCCTGCCGGGCGCTCACGGGTGATGTGAAGGTGGAGGAATGGCTGGCCTGGGTCGACGATAACCCTTTTGAGCAATGGTGCACGCTGAGCGAACGATTCGGTTTCGTCATGCCGGCGGATAAGGCAACCAGAATTCGCACGACGCTGCACCTGTCCAGCATGCGGCAGCGCATCGCCCAAAAACTGAATGCCAGCGAGAAGCGCAAGGAATGGCAGCGGATTTTTATGAAGAAGATAGGCTTAGACGAAAAAATGTTGAAACTCGACGACCCCAAGGTGGTCGCCTTGCTGGACAACGACTATACCCAGCAGGAACTCCGTGCGATCACCGACATGGTGGCCTACGAAAACCGGCTGGCCGAACTGGAAAAAAGAACCATGGTGGAATTCGATTTCACCAGCGACGACTCCCTGCTCAGCGGACGCCAGATTTTCTTGCTCATGATCTCCTTCCTGGTCTGCATGGTGGGCATCGCCAATGCCATGCTCATGGCCATTACCGAGCGCTTTCGCGAAATCGCCACCATGAAATGCCTGGGGGCGACCGATGGCTTCATCCTTATCCAGTTCATGCTGGAAGCCTGTCTGCAAGGTTTGTTCGGCGGCCTTTTGGGCATGTTGATCGGCTTCGGACTCAGCCTGATCAAGAGCTTCATTTCCTACGGCATGTTGGCCATGGAGCACATGACGCTCAATATGTGCATGCAATACCTTTTCCTCGACAACTACCTGATACAATATTTCCCAGCCGGCGAAATCATCTACAATGGTTTCCTGTCGCTGGCGGTGGGCATCATCCTGGCGGTACTGGCTTCGCTCTATCCGTCCTGGTCGGCCTCCCGCATGGCGCCGGTTGAAGCGATGAGGGTTGAGTGATGGCTTTTAACGCTGAAGAATACGCAAAGGGCAAAGAAGTTGTCGTACGCAGTTACGGCATCAAGAAAATCTACCACTGCGGTGAAGAGGAAGTACACGCCCTGTGCGGCGTGGACCTGACCATCTATCGCGGCGAATACATCTGCATCATGGGCCCCTCCGGCTCCGGCAAAACCACGTTGTTCAACATGATGGGCGGTCTGGACACCCCGACCGCGGGCAGCGTTTTCATGGACGAAGTCGACATGGCCCAACTCAACGCCAACGAACTGGCTTTCCTGCGCTGCCGTAAAATCGGTTACGTATTCCAGCAGTTCAACCTCAACGCCGTAATGACCGCGCTCGATAACGTTATGCTCCCCATGCTGTTCGCTGGTGTTCACCCGGACGATGCGCGCGTTCGGGGCATGAACCTGTTGGGCCGGGTCGGCCTGGGCGAACGCTGGCTCCATCGGCCCAAGGAGATGTCAGGCGGCCAGCAGCAGCGCGTGGCCATTGCCCGGGCCCTGGCCAACAACCCCCAGTTGTTGCTCTGCGATGAACCTACGGGCAACCTGGACC
>CAZOLK010000087.1:6509-19100 GCA_964580325.1 uncultured Verrucomicrobiota bacterium | reverse complement strand
ATCGACAAAAGGCAGTCAGCAGAGGGCATAGTAGACGAGAAGTCAGTTGGAAAGAGTGGGTTGATATCCCGCCCGTTAAAGGCCCGAACGGTGAGCGGTGTCGACTGAGCCGCTGAATGGTAGAGGCGAAGTCGTCACTGAGGCTGCGCCCATGGTGGCCCAGCCCGTCATCGCACCGCCTGCCGGATCGCAAACCAACTCAGGGCGTCAAGACAATACGCAGGCGCATGAAGCATCGCGGGGCCAGTTGAGCCGGGACCAGGTTGCGTTCGAGCACCACCAACGCCGAACCTTCCGGCTTGGCACTGAATAGCGCCGTGACGTCTGGTCCATCGCGATTAGCCGCCCAGTCATTCGTCAACAGGTCGTTGTTCACTTCCACCAGGTAGAGCAGGTCGCCGCGGTCTCGCGGTTGCCGAAATCGCAAAGCCAGGAAAGCGTCCTGGTTGGTATGCACCATTTCGACCTGAATGCCATTGGTTGGATTATACAACAATGGATCCATATCCAATGCGTATTCAATCAGGTTTGGGTATGGGTCACTGTCGGGGTTGGCCACCGGATCGTGTTCTTCAACTGGACACGATGCAAGAAACCGGGCGCACCAGTCAGCATAGGTTAGGTGCACCACAATGGACAGACCGCCAGTGGCTGACGCGGTATCGGCGTAGGCGACCAGCTGCACCAGGAAGACGCCAGTGTTCGTATAACTGTGTTCCGGAGAAGCCGTGGCGTTAGTGACGCTGTCGCCGAACGACCAGGCATAGGTTACTGCCGGAAGCCGTGCTGATTCCCACAAAGGACCAAGTTGTTGCGGTGTGGAGTTTGGATCCGTGGTGAAAAGGAAACGGTCCACAGCATAATCCTTTTCCCTGGCGCGCAGGTTGAAGATATGGGGGCCTGCACCGATGTTGAAGGGCGTGGTGTGTTGAACCCAGTGCCACTCGTTAAACATCGCGTTATCGTCATCGTCGAAGACGCCGCCCACCTGCCGATTGTCCAGCCCCACCATGCATGCATTTTGGTCTGTGCGCTCGGGCCTGGTTCGCATCCATAAATAATAGGTGGCAGAGGCGGGGAACTGAATATCGTACTGTGCATCTGCTGTGTTGGTCCAACTAAAGGGCGATGGCGCAAAAGCCGATTCGGTATAGATGGCGCCGTTCATCGAACCCAACCAATCGTCGCCCATGGGATACCAGGCTATGTTCCCACCTGCTTCACCAAAGGTGCAACGATGGTAATGCTCCGCCTCCACGACGACCATGGTCTGCTCAGCGGCAAACGCGCCGTTTGTGTCCGCTCCACCATTCACTAGGGAACCGAAACGGACGGACAGCGGTGCAGGGCCATGATCCAGATCGGCAATGGCTTGCACACAAAAGGGTTCATCAGAAAACACGAGCTGCCAAGTCAGACTGGTCACGCCGCCACGGGTGTCATCCACATCGACGCGCAACGTGTGCAGACCGGGTGCACCGGGCGCCGGCATCAGTTCGATCGCGCTCACGCCATCCTGGCGGATGTTGCGGCGCCCATCAACAAACCATCGGTAGGTGAGAGGATCGCTATCGGTTGCGCTGACGCTGAAGGCGGCGTGCCGGCGTGTGAGCAGGTTGGTCGTCATCGCGGCGGGGCTGAAGTCCTCGATCACGGGTGGGGTATTGCCCACAGCCGGCCCCACCGTGAAGGTATAGGGGATCTGCAGGCGTGGCTCATCCGGATCATCGGACAGCAGCAAGATATGGCCGGAATGCACGCCTGCGCCGGCCATGACGGAATCGAAGGTAACGGTGATGGGCGCCTGGCCGCCGCCTGACTGCACGCCGCCATCCGGTTGCATGAACGCATAATCGCCCGTATGCACTCGATGAATAAGGTTGTCGGATTCTTTGTAGAACAGACTGCAGGCATGGTCGTGGGCGAGATCCTGCGCCTGGAAGAAGTTCATGCAAGCGCGTTGTTCCAGCACGGCGCCGTTGAAAGGATTGATCTTGGTCAGGCGCTTGCCATAGTAGTCGCCGATCCAGAGCGCACCGTTACCGCCAGCCAATGGACCATAACCGGATGGAAGCGGTTTCGAGAACCAATCGAGCGCATGGACCGTTCCGGGCTCGATGCGCACCAATCCGCTGACCGAATTCTGGGATGTTTCCATAGTGAAAATCCAGAGACCGTGATGCCAACGGGTTATGCCGGCAATGTACGAACCGAAGTCGTTTTCGATGATTGGGATATAATCCTGCCGAAGCAACTCACTGGTGCCTAGTTTGAAAGACATGATACGCGAGCTGGAGTCACTCACCCAGCTTTTATTATGCGCCCATAGGTCATTCTCGTACCAGCCCATTTGCGTGAACCACATGTAATCGAAAGATGAGGTGGTCGGCGCCGGCAAGCTTGTTCCGATACGTTGCCCGGTCGTCGGATCGTAGCGTAACAGATGCGCACGGTAATAGGCATTGTTCGGGGTCAGTTCAGTCGCGGCAACCAGCACATTGGTGCCGTCATAGGCCAGGCCGCTCAATGCTGACATGAAGCGGTGGCTGGTCGGAACGTCCAGCGGACCGATGGTCTGCAGCGTGGTGCCAGCCGAGATCGGCAAATCATCGGGCAACTGCGGCGAGGTCCAACGCAGCGGCGTAGAGCCTGTGTTGTGCAAGATGATGGTGCGTGTCGCTTTTTCGCCGAATGCAGCGCTGACCGTCAGCGGAGTCAGATCGGCATCGATGTCGCGGTAGCCGACCGTGATCTGAACCGTCCCGGTATTCGAATCGGTCCGACCGTCGTTCACTTTGTAGTGGAAAACGACCAATCCGGTAAAATTGCTGGGCGGTCGGTAACTCAGTTCTGGCGGATCGCCGGAGAGATCGCCGACCGTCGGCTGGCTCAGCAGTTTCCAGGTCAACGGCTCCATATCCGGATCCATCGCTTGTAGCGAGAAGTCGAGCGTATCGCAGTTAGCCACAGTCAGATCGGCGTCTTCCGCACAGGGCGGTCGGTTGCTGTTGGCCACCTGAATCTGCCACATGCGGGTGGCCACACCGCCGCGACCGTCTGCCGCACATACGGCCAGCGAATGGGCGCCCTGGCTGAAGAAATCCGCATGGAAAGTGAAATTTGATCCGCTTGCGGTCTGCACCACGCCATCCATCGCCCATGTCATACTGAGCGGGTCACTATCCGGATCCATGACGATCACGGAAAAGATCTGAGTCGTATCCTCGTTCAGCAGACAGGGGGTGTCTGGCGTGGCGCCGCTGATGACCGGCGATTGATTTCCGCCAGCACTGGCAGTCACATTGAGCACCAGCGGGATAAATACCTCTGGCTGGTTTGGGTCATTGCTGGTGATGCGCAACGCGCCGTGGTAAACGCCTTCCTTCATGCCTGCGGCATCAAAGGTGAGGGCTAAGGCCTGTTCCCCTCCGGCCTCGAGTCGGCCCACCTGCTGATCGACGCGCATCCAGAGTCGTATCCCGGAATCGATGCAATACACTTTGTATGGGCGAGGATAACCCTTGACCACCCAGAGTGCGCCAGTCTCGTCGATCATGATCTCGCGCAGTTCACATCCTTGAACAGTATTGGTAGGCGAAATGACCTGCAGCATGGCGCCATCCGCCGGATCGAGCTGGTAGATGTTGGTGTAGTATCCTCCCAAACCATAGTTCAACTGGCTCTGAAGCATCCAGAGTGCGCCGTTGAAGTAAGAAAAATCCGTGAAAGAGACGTTGGTATGGGGCCAGTTGACCGGAGTAGGTAAGCGGAAGTGCGAAAGCAGACGACCGTTGACGCGATCTATACGGGCCAGATGGAGGTAGCGTTTAGAATCCAGCGGATCGCGATAGGCCCAGTAAAACAGAAAAACGCCTTCGGCAAAGGCACAGCAGCGCGCATTGCCCCAATACGCAATTTCGTTGCTACTCAAAGAAATATGGAGACGCCGATCGACTTCGAGCGTTTCGACGATCTGGTGGGTGGCGAGATCCACACCCTGCAGGTTGATAAAATCGTGGTCTGGATTATCCGCATCGCGGATGCTCTGCTCGAACCAGAAAAGTCGGCCATCAAAACAAACCAGGCGCCAGCTCGATTCGAAACCTACGATAGTTTCAGGCAGGTATTCGCTGTCAACCAGCGTGCCGGTTTTATCCTGGCGGTAGAGGACTCCGGATTCTAGCCAGAACAGGTGTTCGCCAGCGTATACCGTGCCTTCAATAGACCATGTCGGCAGATCTGCAATCATGCTGGGCGGATTGAACTCGACGCGCACCACACCGGCAGTACCGCCGCCGTTGGCAAGACCATCAGCCTGCCAATAGAGGTCGGCTACGCCGATATTGGTGACGTTGAGGCCCCGCACGGTCGATTCGCCAGGTGCCAAAGTGACCTCGAAACCGGCATGGCCATCCAAGTTCAGCTCGATAGCGGGCCAGCCGAGCCGGAAGACCAAATCGTGCGTATCGGGCGGCACGGTTACAGTTCGCCCGGAGGTTGGATAATCGTAGGCCTGCGGCTTGGCGGCGAACACCGACCAGGTTACCTCGCGGCCGTAAATGCGGTCCAGGCGAAAAGTCCCATCCGCGTCGCTGCTCAGGGTTTCGGTCAACGGGCCGAGAAATGTGATGGTGGCACCTTCGACAGGCACGCCGTTTGCATGATCGACAACGGTTCCTGACACGACGGCACGCCGCAATGCAAACACGATGTTGCTGTGGCTGCCCGTGACCGGATCGCCGCTTGTGTTGAAAGATTGCACTGCGGTCTTCGACAACTCGAGGTCCCGATACGAGGCCTGCAGCGCGTAATCCCCCACCGGTACAGCTATGTCGAACAGACCAGCGGCATCGCAGACCATCTCTCCGGAAGTGGTTCCGCTGAAACGGACCACGGCGTTGGAAAGCGGCCCGGCGTCAAGGTTGACGATGCCTGAAAGGCGATAAGTCCGGGATATGCGCAGGGACACAGGCAGTTCCCAAACACCGTTCGACTGATCGTCGACGGTCAGCATCGCTTTGATCGAGTAGGGATTGGGCGTATCGGGCGAGATGGTCAAGGCCACGACATCGCTGGCTTCACGCTCCGTGCGCCCTGCCACAAGGCCGAATGTGCAATCGGCATCAGTGAGGGTGACATACGCATCGCTTGTGCTGAAGGTGGCGGTCACATTGGAAGCCGCTTGGTAACCGAGGTTGCGCAAACTGAAGAGCAGGGTCATCGTTTCGCCGGGGTTGGCCACGCCGTCGTTGTTGCCGCCGGGTTGGTCGTCGTAGACGCGCATACCGCCAAGTTCGATGAAAGCCTCCTCGTGCAGGCCGTTCATGGCGCGTGCCAGGTTCAGCCGACCACCAGTGATGCAACGACCGGTCAGCGCCGGTATTGGATCGGCCATATCGAGCAGACGTTTTTTCAGATCCAGGTGGGCCATGCTGGGCACGCGGCCCTTGAGCAACGCGGCGGCGCCGGCCACATGGGGGCAGGCCATGGAGGTGCCGCTGAAGAAAGCGTAGGGCGGATTGCGTAACATCGGCACTGTGCTTAGAATATTGACGCCGGGAGCGCCCAGATCGACATGCGGCACGCCATAATTCGAAAAACTGGCCATTTGATCGGCACTATCGGTAGCGGCCACGGAAATCACGTTGTCATTGTCATAGGACGCCGGATACATGGGCACGGCCACAGCCGAGTTGCCGGCCGCGGCAATGAAGAGCACGCCCAGTGCATGGGCCGCCTCGATGGCGTCATGCATGGTTTCCGTGGCGTCGCCGCCGCCCCAGGAATTGGAGGTCAGATCCACGCCGATACGGTTGGCGTAATAGACGCAATCGATGGAGTCGGAGAGCATGCCGCTGCCGCCGGCGCTCAGAAATTTGATGGCGGCCATGCGGACATTCCAATTGACTCCCACAACGCCCAGGCCGTTGTCGCCGACACCACCGATGGTGCCGGCACAGTGCGTACCGTGGTTGTTATCGTCGATCGGATCGTTGTCGTCATTGCAGAAGTCCCAACCATGGACATCGTCGATGAAACCGTTGTCGTCGTCGTCGACGCCGTTGCTCGTTTTGTCGCGACCTTGCGCGTCGAGGCCGCTTTCGCCGGGATTGACCCAGCAGTTGGCCGTCAGATCCGGATGGGTGTAATCGATGCCGGTATCGATGACGCCGACCAGCACTGCGGACGAATCGGTACAGGTTTCCCATGCCTGACGGGCCGCAATATCCTTGCCGCTGGGCAGTGCGCTCAAGGCCAGGTCCAGCGGGGAGGGTATTGCAGCGGCAATAGCGCTTTCCAGGGCCTGACCCGCCGACTGGCTCAGCGGTATGACGGGCAACCAAGGTTGGCCTTCGGCGTCCGTGAACGTGCTGAGCGTGCCGGAAAAACCGCCGGCCGCGTTATTGTAGATCAGAACTGCCACAGCGCCGGCTTTACGGGCATGAAGCGCCTTTTCCGCAAAGGTGATGTCGCCGCGGGCGATCAGGGCGATCTTACCGGCCACGTCAGGGAAATCGCTGCTTCTACCCAGGCCACAGAGCGCAACCTGATTGGTCAAACCCTGAGCCGGAAGTTCGCCGGCATAGGCCATCTTACCGCCTTCGTTGTAAATAGCGCCCGCAGATGCGCCAGAGGCAATGGTCACGCGGGCGGCGGTGTTGTGCATGCCCCAAAGCAGATGCTGATAGGTATCGTTTGGCGTTCGCAGCGCCTCTACAACATAATCGGGTTCGGCCCGGCCATAAGCCTTCAATTCCATCAGCGCCTTGTCATAGGCAGGGATCAATTCCGCAGGCGTCAGATCGTTGAAAGCGACCAGCCAGGTTTCGGGCGCCAGCATTTTTTTGCGAATCCCATAGCCGGCTTTTTTCAATTCTGCGACAAAGTCGTCGCTGCTCAGCTCTGGTCGCTTGCGGACGATCAGGTGATCGGCCACGACCACAAGATGCTGGGGTTCCGCGACCGTTACGCGCAGCAAAGGGTATTTGTTCCGGGATGAACGTACAATGCGTACATGTCGATAACTGCCGGGCAGAGTGCTTTCCTGTTCGGCCAGCAACTCGGCGCCGGCTAGCAGGACGGCAATAGGTGAAGACGGCGCTTCATCCTTGGCCTTACCGACGTCATGGCCAACGTACAGAGGTTTCGCAGGATCCGGTTCTGCCGGTCCTGAAGGCGGTTGTTCAGGCGACGCGCCCGTCGAAGCCTTTGACACGCCCTTTGCGTTGGCGCTTTCCTGAGCCATGGACCGCTCAGACGCAGTCATATCCGGCGGCACATCGACAATGGATGAAGGATCGGAACGAGTACCGGAACGAGTTTCAGACGCGGGTGAAACAGGCGTCTGGTGTGCGTTCTTCCAGACCATCAGACCGGCCATGCCGGCAATTGCCAGAGGGATGACGTAGATTGCAGTTTTTTTCATAGAAGCCTCAGTTACCTTTTGTAGTGTTTGGGTTGATCATCATACGAGCCTTTGTGCTGTTTGCCGCATCGGTTTGTTTCAGCGCCCATTGCTGAAAATCGGTAATGTAAAGGGAACAGTCCCGGAAAAAAACACCGATGTGGAAATGCTGACCGATGCGCCATCGTCGGGTAACGAGCTTGCCATCGATCCAGACTTCCTTTTCGTATATGCGCTCGCCATCCGGCTTACGACCGCACGCCAGGTAGCGGCAACGATAGGACAACCAGCGCCTAAAGGGAATGCCAAGACTGCGATGGTGAGGAACCGGCCCGCCAATTGGCGCCCAAGCTTCCGGCATGATGCCGCTTATAGAGTACGCGGTCTGCAGGCGTGCTGTCATGTCGCACGCATCCGCTTCGGCCATATCGCCGATGGCTGTGTACGGATCGGTGCCGCGTTGCATAAAATAAAAAATGGCATCCCACTGCATCGCGTCTTGCGTTGGATCGCCGATCTGAAAGAGGGCATAGTGGAAGCGGTCATCGGGCGCGGTTATACCGACGAGAAACCCGTCGTTGTGATCGGCGCGCTTGGTCAGCGCTGCGTGGGCGTCATGCCGTGTGGCGGCCAACAGTTGCTGCGCTGAAGGGTGCGCCAGCAAATACGAGGGTTTGTATGTGAGATTCGTGCACATGAAAGAGCGTTGTCTGTAAAGATCGGCGAACTCGCGATAGAGCACCCCGCCGAAAGCCGACCCGAATTCGCGTCGATCTGAAGGCTTGTTATGGAAACCACAAGCGGTTCCCATGGCAACCATACGACCGGCAGGTATCTCGCGACGCTCGTTTCCTGATACCGTCGTCAAGGTGGCAAGGCCCTGCCAGATGTCGAGATGAGTGAATGAGGGCTCGGCATCCGCCAGCATCAGGAAGGCTTCGCTGTGTGGCTCCAGGCGCACCGCCATATCCGGCGTACGCAGGCTGAGCGTTGCAGCCATGGCGCTATACAACGCGCCACGCCGCAACGACATAGCCCGGCCTTTTTCAACAACCACATCACTGTTCTCGCGAATCCAAAGCGTATCTCCGCCGGCCCAACGCACAAGCGCCTGCCCTGCTGCGCTCGTTCGGACCTGCATACCGCGGCACGCGGGTTCGTTCGTGCGCAACACACGCCAGTCCGCAGCGTCGGATGCGCGCAGCATGACCGTGCCGTCGGGATGTGCCTCTATTATAGCATACGCGTCAAACATACTCCATCCAGTCAGGGAAACGAGTAGCCAAAGTGTACTGGTTGTCGCAGCCAAGCCTGCCAAGATCCAAGCAAGCAGCCTGCTATATTCCTGCAACGTCATCTGCCGCATGACAACCTGCGACAGGTTCTGAACCAGCTCGCTGGGTGGACTGGACGGTATCGCGCAGGAAAACGTCATTCCAGCTGTAGTGGATGCTTCCATCTGCAATGCCGTGATAAGAGCCGGCATGCCATAGGCCAATCCCTGACGCTGCAGCGCTTTGTGCAGGTTGGTCCTTGCACGGCTGAGCCGTTTGCGCACAACCTCCTCGGAACAGGCCATTTTTCTGGCCATCTCGTCATTGCTGACTTGGTGCATATAATGATCCAGCAGTATTTGACGGTCGTGTCTGCGGATAGCGGCCAGCGCCTCATAGAGTTTGGCGACGCGGTCTTGTTCGTGGCAATCCATAGGTGGTCCCTCACTTTCCCGATCGAGCATGCTTTCCCACGCGGCATACGCTTCGCGTCGCCGGCGACCGCGCTCCATGCGAATCATATTGTTAGTCACATATACGCAGGTACGGGCCAGCCAACCGGACAATCTATCTGCATTTTGCAGCGTGATCGCTTTCTTCGCAAACACAAGAAAAACAGCCTGAACCGCATCATCCAGACATTCGGGCATTGCGGCCAAACGTTGCGAACAGATTCGAAAGACGAAGCCGCGATAGCGCGTCATCAAGACCTCAAAAGCTTGCTCACTCTGTTGTTGGACATATTCCTTGATCAGGCATTCATCCGTCTCTACTTGCAATAATTGTTTAGATTGATTATTTTCCATATCTATACTCATATGTCAGCCGATGCCCATGTGTGACTATTTTTTATGAAAGAATTTTATAAAAAAAATGGATATTGTCACTATTCATATTAATTACATTTACATGGGCAAACTGCTCGGTTTCGGCGTGCGCGAAGGAGTCGGAATGCATTGTCGACGGTCAACTCATCGATCATCGCCTCAGGCTACTCGATGATGCCCATGCGGTTGACCATACTGATGTCATAGCCCATGATGAGGCTTGTCTTTGACATAGATTACGCCGTGGATGTCGTCGACGGTTTCGTGAAACACGGGAAAACGCGAAAAGCGCTGGTCCTTGACTTCGCTGACGGCATGGGTGATGCAGTCGTCTTCGGAGCCCCTTGATGTCCACGCGCGGGGTTATGATCTCGCGGATGATGGTGTCGCTGACTTGATAACTCTTTCCACAAAACAGCGGGTTCAAAGCCCCCGCTGTACTCGCTCCCCAGTACAGCAGGCGCTATGAGCCTGCTGCGCTCCCGGCAAACTACCGCTCGCATCCTCCTTCCTACTGACTCTGATTTGTATCGCTATTTCGAGGCGATTCCCTGCCTCGTTCAACACGCGGGTGCCGCATTCGCCTGCCCCCATGCCAGCATCTCCGCCAGAACCTTGGCGAAATGAAACAGACCATCCCTATCATGAGCGTTCAGGCGTTCGCGTACATCATTACGGTTTGGTCATCGATGAGAGAAACGATGCGCATTTCCTTCTGGCATTTTGGGCACCGCAACGGGTCGGCTTCCCCCCCCGAATTCAGGCAACGGCGGCAAATCGATTTCGTGTTGTTCAGTCTCGACGATGGCCCGAAGCGCTGATTCGACTAATTCGGATATGGTTTGCCGACGTCGTACTGCCTCGCCGAACGTCGCCCTTTATCTTTTCCACATCCTGCAATACCTGCATCAGCACGCCGTTTGAGCGCATGCTCTGGATCCGCGACATCGTGCGCGAACGCGGCGGTCGTCCGGCTTGACGACGGAATAGGCTGACGCCTCATCTTGCAGACCACATAGCGCATCACTGCGCCAATACTGCCGCCCACTGCCATTATCTTCATCCAGATCATCTCCAGCCCTTTGTTATGGGTGGACAGGTCGGTGATATGCTTAGGGCGTGCGTAAAAAAAACTTCACCATTGAGGGGCCATACATCCCATGCGGCTTCGTTGCGAATGTTTCGACATATTTCACTATACCTGCAAATGTGCGCCTTGTCATCTGGGCGGCTTACCGCCACAAATGGCGAACTTATTTTTGCGCAGGCCCTTATTCGGGCATGGATATTCATTCCATCATTTTTTTTCATGAGGCGCTTCGTCATGCTTTATTTCCATCCCGTCAGTTTGTTTTTCCAAGTATGATAATAGGTGCCGTCATCGCCCAGAATCATCACATGAGCGCCGGACTTGATGTCGGTCCATGACCCGTTCACGGCGTATTTTGACACCGCAGTCTTAATGTCAGCAATCAACCTGCGTCCAATCATCGGTCGTGTGGCAAGAGGAGAGTTATCCGCCAAATACAATAGGGAAAAAATGAAAGCGTGTGACGTTCGTGAGACCATTTCGGACGAAATGCTGACCAAATGACAGAACGTGGTTGACATCATGGCCGATTTACTCAGCGTGCCGTTTGCGATGGTGAACGATTACGGTTAGAGGTGCGCCATAGCTCGCGACAAAGTTTAAGATGCGAAGGTTTATACTTATAGAATCGTCGGCCGCACCGGGTCGGGTCAAACGCAAAAATGCCGGTTTTGGTTACATAAAATATATAACTAACATTCAGCGCTGTATTCGGCTTGTTTGACATCCAGATTCTTTTTCCTTGCTCATGACGAGGCGAGTTAGTATGTATTAGGAAATTTTTTCGCAAGTTGATTTTCTGATGGAGTAATGCATGGCGAAGAACCTATCGGAATCCAGTGTCCTGCCGGGTCATGAGCATCAACCCGGCGATATCATGTGTGCGCAATGCGGGCGGTTTGTGGGGGCATACACCAAATGCCCCCACTGCGGCGCGGCGATCCGCACCCGGATGAGCCTGCGGGTCTTCCGCATGGCCGCCGTGCTGCTTTCCACGGTCGGACTATTCCTGTTATTTCTGATGTCCGCCTGGAAGGAGGTTCCCACGGTTCAGATCAAGGACCTGAAAAAGAGCATGAATTTCGGGTATGTCCAGATCGAGGGGCAGGTCGAACAGGATGCGCACGTGTATAAGGAAGGCATCCATGTCACCGGCATGCGCTTCCGTATCGACGACGGCACCGGCATTCTGGACGTCAAGGTCTATCGTGACCGTGCCTCGGAACTGATGAACCTTGGCCGCATCCCCAACGCTGGCGATACGGTGCGCGTGGCCGGCTCGCTGGACATCTCGGCCGAACGTCGCGCCTTGGTGATTCAGGTGCCGGAAGAACTACACATCGAGCGCACGCCCATCGTTGTCATGCCTCTGTCCGAAATCGGTCGCAAACTGATTGACGAAAACGTGTTCGTCAACGGGCGCATCGCCGATATTCGAGCCCCTTATGAAGGCAAGTGCATGCCCTGGATTTACGCCATCGAGGATGAGACTGGCAAGATGGACTTGGTCATCTGGGAGGAAGTGCGCACGGATATCCTGGACAAGGACCGGTTGAGCATCGGTGCGCGAATTCAGGCCCGGGTCATGGTCGATGAATACAAGGGCCGGCTACAACTTCAGGTGCAGAACGGCGTGAACCTGGAAGTCCAGGAACAGGGTGCAGGTACGACAGCTCCGATTGATCCGGCAACCGTGATTGAACCGCAAAATTACCAACCCATGCCCGAGAAGATCACGCCCTTTTCCGCCATTACCATGGCCGACACCGGCAAGTTGGTGACCTTGCGTGCGGCCCTGGGTACGTCGTGGCTTATCCGCAACGGGTCAGGCGCCGTATATAGGCTGCACAAGGGCACCAACACCATGGACATGGTCCTGTGGAAAAAGAGGATGCCCGACCTGGACCACGCGCGACTGGTCAAGGGCCGTGAAATCACGGTCAGCGGCGAGGTTAGCATATACAACGAGAAACTCCAGCTAGTACCACGCACCGG
>CAZOLK010000087.1:0-6499 GCA_964580325.1 uncultured Verrucomicrobiota bacterium | reverse complement strand
GCTCGATCGCCGTAGCCGCCCAATCTCTTTCGGGACTTCAGGCGAGCACGACGGAAGATGGCGGTACGCTGCGGGATGCACGTGTTGCCAGCTACGAAGCCACCGACGGGATGCTTCCCGACATGACGGAAAACGGCAGCTTCGCGATTTCCAACTCAGGCGACGACCTGCGCCTGGAGGAGGAAGCGGAATGATGGATGTGCTGATGGTTGTCGGCGCAACCCTGGCCGGTCTGCTGTTGGCCTCGGCGGTTTCGATCCTGCCTGGGCTTCATATCTACAACGTGATCGGCGGGTTTGTGCTGCTGTTCCACGGCATGGCGGCCCGGGGCGGATCCCTGCCGCCGCTGGAGTTTTTTGTACCGTTTCTGTCCAGCATGGTGGTGGCCTGGTCCATGTTGAATACAATCCCGTCCGTTCTGCTGGGCGCACCGGACGAGAGTGCGCTGTTCACCGTTATGCCGGGGCAAAAGTATTTGATGTTAGGCCGCGGCTATGAAGGCGCTATGATCACCGGCATCGGCAGCCTGGCCGGCCTGTTCGTGTTGGTGCTGGTGGTGGGTCCGCTGGCGCCCGTGCTCCTGCCCGTGGTCCACTACGTGCTGTGCAAATCCCACGGGCCAATGGAACAATCGCATGTCCACTGGATCCTGTGGGTGATCATCACCTTTATGCTCATGTCGGAATGGCCCAAGGGCGGGCACGTAGGCAAAGCGGGATGGGCCAAGTTCCTGGACGCCTGGAAATCGCTGGGCGCGGGACTGCTCACCTTTATCCTGGCCGGCATGTTCGGGTTCCTGCTGCTGAACCGCTCGCCGATCTCGGTCGAATCCGCGTTTCAGAACATCATGCCCGCGTTTGTCGGGCTTTTTGCCGTGCCATGGTGCCTGTTGAACGCGATCAGCGCCACTAATATACCACCGCAACGGATCGGCGAGACCATGGAGATCGACGGCGAAGTGATTTTGCGCAGCACGGCGTGCGGCGGACTGGGCGGCGGATTCGCGGCCTTTTTCCCCATTGTCACCGGTGGCGTCGGCGGTCTGCTGGCCGGACACGCCACGGCCCAGCGCGACGAGCGTGTGTTCATCATGTCCCAGGGCGTTTCCAAGCTGGTCTATTATACCGGCGCCTACATGCTCTTTTTCGTGCCCTTGCTCAACATCCGCCGCGGCGGCGGGGCCTGGATGATCCAGAGCCTGTTCACGGCGCGTACGTATTACGATTACCTGATGATCTTGGGCGTCATCGCCCTGGCCGGTGGTCTTTCCTTTCTGCTGCTCTCGCCTATGGCCAGGTTTGTGCTGTGGCTGATCGAACGGATTGACTACCGCACAGTATCCTGGGTGGCCCTGGTCATCATCGTGGCCATCGTGCTGGGCGTAACCGGCCTGGCCGGTCTGTACGTGATGCTGGTGGGCACGGGCATCGGCCTGTTGCCGGTGTTGTTCGGTTCGCGCCGGCTGAATTGCCTTGGTGTACTGCTGCTGCCCATGGCCTGTAAAATGTCAGGCATCGACGCACCCATCGCGCGCTTTCTGGGTTTGTATTAGGAGGGGAGGGTGCAAGATGCAGGGTTCAGGGTTCAGGGTTCAGGGTTCAAATAGTATGAAAAACAAACAACATAAAACAAATTATTTTTATTGTATCCTATCCACTTCACCTTGCAGCCTGCCCCCTGTACCCTGCACCTGGCGCCCTGCTCACTCCCTGCTCACCCTCTTCAAAGGAGCTTCATTATGAAAGGTATCGCTCATTTCATCACCGGCGTGGCCTCGGCCACGTTCTTTCCCTGGTCGATCCAGGCCGCGGAGCAGGGCAATCCGATGTATTTCATCCTTGGCGGCGCTTTCGGTATTCTGCCCGATACACTGGATTTCAAGTTCTACCGTTATTTTTACCATCATGACGAAGAGATCCAGCCCGACCCGCTGGCACCCGACCCGCAACGCATTGCCGAGTGTCTGGCCGCAGCCATCGACAAGGCCTATGACAAACCCGAGGGGTATCGGCTCAAACTCAACACCATCCGGCTCGGCGCCGATTACTGGCAGCAGTACAAGGTCATCTTCGATCCGGAAAAAAGCGAAGTGGTTGTCGAGTTTGGACCCGTGGTCAACACCGGCCAGGTCCCGGTTCCCGGCACAACCCCTGAAAAACCGTTCATTGGCCGGGCCTCATTGAACAAACCCATTGACCAGACCTATGATGCGATCACCACTGTGGATATATTCGACGGACCCAGCTTCCTGTTGCGCAAAGAGGAAGCAGCGGAACAGGTTTCGATCCTGTTCCTGCCCTGGCATCGCAGTTGGACGCACAGCTATGTGGTGGGCATCGGGTTCGGCCTGCTCTTCTGGCTGCTCTGGGGCGTGCTGGCCCTGCTCTTCCAATACGGTTCGGTCGGTTTCCGCGAAGGCTGGAAAGTGCTGTCCATCATTGCCGTGGGTTTTGCCGGCCACCTGATCGAGGACCAGCTCGGGTTCATGGGTTCCAACCTGTTCTATCCCCTTACCAAAAACCGGATGAAAGGCATGCACATCATGCGCTCCGGCGATGCGCTGCCCAATTTCCTCACTGTCTGGATCTGTTGTCTGATCATCTTCTGGAACCTGTACGCTGCCATCGAAAACCCGCTCTACGAATTCAACCTGTTGCACGTGATGCTATACGGCGGCCTGCTACCCATCGGCGTATTCCTGTTGCTGATGAAGCTGACCAAGCGTCTCAACCGGTGCAAACAGGTGGAGCGGGAGGTTGTCGATACATCCAAAGAATGGGGCGACAACCTGCTGTCCTGAGGAGCGCGGCGCAAACATGGAAAAAAAGCGACACGGTTGCGTAACGCTCTGGCTCATGTTGATCTTCATTGTCAATGGGTTCTTGCTGGGCATATTCTACCTTTCCATGGATGTCCTCAAAGATCATTCACGGCAATTTACGCCCTGGGTTTTTTACGGCATCTACATGGCCCAGGCCGCTTTTTTCGTACTCTACATCGTTGGCGCTTGCGCCATTTTCTTCTGGAAGCAGTGGGGATTCTGGCTTTACCTGGTGGCATCGGTGATCCAGTTTTTCATTCTTTACGATAACCTGGGCGGCTTGATGGTTGCGGCGACCAGTCTTTTGTCAGCCGGAGTGCTGTATGCGACACTGCATATGGGCCGCAAAAAAAGCACATGGGTGCAGCTTGATTAATTGCGCGGACACCGTATTGTCAAGTTTTTATTCCAGCAGGCAAAAAGCCTGAAATGAGAAGTAATCCGTTTCATGAGAGCTTTAATTATAGGCGCCGGTAATGCCGGCAGCATTCTGGCCGCTAAGTTGTGCCAGGAAAAAAACGACGTCGTGGTGATCGACTCGCGCATTGAACCGTTGCGTGAACTGGAAGCCCAGTTGGATGTCATGACGGTCCAGGGGCATGGCTCCAGCCCATTGACCCTGCAAAACGCGGAGTTGGGCAAAGCCGACCTGGTGGTGGGCGTCACCAACAGCGACGACATCAATATCCTGGCCTGCATGCAGGCGTCGCGCGCCGGCGTCCTGTTCAAAGTGGCCCGCGTGGCCAACCACGACTTCATGAGCAACACCTCTTTCTTCTCGCTGGCCGACATCGGCCTGGACCTGGCCATCAATCCGATTGACGCCTGCGCCCGCGAAATATTCAACATGTTGCGCCTGCCCGGTGCGTTTGAAGTGGTGGATATGATGGGTGGTCGCGTCTATGCCGTGGGCGCCAAACTCGATGCCGAAGCGCCCCTGCTCGGGATGCCGTTGAAAAGTTGTCCCCATCGCGAACTGATCGACAACATCCGCTTCATCGGCCTGATCCGCGACGGCGACTTTTCCATTCCCGACGGCGAGACCAGGTTTGTCGAAGGCGACGACGTCTACCTGGTGGGGAAACCACCCAGTGTGCGCGAGTTTTTGGCCTGGGTCAGCCCGCGCAGCCGGTCCGTGGACAAAGTGGTCATTGCCGGTGGCGGTCAACTGGGCGTCAGCCTGGCCCGTCTGCTCGAAACCGCGACCGTACCCACGGTTCTGATGGAAAGCAACAACAGCCAGGCCGAAGCCTGTTCGCGTCAACTCGACAAAACCACGGTCATCTGGGGCGACTCACTCAAACAGGAATCCCTTGAAAACGCCGGCTTCACCAAGAACACCGCCTTTATCGCCGCGCTCGGCGATGATGAAAACAACATCATCAGTTGCCTCATGGCCCGCAATTTCGGCGCCTGCGACACCACCGCGCTGGTTTCTGATCCGCAGTACGTGCCCATCATCGACAACCTGACCACCCTGGGCCACGCCGTCAGCGTACATCTGTCGCTGATCAACTCAATCCTCCATTTCATCCGCGGCAAGAATGTGCGCGCCGCCATTCTGCTTCAGTCCCTGCCTGGCGAATTGCTCGAAGTCTCGCTGACCGACGAAAACAAGTGGGTCGGCAAATACATCAAGGAATTCAATCTGCCAAAAGGCTCGATCATTGCCACGGTCCTGCGCAACGGCAAAGTGTTTGTACCCACCGGCGATTTGAGGTTGATGACCGGCGACCGGTTGATCATCTTTTCGCTGCCCCATGCCCTGAACCGGTTGAAGAAAATTTTTTAACGGGAATACTGGTTATGAACGTACGCAGAGTCACGTATTTGATCGCCTATATGCTGATCGTCCTCAGCATCGGCATCGGCGTCAGTTGGATTGTATCGTGGTTTCACAACGATCCGGCCACGGCCAAACGCGGCCTGGCCTATTCCGGTCTGATCGTTGGCGGGCTGGGCTTGGTACTGGTCTTCCTGACTCGCGCCAGCAATATCGACCTCTCGCGACGTGACGGGTTTGGCATCGTTACATTTGGTTGGCTGGCCGCCACCGCGGCCGGCTCCTTGCCCTATCTTCTGGCCGGCATCATCCACAACCCGGTTCCAGCCATGTTCGAAACCATGTCAGGCCTGACCACGACCGGCGCCTCGGTGCTCTCTAACCTGGAGAGCATTCCCAAAGGCATCCTGTTCTGGCGCGGCCTGACCCACTGGTTCGGCGGCATGGGCGTGCTGGTCCTGTGCGTGGCGATCCTGCCGTTCCTGGGCGTAGGCGGCATGCAGATTTTTCGCGCCGAAGTGCCGGGCCCATCCAAGGACCGGCTGACGCCACGCATCGAGACCACGGCCAAACTGCTCTGGGGCGTCTATTTCCTGTTTACCCTGATCCTGGCCTGGCTGCTCTGGATGGGCAACATGTCCTGGCTGGACGCTTTCTGCCATTCGTTCGCCACCATGGCCACCGGCGGTTTCTCTACCCGTTCGGCCAGCGTAGCCGCCTACGACAGCGTGTACATCGAAGTGGTCATCATCGTGTTCATGTTCATTGCCGGCACCAATTTCGCCCTGCACTACCAGGCCTGCTGCGGCAAGCTCAAGGTCTACGTCACGGATCCTGAATTTCGCGCCTATTTCGGGTTCTTGTTCAGCGCCTGCATGCTGATCGCGCTGAACCTGTGGTTCTGCGACCCCAAATACACCTCGATCTGGCATGCGCTGCGCGCCTCCTTTTTCACCGCCACCTCGATCATGACCACGACCGGATTCTGCACGGACGACTTTGATTTATGGCCGCATTTTTCGCGGCTGGTCCTGGTGATGCTGATGTTCCTGGGCGGCTGTGCCGGTTCCACGGGTGGCGGCATCAAGGTGGTGCGCGTGTTTGTCATGATCAAGGAAACTATCAAGGAAATCCGCCGATTTATGCAACCCCATGTCGTCTTCACCATCAAACTGGGCCGCCAACCCATGAATGCGGACGCGATCTCGCACATTGCCGCCTTTTTCATGATTTTCGTCATGATTTTCGGCGTGATCACGGTGATCATGACCTTTTACACGGACGACGTGGAGACAGCGTTTTCTTCCGTGATCGCGACCATGGGCAACATCGGCCCGGGTCTGGCCGGGGTCGGCGCCACCAACAACTACGCCGGCATCCCCGCCGTGGGTCAGGCCATCCTGATCCTCTGCATGCTCCTGGGTCGGCTCGAGCTGTATACGGTGCTGATCGTATTTCTGCCCGGATTCTGGAAAAAGTAATACTTTACAGAACAATCGTTCTTGGTTATTGTCGGTCAGCCAGTTCGGCGTCGCCGCGTGCGAGGTGGTGAGCCTGCTGACAAGCATGGGCTACAAAGCCGTCGCCAGCGAGGACCTATCCAATGACCAAGGAAAGAGAATTCGACCTGCAAGACCGTTTCATTGACCACCTGTCCACGCAGATACTAAAGAGCGGGACATCGCCTGCCCCAAATTATGGAGGCACTAAGTGCTGAATCCAAGGCTGATTTCGTGCATAAGCTCAAGGTGCCGCTAAAAGACAAAGATTGGGATAAAGATTGCGACAAGGTTCGCGACAAGGTTCGCGACAAGGTTCGCGACAAGGTTTGCGACAAGGTTTGCGACAAGGTTCGCGACAAGGTTCGCGACAAGGTTCGCGACAAGGTTTGCGAC
>CAZOLK010000086.1:15744-19196 GCA_964580325.1 uncultured Verrucomicrobiota bacterium | reverse complement strand
CTGTGCTGGGCACCGCAGACTGGCTGCGCACTTTTCCCGTTTTCCAGCGCGAGTTGACCGGATTCGCGCCCTTGCCCTGGGTGCGGTCGCGCGGTTGCGCGGCCGCGATCCTGGTCGTGTCCTGCGCCGGTCTAGTCGGCATCGGTCTGCTGCCCAACCTGCTCTACCCTCTGCTCTGGGTGGCGCCGCTGGCGATCCTGGTCGCGCTGCAGGTGCTGCGCGGTCAGCCGACCGTGCTAGATGGAGCCATGCACGGCGACTGGCGCCGGATCGTCCAGGCTGCCGCGGCTGCGTTGATCTGCGGCTTTTTCTGGGAAATGTGGAACATGTACAGCATGGCCAAATGGGCCTACAGCGTACCTTACGTGGGTGCGTTCAAGCTCTTTGAAATGCCGCTGCTGGGTTATGCCGGCTACCTGCCGTTTGGCCTGGAATGCGCGGTCATCGGCCAGATAGTGGCAGGCGACAGGAGCATTTTACCCCTTGACGTTCCTGCAACAGAAGAAGCTCAGGAGCGCAACGCCCCCGCGACCCGGTTCAAATAGCGCCAGCGGAAGCGCGCCTCCAGCAGGTTCCACAGCAAGATGACGCCGACACCGAAGACCACGATATCCAGAAACAGGTTCTCGAAATGGTTGCAAGCGTACAGGTTCAGCGCCCCCTTGAAGATGAAATGCCACAGCACCAACAACCCCATGGCCGCGACAACGCCGATGTTGTGTTTGGACGTGATCGCGGTCCACAGCGCGAGCAGCGAACAGAAACAGTGCGTTGACAAAAGATCGAGCAGCATCAGAACCAAGGTGAGGAACTCTCCTTCGGTCACATCGTTAAGGATGAAATCGCCATTGAGAATCTGTGCGGCGCACATGGCGGCGCACATGGCGGCGCCTACGACAAGCCAAGGCCCCATGGCCTTGAAACAGGCCAGCAATTTACCCAACAGGATTTCACGTACGCTCAGATCGGTGATCAGCAGCGCTTCCATGGCATTGTCGCTCCGGTCTTTTTCAAAAGCACTGCCGCAATGATGCACAAAACCTATTCCAGGAACAAAGGCGCAGAGCAAAAACATCAGGCCCAACCAAGCGTAACAAGCCTGTTGCAGCGTAAAGGTGTCTTCGCTTGGCAAAAAAGCCATGTATAGGGCGAAAACGGCGGCCAGGACAATCCCCACACTCGCCAGGTGCAGCCAGGAACGCCAACGTCCGCCAAAGCAGAACTGGAAATCGCGCCAGGCAATGGGATTGCCCCGGACCGGGCGTCGCGAACTCCGGCCAACGGAAATCAAGTCCCGACGCCGGGCGGGCCGAGGTCCGCACCGTATCCAAAAATTCATGATCAACCCGGCTAAAACAAAAAAGGTCAAGGCCGCCAGGGTCATCAACAGAAAACAGACCAGGCAGTCCATCGGCATTTCGCCCATCAACACAGCGCTCAGCGCCATGTAAGGCGAGATCCAGCATAACCACGTTTTGCCTTGTACAGGTGGTATCATCAACACGTCAGCCACCATGATAAACACTAGAGGCGGTGCCACAAACAGCAGCATCAACAGCAGGAAATTGCCGGTATTGGTCGAGCGCATCCTGGCGCAAAGCGAACCGACAAACAGACCCAGGCAGCACCCGATGAGCATGGTGAAAAAGTACAGGACAAACGCCATCACGATCTGACTGCCGGATATCCCACCCATGCTGGCGCAGACAAGAAACATGGGCAGCAGGGAGAACAGCACGACCGAGGTATGAAATAGGGCTGTCAGCAGTTTGCCGGAAAGAAAAGAGCGCGGCGTCAGATGGGTCATCAGCAGCAGCCCCAGGGTACGCTCCTCTTTTTCGCGCACCACCACGTGCGCCCCGTAACCCATGGACACGACGTTCAGCATAATCAATGTGGGCCAGGCCAGAACGGAAAACAGGAGCAATCCCACGTTCTGGGAAACCTTGCCCCCCATCATCCTCGTGATGCCCATACCATACAGACTGACAAGCGCGCCAAGGGCCACGAACGCCACGCGCGTCCAGTAAAACCACTTGCGACGCGGCGCCCCCAGCAGATCATGATATATTGGGACAGTGGATAAAATCATAATCAAGTTCCAACATCCAACACGGAATATCCTAATGTACCAGGTATGCCGGTTCGACTTCCCGGAAGCGGAGCGCACCAGGCGCTCAGCACCGAGTTTTGCACAACCTGTTCCACGCGTCTGGGCACACCAGCGGACCATGCCGTTGTTAGCTGCGCGCTTGCCTGCATGACATACTGCATGACATACTCCTTTCACAAAAATCGGTCCGATCAGACGGAGCGGACACCCTTTTGATCCTATTGATTGTTTAAGGTGGCGCCAGCTCCGGTCGGTCCGGCGTCTGCTCCGCATCCGGTTCCGCGGGCGTATCCGCGGCAGGTACGGCATTGGCCGGCGCCTCGGCTGGGGGAACATGCTCATCTGAGGCATCCGGTTCAGCCGCAGGTTCAGCTTCTTCCTGACTCAAGCGTTCCAGGTCCGGCAGCTTCCAGCCTTTGCGGAACCAGGCGGAAGCGGCATCGTAAACGCGGAAAACGAGGAACAAGCCTTTGCCCGGCAAGGTTTTGATCCAGTTCGGGGACCTTTCGTCAGATGGTCGATCTGGCGCGAACAAGATGTCCACGGAACCGTCCTGGTTGGAGCGCAAATCCTTTTGCCATGACGCGCGCCAGGCCGTACCCTGATCCACGAAAAGCGGGACGCAGTCACTGGCGCTATACGCCGTCACAGACCATCCGCCGCGGGCAGGCACGTCAGGGGGTATACGCAGGCGATAAGCTGTTTCACCTTTAATATAGGCATCCTCGGCATCCATTGCAGTCAACAACCAGGGATGTTCCGGATCGCGAGGATCGGCTGACGGCGGAATTGCGCTCAGGAAATAGCGCATGGTCCGGGCATCGAGCCGTTGCTGCTCGCCGGGTGTCAGGTTGAACCAGTTGCGGTCGTTATACCATAGAAACGCTTCGGGCGGATGAAACAACAGCGAGCGCACCTGGGCCTCGCCCAGAGCCAGTCCTTCATCGAGCAGCGCTTTCTGGTGCTCATCCGGTTTGAACGGCTGCTCCCGCACCAGGCCGATCGCGGCCAATAACGCGCTTTCATCCTCACTGAACAGCGCGTCCGCTTCCTGCTGCAGCACATGGTTCAACGCCTCGAAAAAACGGGCCGGATCAAGTACGGCGGCCAACGCCTTGCCTGACATATCGACAAATTCCGTATCCGGCGGCATGTTGGCGCGGGTCAAACGGTAACAGCGCAGGTCTTGCTTGATCTGCTCCAGATTGGCGACGCCGTCATCGCCGCACGGCACCCGCCCGACCAACATGGCCTGGAAAGAGTTCAGCTTATGGATATAATATCCGCGCGGGCCGCGCCCTTCGTAATCCGGCGGCAGGAAAAGATATTTGCCACCCTT
>CAZOLK010000086.1:9967-15734 GCA_964580325.1 uncultured Verrucomicrobiota bacterium | reverse complement strand
CGGTCGTACGTAGGGGCCCATACGTACGACCGGCCGGCAACGGGCATCGTAGACCGTAGCGGCCATATTCGGCGGCGCTTCGACCACCACGGCGCCGTAACGGGCCAGGTCCAGGTTATAGAGGACCAGCGCAGCGCCGGCATCCACCAGTGGAATCGCGGTGTCGACGCTCGCGCCCTGTTCAAACAAAAAGACCAGGTTGGGCTTGCGCATACCTGCTTCGACGCAGCCCTGAACCAGGGCATGCATGGACGCTTCGGGCAGGAATGCCTGATAAACCCGAGCCGCACGCATCATGGTCAGCGCGTCATGCGCTTGCATCGCGGACAATTGATCGGGCCGACCGTCTTCAAACACAAAACGGCCCAGCCTTGTCTCAACAATTTGCGTCGTTCCGGTTTCCGCGACGCCAGCCGACAATGCAGTCAACGCCGCCACTACGAACATAACCATCATACTTTTCAATCCGCCATCAGCCATGGAGGTACTCCTTTCCATGCAGATTAACAATGCAACGCCTATACTAAAGATCGACGACAACAGGCGCAAGAGCCATTTTCAAAGTTCAGGCTGGGCAAAGCGTTCATTTTTTCACCACGAAGGAAATGCGCCGGGTGCGGTTGATAATGGCGATGACCGGGTTGTTTTTCAACACGCTTTTGTAGAACAGCAGATCCAGCACAACGCCGGTTGCGAACAGGGGTCGTCGGACATGTCAGACTTGTCGAACGGGCGCATCTCAGGGCTACGTTTACCAGAATTTCCACCAGGGCTTCCGGTTTTTTTCGCTTTTTTCCCTTGTCAGCGAAGCCTCGGGTTTATCTTGCGCCACTTCATCCTCGGGCATGATGCAGGCTTTGGCCGGGTGGCGGATGACATGGCGGTAGCCGTGTTGTTGCAAAATTTTATCCACCCGTTCCACCAGGGGCGCGCCTTTATCTGGATGCACCATATACACATAATGGGCATAACCCCGGATCGAGGCCAGCAGGTTGGGGCCGTGGTTCCAGTGCTTGCCTTCTGGCCCGTCCTTTTCGATCTGAAACAGCAGTGCACGAAAACGCTTGAGCGCATCGCGCCTCACACTCAACTGTTCATTGACCACCAAGCCCGTCACTTCCTGGCGTGCGCCTTTGCGCATGATCCGCAGTTTATTCGGGTGAAGCGTAAAGCCTTCTGCTTCGATAATCCGCCGGGCGCGCCAGAGCAGTTTCGGGATAGCATGGGCCATCTGTTCCGCCCCGGAAAAAGTCATATCGTCGGCATAGCGTGTATAGACGACACCCAACTTGGCGGCCATGGCTTGCATGCGTGCATCAAGGCGGCGGCAAAGGATATTGGTGATGGCTGGACTGGTTGGCGCGCCTTGGGGCAACCAGCGCTCGCCGCGGCGCAGAAACCATGTTTGCTGGTCCATCTCGATCTTTTCGACATCGCTCTCGCTGCAGATCAGCGCCAAGAGCGTAGCGATGTTCTCGGCATATCCCAAGCCACGGAAAAGCCCCTTGATGCGTTTATAGGTGACCGAGGGAAAGAAATCTTTCAGGTCCATATTTATGACAAAGCCTGCGCTCACATGGTGTTTCGCATTGGTTGCAATGGAACGACCGGTCACGAATCCGTGGGCGGCAGGATGTGGTTTGACCCAATCCAGAATGTGACGCAAGATCCACTCCTGCGCGTTTTTGAGCCGCGGCATGGGCGCGGAGATTTTGCGTTTACCGCCCGATTTTTTGGGCATAAAAAAAGTGCGGTAATGGTTGATCCTGGACAATGTGCGCTGATAGGCCAGGAAACGCAAACGGCCCACCGGCATTTTCATTGTCTGGGCCAACTCCTCGATTGTTTCGAAAAATGGCAGGCCAAGGGCATGCAGACGCTGACGGTTGGAAATTTTGTTGTTCAGCCCCGCGGATACGCCCTGACCCAGATAGGTAATATCCCGGGTCTGGATCTCGCGCCAACGCGCTGCCCGATCCTGGCGCTCGCGCTCGTGGCGTTCCCGTGTTTCCTTGCGTCGCTGCTTGGCCTGCTGCTTGCGTTTGCGGTGGATCTCGGCCAGCAGTTTTTCGCGGCTTTCGAAGGGCGCGTTCTTGCGGGTCAGCTCAATCAGTTCTTTTTGCAACTGAGTGCGGCGTTCGATAAAGGCTTCAGCCATGTGCGGTTCGGACTGGTTCGCGTTCCAGAAGCCGAGGCGGATCATTTCTCTCAATTCGAATTGCTCGCGACCCTGACGCAGCAATTCCCAGAGCGCCTTGGCATTGGCTGGCTGCTCATAATCGACTTCGTCCGCCGGTCGTTCGTTCATGACCGAGACCTCGCGGGTAAAAAAGCAGCCGCGGCAGGATCGTAAACCGCCTTCATACAATCCCTGGGACGGGAGGGGTCAACTCCAGCGAAACCACTACCGGACGAATATTTCAATTCCCGGAATTGGCACCGGAAATATCGTCCGGTAGTGTTGTTTCGCACAGTAAAGACCACACCCGTGATGCGTTGCCGGTCTTTAAGCTCGGACGCCGATCCAGCGCCCATCATGCAAGGTCGTGACCCTGCCGCGGCTGTACTCGAAAAATAGTTTCTTAGCGTCAAAGATCATGCGCACCCCTTTTGCCAAGCCAAGCGCAAAGCCAGCATACATGCACATGGTCCTTTGAACAACTTGTTTTGCCGATAAAAATTGCAGGTACAGGATCCCTCGGTCATGCGGTCGTCGCTGTCGATGACAATGCGCGTATCCGACTTTGCACCGCGCACTGCAACCTGGCCGGATATTTCCGTGGCGTTCGACGAAAGGTTTTGACGCCAGATGTGTACGCAGTTCTGCTCCATCAATGCGACGGCCTCCTCTTCGCGTTCGTTGGCAAAGCGCAGCTTATCCAGGGGCAGCGGTTCGCGGCTAAGTTCACGCACGCGAAAGACCTGGTTGGTCAGGTCATAGATGGCGCGACCGGCCTGTGTATAGGCGCTCAACGCGCCAAGCACAACGTCGCGCTCCAATCCAAGCCGGTTGGCCAGACTGTCCGCGGATTCGCGCCACTGCTGCTTGAGCGCCAAGAAAACGCGTTCGCGTGTGGTATGATCCGTGGCCTTACGCGGAGCGAGCAGGTCGAAGTTGCCCATGCGTGACCAGTCATTGGCGGTCCAACCGGACAAACCCAGGGTAAAGGTCATGTCTCCCAAGTCTGCGGTGTAAAACGAGGGCATGCCGCTGCCGAGCAGGTGGATGGTAAAGCTGCGCGCCAAGGGCAGCAAGCGTTCCAGCATATGGATCCGGCGCCTGCCCCAAACCCTGATCTCGTGTTCGCTATCGCCCTGGAAAATGGAGCGGTGACAGACCAGTTCCTGGTTCCAAGGCTCGAAAATCACCTTGACCGGTTTGCCCGGGCTCAGGCGATAGCGCATCGCACGCGGACCTTGGCGCTCACGGCGGCGACGCAGCATGAAACAAAAATTGTGCAGGTCCATGGGATCCAGGTCCAGGCGCACGGCAGCCATGGTCATGGCCGAACTGACCTGGAGAAACCCGCGCACCCAACTGTCCGGCAGGTCGATCTTCACCTCGCGATAGACATCTTCATCCGTGGTCTGGACGTCGAATCCGCCGGGATCCACCTGGAATCGGGTCTCCTTGTAGTCGCGGATTTTCTGGAACTCGCCGTAGAGGGTATCGGAATAATCGATGTTGGTGGTGCCACAGCGGAATTCGCGCACATCCTCGAACACGTTGTAGGAACAGCTCAACTTGCCATAGGACGATTCATCTCTGCTGAAGCACTCGAAAAACAGCTCGTCTGGGTGCACTGTAACGACCGGGTCGAGGATAAACCAGAGCCGATAATTCTGATGGTAGAGATATTTCCAGTACCGGCGCTGTGCGATGTGGAACGGCCGCATGATCTCGGTCTGGCGGCGGTTCATTTCGTCCAGTTCCCGGCTCAGTTCATTGATCCGCGTCTTGAGCCTTGCGCCGTGGGCCAGCGCTTCACCAGCCCAGACGTCCTCCTGCCGTTTAAGCCAAGCTTTGAATTCGGTCAAGTCGCGCGGCTGATAACGCAGGTCGGAAATGACGATATCATGCAGAGCCGAAATAGCTTCGCGGAACGCCATGCGGCGGCGCAGCTTACCGGTGAAAAAGGTCGGATCGCGCAAGGTATCGGGTGCAAACGCGATATCCATGGAAGAAGCGTTGCCGGCTACGGCGCTTTGTCCGCTGTAGCGGTATTGAAACTGCATCTCAGCGCACCTCCATGCTTTGCGGTTGGCGCAGCGGCGGTTCGTGCACGATCAGCGCGGTTTCCAGTTGTGGATAGGCCTCCTGGATCTCGCGCAAGGCACACAGGCAGGCGGTTTTGTCACGATGCACGACCGTGGCGGCCTGGCGGGTGAACACCCGCACGGCCAGCCGTGCGGCAGCTTCATTTTTCAGCGCCTCGAGCCGCAGAAACCGTAAAACACGTTCCTTGGCCACTCGACCGCGATTGACCTGGCATAACACTGTCATGAAATATGGCTCCAGTTCCTGCAGCCGTTTCAAGTTATCACCGGCAAACCGCTCCAGGTAATTGGCGGCAAACAACTGCATTGCGCGTGAAGGGTGCTGGCTCAACTTGAGCAGGTAGACGGGGCCGTAACGCGTATCAAAAAAGCGGGTGATCAACTCACGGCCAAAAGCCTGAACCATCGGCTGGATGCTGTCGGCAATGCCGATCAGCACGTCCGGCGTCCAGTCATGCTCATTCAACTGCTCGCGGAAAAAGGCGAAAGCGAAATCACGCGTATCGTCCCAGGAGGCATCGGCCAGGCGTACAGCTTCCTCAAGCTCGTATTTGACGCGTGACGGATTGCGGCTGAACGCCTGCCAAACCCAATCGCGCACGGCAACCAGTTCATGGCTGCCCAGGGCAACCAACCTGCGCATGGGCAACCGGTTGGGATCTGTTTTCTCGACCAACAGATGCGCACCTAATTCACGGGCGCGACCGTAGCGGTTGCTCAACAGTTTTTCTATATGCTCGTTGGGGATGATGTTCAATTGAGCTTTCAACTCGTTGGTCAGCAGTCCGTACAGATCGTCGTGCAGACCGGGATAGCGCTCCTTGCGGGTCAACAGCGGGTAGCACTGGACGATCAGGTTACGGGCAAAGGTCATATTGGTCTGGGCCAATCGAGCGATGACGGGCCGCACCTTCTCACGGATGTCCGCGTGTTTGCAGGTGGCGTAACCAGCCACAACGGGATAACGTTCCAACAGCATATAGTCAGGCAGCGCGCCGAACAGCTCTATACCTATGCCGCGCACCAAGGGCGACGCGGATTGGATCAATTGTTCGAAGATCTCATCGGGCAGGTCCTGCTTGGGTGTTGCATGCCGGATCAGCAGCTTGCCGGCCAGCGCTTGCAACGCTTCTTCCGGATGGGCCAGGCACTGCATGATCAGCTCCAAATCCAACTTTTTTAGCGCTTCGCCGGCGACCGCCAGCAACGTTTCACCCACTGCCTGTATACAGCGGGAGGTACGCTCCCGATCTTGAGGCAGCGCCATCAAACGTTCCAACGTCATGGCGGCAATCTGGCGGCATTGTGCGTCATCAATGTAAGCCGCGCATCCAATTTTGCGCAGCCACTCTTGAACATCTGCATATTCGGTGATCAGGACCCTGGCGAGAAAGGCCGGATCGCGAAAAAACAGGGACGGGTCGCGACGCATCCAATCTTGAGCCAGGGAACGGGCTTTGGCGCAAGAACAGTGCAACATAGCCAACAC
>CAZOLK010000086.1:0-9957 GCA_964580325.1 uncultured Verrucomicrobiota bacterium | reverse complement strand
ACCAGGTCCAGGTTGGGATGCTGCGCATCATACAGCTTCCAGACCAGTTCCAGAGCCAGTTCAACGCTGATTTCGAAAGAGCATTGCAACATTTCAACCAGGTCGGCGACGCCAACCCGCTCAGCCAGCGCCGGATGGGCGCGGAAAAGCTTGACCGCAAATTCGTGCACGGCCAGACATCGGCTGCGGCGCAACAGGAGCAGGGCCAATTCCGGTTGCTCGTCCCATAACTCGGGATAAGCTTCCTCGCGCTCCGCGGGTGGCGGCATACCTGGACGGTAATCGCCTTTGCAGGGCCAGACAGCCAGGTCATTTCTCGATTCGTAACGCGAACTGTTGCCGTAGAGAATGAAATTGAGGGCCGGACATGCTGCATAGACGTCGTAATGGATCACCACCGGCCTGAAGCGGCCGCGGCTGTAGACATAGATCGATTTGGCATTGGGCTCGATCATGTCATAGGCGTCGTCATAGGGCAGCAAAACGTGCGTGGCCAGCAAGGCATAGCGCGGCGAACCGAGTTGCGCGGCGCGCCGCAGGTTACGCAGCACGCGGCGACGCAGATACTGGCGGGTGTGGATAGAATAGGTCAGTCGCGGATGCGTCTTTTTCATCTCTTTCGCAACATCGTCGACATTGGCATGACCATACAGACCATTATAATACTCGCTGGTTTTCTCAAAACGGTGGGCCAGCAACCCATAAACTTCGGCGTCGTGCATGAACTCCGCCAGTTTAAAAATATGACGCACCGGCTTAAACGTACCGGGGCGCAGCGGGATATCTTTGAACACACTCAGCAGTGCTTGACGCAATTCGGGCCGATAGGGACAGACCAGGTATAAGGTGCACAGGAAATCGTGAGGCCCTTTGGTCCGCTGCAAGACTTCCCGGATCCTATCGCCTGGCGCTCCCTTTGCGGTCGAATCTCCGGCAACCGCGGCAAGGTGGCTCAGGGATTGCAGTTGCGCCTGTATCCAGCGCCGTACACCGGTCGCGATTGGCCCAACGAAGCATAGCGGCCAGAGCCATACGCTTGGCCGGCGCGTGTTGCGTGGTGGCATAAAGATCATGCACCGCCCCGTAGCAGGAAACATCGCCGCAACGGCCCAAGGCCCATGCCAGGGCCGCATCATGCATAGCTTCACCGTTGGCCGCGATCTTAACCAATAGAGGTGCGGCCGCAGATAGTTCCATTTCGCCGGCGCGCCAGAGAATCCGGCTCAAGGACCAATCTCCGCCAGGTTGTTTTTCACCGCGCGCGGCCTGTTGTAGGTAGCTTAACACACGCACGGCGCGCGGGTCACTATCCAAGCGCGGTGCGGCAACCTGCACTGTCTCGGATACAGATACAGCATCGTGAAAAACGGTGTCGGACAAAGGTTGATCATCTTCGGATGTCGCGCTGTAGCCGCGCTCGATTTTGGCAGCCACCAGTTGATCGAAAATCCGCGCGGCTTCAAGTTCATCGACGGGAAATACGGTTTTTGTACCTTCACGCAGCGTTTCGCCGCGTTTGCCATAACGAAAATTGACGACGAACTCACCATCGCCGGCTTCACACAGGTCTACCTCGTAAACGTTCTTGACGGAACCTTTCTTAAGATAGAGTTTAATCTGTCTAATCAGCCGCATAATCCCAATTGCATGATTTCAATAGTTGCCAATTTTTCCTTGAACACACTTAGCATATAAGCAAAAAAGAGCACTGATACAATAAAAAAATATCAGAGTACAGTTTTTACAGTACAGGATGATTATGTCATGAAAATCTTGGCTATCAACGGAAGCTACCGCGATAAAACATATCGAATATTGCCGCGGATGCATGACCTGCCACAACGACGACCCCGGCCAAGCGCATCGCGGACTGTTCCATTGACGAGGATATGGGTGAGATCTGCCAGAAACTGGATGAAGCCGATGGTTACATTTTTGGCTGCCCCATGTTCGAAGGCATGGTCCCACACGACACGCGACACGCTTCGCAATAAACCGTTTTAACCTTTTTGTTCTTGCTAACTCCTGTCAAGTGATTTACAATATGGTTATGAGTAACGTGAAACAATGTCGGTTGGTGTATTATGCAAAAAAATAGGTGCGCATGGTTGTATGGTCTGGAAATCATCGTGCTATTGGCGGTGATGGCGCTTTGCCTCTATCTCGAGTTCCAGCAACCACATTTGGACACGGTTCATCTTCCCGCCCCCGAGGCGTTCGATCCGCTGATCAGGCGCTGGGCCGCCCTGTTTGAACCTTCCGTTTTTTCGATGAAGGAGCGCTGCGCCGAGTTGGCCTGGTTCCACCGGACCGCCCAGCCTTTACGCGGACTTGAGATTAGATCGGTGGGCGAGGATATCGAGACCTGTTTCTGGGAGAGCCAGTACCTGGCACGCGCCTTTAAGGAAGTGACCGGCATCGAGGTGCGCCATGACGTGATCGGTGAAGGGAACGTGGTCACGCGCCTGATGGAGCAGACCGAAAAGGGACAGCTTCATTATGATATCTATGTGACCGACGCCGACATGATCGGTACGCACCTGCGCTCGGGCAAGATCGTCATCCTGTCCGATTACATGGCGGACGAGGGCCTGCCCTACACCAATCCCTACCTGGACCTGGACGACTTCATGAACCTCGAGTGCGGCCAGGATTACGAGGGGCGGCAGTTGCAGCTTCCCGATTACCATTTTCTGCTGGTGTACTGGTTCAGGCACGACTGGTTCTCGGATCCGGCAATCCGACGCGAGTTCCGCGAAACCTACGGCTATGAGCTGGGCGTCCCACTGAACTGGTCGGCTTATGAGGATATCGCCGCTTTTTTCGACGGCCGCCAGATGAAAAATCCCAACGATTCTGAGGTCGTGGCCTATGGTCATGCCGATTACGGTCTGCCCGGGCCCTGGCTGGGCTGGCGCTTCTCCGATGCGTTTCTAGCTATTGCCGGCATGGGCGACAAGGGGCTGCCCAACGGCCTGCCCGTGGACGAATGGGGAATTCGGGTCAGGGACAAAGTGCCGGTGGGCGCGTCGGTCAAGCGCGGGGGCAGCATCAACGGACCGGCAGCGGTCTATGGTCTGACCACCTGGCTCGATATGCTCAACGCCTATGCCCCGCCCGAATCCAAAAGAATCGATTGGCTCGGACTCGGCCCCATCGCGGCGCGCGGCGACATTGCTCAGACCTGGTACTGGAGCCAGATCTATGCCACGCTGAATCCAGAATACAATAAAGAGGGCAGTCCCGTTTGCGACAAGCACGGGCAACCGGTCTGGCGCATCGCGCCCATCCCGCACGGTAAATACTGGGAACCCGGCATGAAGATGGGCTACATGGATGCCGGCAGTTGGACCATCCCGCTCAGCACGGAAGGTCCGCGCCGTCACGCGGCCTGGCTATGGGCCCAGTTCTGCCTGTCCAAAACCGTGGCGCTCAAGAAATTCCTGATCAGCGCCACTCCGGCCCGCAAGAGCACGCTCCATTCCGCGGTGGTGACCAAGGAAGCCGCACGGTTCGGCGGCATGGTCGAGTTGATGCGCTCACCTATCATAAAACAATTCACGGACAGCGGACCCAATGTACCCCACTACCCAGCCATGTCGACACTGTGGTGGCAGCATATCGCCCGTGCCATTCAGGGCGAATGCACACCGCAACAGGCCATGGACAACCTGGCCGAGCAATTCGATACACTCATGCAGGAACTGACCACGGAAACCTATACGCCTGTCCTGAACCCACCCCAGACCAGGCAATACTGGCTGGACCAGCCCGGTGCGCCCAAGCCGCCCATAACAGAGCGCCAGCCACCCCAGACCTGCCGCTACGAGAAGCTGTTGAAGCAGTGGCGAAAGGCTGAATCTCAATGAAAAACCTGGTTCGCCTAAATATCGGCGCAAAGCTCAACCTGTTCGCGTTAGTGGCGGTGATCCTGTTTGCGCTGATTATTTTTGGCTTGATCATCCCCCTGGTCAAACACACGATGCGGCTCAATCACGAATCGAAACTGAGCGCTATTGTCGATACAGCCATCTCGCAGATGGTCTACTATGAAAATTGCATCAGATCCTATCAGTGGAAAACGGACGATACGCTGCCGCGCACCCGCGAAGCGGCCCAACAGCGGGTGCTGAACTACCTGCGCCCGTTACGCTATGAGAAAGACCAGCACGTTTTCGTCATGGACGGTTCCGCGCGCATGGTCATGCACCCGATCAAACCCGAACTGCAGAGTATCGGCATGGCTCATGTCAAGGCGCCCGACGGATCGCGGCCCTTTGAGCAAATGGCGATTGAAGCCCAGCGCGGCCGGGCGGTTTTTGTGCGCTACACCTGGTTATCCAAATGGAGCCGCTCGGTCTATGAACCGCAGACCACATACGCTTGTTTCTTCTACCCCTGGAACTGGGTCGTCTGCTCCAGTCTGTACACCCAGGAAATTGACGACGCCATGCGCCAACTGACCCATCGCGCGGCCCTCTGCCTGCTATTCGGAGCCTTGGCCGGCTGGCTCATTCTTCACGGCATCGCCCAATTGATCACCCAGCCGATCATTGCCCTTGACCAGCAGGTGCGCGAAGTGACGCAGCGCATGGACAGCCATGCCGCCGAAATCATCACGATCCGGGGCAATGACGAAATCGGCGACCTGGCCAATGCCTTCCGCTATACCGTGGAAAAGCTGCAAGCCGCCATGACCAGGTTGAAGGAGAACGAGGAGAACCTGCGGATCACGCTCAACTCCATAGGCGACGCGGTCATGGCCACGGATACGGATGGCATGGTGGTGCGCATGAATCCAGTGGCGGAAAAACTGACTGGCTGGTGCTTTGATAAGGCGCGGAACAAACCCTTGAACGAGGTATTTCAAGTGCTTGACGTCCAGACGCATGAACCGGCGGACAATCCGATCGAACGCGTTCTCGCCACGGGTGAAACCGCGGCTGCGGTCAACCATAAACTGCTGCTCGCGCATGACGGTAAGGAATACCACATCGCCGACTCCGGGGCGCCGATCCGTAATGACCAGGGCCGAACCAGCGGCGTGGTGCTGGTTTTCCGGGACGTCACCAAAGAACATGCCATGCAGGAGCAACTGCGCCATAGCCAGAAGATGGAAGCCATCGGTCAGTTGGCCGGCGGCGTGGCGCATGACTTCAACAACATGCTGGGCGGCATTATGGGCGCGACTGAAATCCTGAAACGCATTCTGCCCACACAAAAAAATACGGATGAATTCCTGGATATGATCATGGATTCGGCCCAGCGTGCGGCCGGTCTGACCGAACAGCTTCTTACATTCTCCCGCAAGCAACCCGCGTTCACCTCCGTCATTGACGTACACGATGTCATTCACGCGACCATATTTTTTCTCCAAAACACGCTCGATCGGCGCATTACATTGAACGAAAATCTGGCCGCCGCGTGCAGCACCGTGGTCGGCGATCCATCCCAATTGCAAAATGCCTTGCTCAACCTCGGCATCAATGCCGCCCACGCCATGCCTCAGGGCGGCACGCTGAAAATCGCCACCCGCATGGTGGAACTGGATCGCCCCTACTGCGAAGCCAGCCCGTTCGCGATCCGGCCAGGGCCTTACCTGGAAGTGGAGGTTACAGATACGGGCTGTGGCATCGCCGCCGAAGACCTGCCACGCATATTTGAACCCTTTTATACCACCAAGGGACCGGGCAAAGGCACCGGACTGGGTCTGACCGCTGTTTTCGGTGCCATCCAGCAGCACCAGGGTGCCATCTCGGTATACAGCCAATTGAAGGAAGGCACCAGCTTTCACATCCTGCTGCCGCTCGCCAATGACCGGCCCGTCAGCCTGCCGGTCAAGCCGGCCGAAATACATGGCGCCAGTTGCATCCTGGTCGTCGACGACGAACCGATCATGCGTGTAACCGCCCAGAACATTCTCCAGGACTTGGGCTACCAGGTACTTCTCGCCGTAGACGGTCAACAGGGTCTGGAAAAGTTCGAAGCCCAACACGAGGAGATAGACCTGGTCATCATGGATATGATCATGCCCCGGATGAACGGACGCGACTGCTTCAAAGCCATGAAAGAACGCGATCACAACGTACGCATGATCCTCTCCTCCGGCTTCACCCCTGAACAGGATCTGAAAGAAATGCTCGATCAAGGGCTGTGCGACTTCATCCATAAACCCTACCATCGCGAGGAACTAAGCCAAGTCGTTGCTCGTGTGCTGGCACAGGATTGAAGAGGGGAAGGGGAAGACTATCAATATCCAATGTCCAACATGGAATATCCAATGTCCAACATGGAATATCAAATGTCCAAGTCGGACAGATTTTACTCGGCGTACAATCGCCGCAACTACTTTCACTCGCCACGCTCACAAACTTTTCCTTGCTTCCGTGGCTCATCTATTGTACTGACGGTTGTTTGAAAAATATGTTCATCACCAACAGAAAGCGATAACCCATGAACGCATTGCAATCGAAGGCTACGAAACTGGTCGGATCGATGATTTTCATCTGCTTTGCCCTTGGTTTTGCCCCGGTCCTTGCCCAGGAACAGACCCTGCCCAACATAGTCCTCATTTTCACCGACGAAATGACCGCCGAATATCTGGGCTGCTACAACGGCCGCTACCCGACGCCGAATATCGACCGTCTGGCGCGTGAGGGCATGCGCTTCGACAACGCTTTTGCCGCGGCTGCCGCCTGCACACCGAGCCGTTACTCCGTACTCACCGGTCACTACCCCAGCCGCTGCAACGAGGTGGAATTCCTGAAACACAACCCGACCAATCGTCCCTGTTGCATCAGTTGGAACACACACATCGACGCCCGGACAGCCACCATTCCCCGCGTGCTGCGCACTGCCGGCTACGTCAGTTCCATGTCAGGCAAAAACCATGTCGCCACCCGCCAGCCCTGGTGGGACCGCCTGGAGCAACTCGGCAAAGCACCCGGCGAGAAGCTCAGCGACCCCGCGGTCGATACCTGGCTGCAACAGCACCAGACCGCACTCGGTAAACATATTGCCAGTCAACTGGGTTTCGATCAGGCCATCGCAGTCATCCGCGGCAATAACGAGAACAATCCGCTGCCCGCCCTGCGCCACCACAACATGGCCTGGATCAGTTGGGGCGCGGCCAACTTCCTGGAAAAACACGACACGACCAGGCCCTTTTTCCTGTTCACCACACCAACCGGCATCCATGGTCCCTGGCATGGCGAGGAGCATACGAAAGATGCGCGCTACACCCCGGGCGGTTTCAACCAAGCTGTGGATGAGCACCGTCTCAATCCTGCCCTGGTCCGGGAACGCACCGAAGATCTGAGCAGCGGCGAGAAGCATCATACCGAAGGCCTGATGCAGATCGACCACCATGTCGGCCGTATCCTGGACCGTCTCGACGCACTCGGTCTGGCGGATAACACGCTGGTGGTCTTCACGGCCGATCACGGGGTCGAACCGGGCAAGGCCTCGGTCTATCGCCGCGGCAACCGCGTACCAATGATCATGCGCTGGCCGGGCCGCATCCCGGCCGGCAGCAGCACGAAAAGCCTGGTCGCCCAAGTGGACCTGCTCGCTACTTTCGCCGCACTGGCCGGCGGCATATTGCCTGACACCCAAGTGTTCGACGGCGTGGACCTGCAACCGCTGTGGAGAAACCCCAGTGCCACGGTGCGCGAGGTGGTCTACACCGAGATGGGCTATGGCCGGGCCGTTTTTGACGGTCGCTACCAACTGGTGCGCGTCCGCTTCCCGCAGGAGATCCTCGACGACCTGGCTGCCGGTAAACGCGAACTGGCCCCCAACCATTTGGGCCAAAACCGCAGCCACGCCAACTTCACCGCGGCCTGGTTCCCAGGCTACTTTGACCAGGATCAGCTTTACGACACCCAACTCGATCCCCTGCTGCTCTGCAACCGCTGGTTCGACACGCGCCTGGACGAATCGCGCCAACGCCTGACCCACCAACTCGACGCCATCACGGCCAGCTTCGACCACCCCTTCCCCACGGAACGCCAAGCCTTCCTGGACAGCCCCGAATGGTTGAGCCTGGTTCAGGCCGCTAAACGCAAAGGCCCGCCCGAACCCAACTGGGTGGCCCGTGACCACGACCGCATCAGTTGGCCGCCCGTCCGGTAGCTTTACGCCCGAGATCGGCGAACAGTGAGCTTGCATTACGGACAGGATTTTGGTTCGGAGGAAGGGCATGTTTTACCCGCCAGGTCTTGGCCGGGCATATAGGCTAGTGCGGGAACATGGATGGTATTGGATGATGCGCGGATTATGACGCGAACCGCTGACACCACCACCTATCACAAACGGAGGCGTCGTTGCGCCGTATCCACTGCTGCCGCGCTAGCCGTTTTGCAGGGTGCCCCAAGTCTGGCTGCCAACTATACCGTCGACCATCAGGCGACAGGCGCGCACCGCGACATCCGTAAGCCGTCCAAAAACACCATCCACAGTCAGGCGCGAACTCGGACTCAACAGGGAATTCAGCAAGTGATGAAGCTGGCGAACACTCGCCCCTCTACTTCCATTGCGAAGGGTCGCAGGCATCTCGTTATCCCTTAATAATGTGGGTCGAAAAAAAGATTTATCTTAACATCAAAGATTGCGTGTATACCTTTAACGGCTACAGCCGCCAGTTTCAACTTGAATCTTTTAGAAAACAGGCTAATGATACCCGACCATGAAACCGAACGGAACACCGACATTCTTAATTATTATTGCCGGCAAAGGCGTTTACCCGCGCCTGCTGGCGGAATCGGCTCGTGCCCAAGGCGTACAGCGCATTTTCGCGCTGGCCTTTTACGGCGAAACGCATCCTGATATCGCACGTTACACTGATCGGGCGACCTGGGTGAAGGTGGGCAGGCTGACTGATTTCCTGGAAGCGTTGCGCAGCTTTCGATCCGAAGGCGCGGACCACGCGGTGATGGTGGGCCAGATCACGCCCACGCTACTGTTTCACGCAAGGCCCGACAAAGCCATGTTCGCGCTGATCCGCGATTTAAAGAAACGCAACGCAGAGACTATTTGCGGCGCAGTGGGCGAAGCCATTGCCGCCATCGGCATTCAACTGCAACCAGCCCACCTTTTCATGGAGTCGGCCATGCCGGAACCGGGCGTATTGTCAGCTGCGGCCCCGGACCAACGCCAGAGCGAAGACATCGCACTCGGGTTACTCGCGGCGCGTGCGGTGAGTGAACTGGACATCGGCCAGACCGTGGTGGTCAAAGCAGGGACGATCCTGGCCGTAGAAGCATTTGAAGGTACAGACCGCACCATCCTGCGCGCCAGCCGGCTGGGCGGGCGTGGCTGCGTGGTGGTGAAGGTGGCCAAACAAAACCATGACATGCGCTTCGATATCCCGGTCGTCGGCCTGCGCACCATGAAGACTTTGAAAAAAGCACGCGCAGCCGTGCTGGCACTCGAAGCCAGGCGCACGATTTTATTGGAACGCGAAGCAATCATCCGCACCGCCAACCGCCTCGGGCTGGTGCTGACCGCTGTGGAATAAGGAACGATGTAATGCAACAAAAAAAAGTCAAAACCGGTGTGATCGGCGTCGGCAGCCTGGGGCAGCACCATGCCCGCATCTATGCCGCGCTGGCGGATGCCGACCTGGTGGGCGTGTACGACGTCGATCAGTCGCACGCCCGCCAGATCGCCGCCAAACACAAGACACGCGCGTTTGAAACCCTGGAAGACCTGGCGTACGAAATCGATGCAGCCAGCGTGGCCGTACCTACGGACAGACATCGCGAAGTGGCTGGCCTGCTGCTGAACCACGGCGTGCACCTGCTGGTGGAAAAGCCGATCACGGCCACGACCCGTGAAGCCGAAGAACTGGTTGATCTGGCCCATGGCAGGAACCTGGTGCTGCAGGTGGGCCATATCGAACGGTTCAACCCGGTGATGAAATTCCTGGAGAGCAAAGGCGGTCGCCCGCGCTTTATC
>CAZOLK010000085.1:0-19243 GCA_964580325.1 uncultured Verrucomicrobiota bacterium | reverse complement strand
AGTTGTCCAAGCAAATCGTACTGATAATCCGTGGTCCTGGAAGCATGATCGCGCGGTGACGCGGCCGGTGATATCGTCGTACTGGTTGGACACGACCACGGCGCCGGTGGCGTCAGGCGCTCCCTGGTGAGGCCATTGGACGTGCAGATCAGGCCGGAACGAATCAGCGTGGTGCAATGGGGGTTGCTGGCCAACCGATTGATCGACATGATACAAACGAAGAACTTGACAAAGTAGCCGTGATGGATGCATATTCTCGTGTAAAAAAAAGCGAGAAAAAATAGTTATGACATCGACAGTCACTGGGAAACGGCAGATTATCATACCCGTGGAATCGGCTAAAGAGTTGCATATTAAAACAGGTATGCAGATCAAATGGGAAAAAGGTGATGATCGGCACAGCGCTCCGACCATTCTACCCGCCAGATCCCAATTGCTTTCAAGCGCACGTGAAATAGGACGAAAATACACTCATGGAGAAGTGTCGTCCATGAACGCGAAAGTTATAGCGGCTAGTGCAATTTGTCGTCATCCAGTTTTGATTCATCGCGAAACGCACTTTACAGATATTTTTAAAGCGATCTTGAACCATGTATATTTGCCGGACAAGTGAGAGGAACGGCCCTTTTGACCTGGATGCAGTCAGCGATCTTACGGCCTTGCAATGCGTGTTGGAGCAGGCCGGGTTTCGTGAAAAGCAGTTGACCCAGGCTTTGCGTCCGGCCCTGTCAGCTTCAGGACTGGATCTGAACCTGCTCGAGCATGGTTTGAGCGACGACATACCGTTCAACGTGCTGTTGCGTTTGTTCATCTTGGGGCAGGCCGTGGACCAGGGGCTGGTGAACGCGACGTTGGGCAACGACGTCAGGCAACAGTTGCTGAATGCCGGTTTGCTCGAAAATCTTACGGGTGAGTGCATGTCACGGGTTTGTCTCATGCCGACCCACGGTTTCTGGCTGTTTCAGGATTTCACGCCCCAATGGTCGCGACGCATGCGGACGTCGGACCATGTCATGGGTTATTCCAGCGGCTCGCATACGTTACGTCAACTTACGGTACGGCAACGTGGAGAGCGCGTGTTTGACCTGGGTGTCGGGGGCGGCATTCACGCTTTGCACGCCGCGCATCATGCTTCGTCGGTCATTGGCGGCGATATCAGTGTACGCGCCTTACAGATGGCGGCGCTGTCTCTGCGCCTGAACGGCATCGACAACGTTGAACTGCGGTTGGGCAACCTGTATGAGCCGGTGCGTGACGCCGCGTTCGACCTGATCGTGTCCCAACCGCCGTTCGCGATTTCGCCCGAAACCAGCTTCGACTACCGCGACGGCCATCTTGACGGCGACGCATTCTGCGCCCAGATGGTTGGTCAAGGCCCGGCTTTGCTGGCCGATAACGGCTGGGCCACGCTGCTTTGCCATTGGTTTCAGCAGCCTTGTCAAACTTGGGATGCCCGGCCATGCGCCTGGCTCGCGCCCGATGCTGGTTGCGACGCCTGGATCGTAGGGCTGGATCGTTTCGAACCGCGTCAATACGCCCGGTTCTGGCTGCGCGAAGGCGTTGGTGGACAAGCGGAAGTGGAAGCGGAACAGCTCAAAACCTGGCTGGATTACTACCAGGGGCTGGACGTGGAACACCTGTACAACGGCGCGATCATCCTGCACAAGCGCCGCGGCGTCAACTGGGTGCGCAGCGACCTGCTCATGGAACATGAACAGCATCCCAGTTCGTGGTCCGCCCAGATACAACGCATTTTCCAAGTCGAAACGCTTATGCGCGATGCGCCGGATCGTTCGCTCTGGTCGGACCGGGCATACAAGTTTGTTGCCGCGCACCATTTGAAAAACAACCTGCGCGTGCGCGATGGCGCCTGGTTCGTGCACGAGGCGGTTCTTGACCAGACCGAGGGCTACCCGTTCCGCTGTGAAGTGGATCCGCTGACCTGCGAAATGCTGGCCCATTGCGATGGGCAAACACGTCTCAGCAAGATCGCCGCGGCACTGGGCCAACACCGTGGTCAGGATCCGGCGACGCTGTTGGCCAGAATGGAACTGCTGCTGCGCCAGGGCTTCCTGAAACCCGCGGAGGGTTGAGCGGGAGGGTTTTGCGTCGGAGTATCGGATGTTGAAGAATTTCTTGCACCTGTCCCATGCAACCGTTATGCTGGCTGCATGACGACCTTACGGGACATAGCCCGGGCTTGCGGCAAAGATATATCCACGGTTTCGCGTGCGTTGCGTCGCGATCCGCGGGTCAAGCCGGAAACGCGCGACACGATCCTGGTGCTGGCCAAGCGTATGGGCTATAGGCCCAACCTGACCGCACGCCATCTGGTCGCCGGCAAAACGCGGACGCTCTGGTTTATCCTGCCCTCGCTGACCATCGATATCGAGCAGGCCCCGGCTGTACATGCCAGCCGTTTTCTGCTGGAACACGACTATGACCTGATGATCACCCTGCACCACAACGATCATCACATTTTTGAACGCTTGATCACGCGCCTGACCCAGGGAGTCACCGATGGCGCGATCATCCTGCCTGGCCCATTCGACCACCTGACCTCCCTGCTCCAGCCCCTGATCGTCAGTCATTATCCTCTGGTCTTCCTCGACCGTCATCTTCCTGGCACGGATCACCTGACCGTAACCACGGACAATACCGAATGCGTCCACGAGTTGATCCGGCTCTGCCTGCGCGACGGTTGCGAGGCCTTCCACATCCTGTTTGGAACTGGCAACCAGGTGGAAAAGACGCGCCGCGCCGCGGCCATGGCCTGGCTCGAAAAACACGGTTTGCCTTACAGCCTGGCTTCGGACGAACCGACGCCCCAACCGTTGGAGCGCAAAACAGGCCTGTTGGCCAGCACTCAGAGCTGTGTTCTCGGCTTTCTCGAACGCCGCGGCCCTTATAAACCCGTGCCATGCGCTGGCGTTTTCGATCAATGGATCGGCGCCGTGACGCACCTGGATCGTGTACATATCTGTATGCAGGATTTTGAGGCCATGGCCCGCGTCGCCGTAGACCGTATACTGCGTGCCATTGCCTCACCGGAAACCATGACAACCGCCAGCCTGATTCCCCCCACCTGTTTCAAGCACTACGACACATTACCTTGACCCTTTCCCGATGGGCATTCCGCCTGCGAATGTCGGCCGGATAAATAAATGCACATTGCGCTTGTTTTCTTTTCAAAAAAAAGTGTATCCAATGACTTGTCAATTTTCATGGATATAGATTATCTATGCGTCCTTTATTGTGAATGAAATCACAATAAATCGATTTGTGTGTTTTTAATTGCGAGTCTGGAGCCGTCCCGTTGCCTGGCCCAAACGAGCAAGGCGGCATGGATCCGCCGAAGTAAGGAACAAATCCGCGGCTGCTGGCCGCAAATGCAAAAAACTTGCCATGGCTTGGTGCGCATGGCGTTTATATATGAGGAGAATGCAGTATGGCGAAGATCTTGATAGTGGATGACGATCCCGATGTCGTCGACGCTAGTCGTATGGTATTGGAGAAAGAAGGTCACGAAGTCGCTTCAGCCGGCAGTCGCGAAGAAGGCATGAAAGCCATCGAAGCTTCGGAGCCGGACTTGATGGTGTTGGACGTGATGATGGCGGAGCCGGATGACGGCATTGCCATGGCGCAGGAGTTACGTCGCAAAGGATTCAAGAAACCCATCCTGATGCTCACCAGCCTAGGTAAAGTCACTGGCCTCAACGTGGGTAAGGATAACGATATGGTGCCGGTGGATGAATTCCTCGAGAAACCGCTCGAGCCGGCCAAGATGATTGAAAAAGTAAACGAACTGCTGAGCAAAGCGGAGGGTTGAATTGATGCTCATTACCGAACAGGAAAAAATCAAAGCCGATATCCAGGCGCAGATCGAGAAATTCGGCAAGCAGCGCAGCGCGCTGATGCCGGTACTCCAGTTTATCCAGTGTAAATATGGGCAGATCACCGAATACTCCATGCAGGTCATCGCCGATATGCTGGATATTCACCCGGTCGAAGTATACGGGGTGGTTTCTTTTTACAGCTTTCTGGACGAAAAACCCAAAGGCCGTTTTGTGATCCGTGTGTGCCAGACCATCTCCTGCGACATGCAGGGCAAGGATCGCGTTGCGTCCCAGTTGGAGAACGACCTGGGTATCACCTTTGGCGAGACCACGCCGGACGGCAAGTTCAGCCTGGAATGGGCCAATTGCCTGGGTATGTGCGATCAGGGTCCGGCCCTGTTGGTCAACGACCAGATATTCACCAAGGTTACACCTGAAAAAGTTCATGAAATCCTGGAAGGGTGCCGGCAGGTTTTCGGCGCTCATGCCATGCAAAAAGAGGAGGTTTGCCATTAATGAAAGCAGCCTATATGTCTGATTTAACGTTTGCCACCATAGAAGCGGGTGCCGGCTTGAAAGCCGCCCTGGAAAAAAATCGCGCCGACGTGATCGGCGAAATCCGTGATTCGGGCCTGAGAGGCCGCGGCGGCGCCGGTTTCCCGACCGGCGTGAAATGGAACATCGCGGCCGCTGCGCAGTCGGACCAGAAATACGTCATCTGCAACGCGGACGAAGGAGAACCCGGTACATTCAAAGATCGCGTGATCCTGAACGAGTATATCGGTCTGGTATTGGACGGCATGACCATTTGCGCATACACCATCGGCGCGGATAAAGGCATCATCTATCTGCGTGGCGAATATATCTATCTGCGCCCGCAACTGGAAAAAGCCCTGGCCGAGCGCCGTGAGCAGAACATGCTCGGCGCCAATATCTGCGGCAAACAGGACTTCAACTTTGACATTGAGATCCGCATGGGTTCGGGCGCTTATGTCTGCGGTGAGGAAACCGCGCTGATCGAGTCGCTCGAAGGCCAGCGCGGCGAACCGCGCAATCGTCCGCCGTTCCCGGTCAACACTGGGTTCATGGGCCACCCCTCGGTGCCCAACAACGTAGAAACGTTTGCCTGGGCCGCGACCATCATGGTCAAAGGCGGCGCCTGGTTTAAAGGGCTTGGCACGGAGAAATCGCCTGGTTTGAAGCTGTTCAGTGTTTCCGGCGACTGCGCCAAACCCGGCGTCTACGAATTCCCGCTGGGTATTACCGTGGCCAAATTGCTGGACGAAGTCGGTGGCCAGGGTGCCAAGGCCGTGCAGATCGGCGGCGCGTCCGGCCATTGCGTGCCGACCGCCGAGTTCAACCGTATCATCGCGTTTGAGGACGTGTCCACTGGCGGTTCGATCATCGTATTCGGCCAGGAACGCGATATGCTCGATGTGGCTAAAAACTTCATGGAATTCTTCTGCGAAGAATCCTGCGGTCAGTGCACGCCTTGCCGTGAAGGCAACGAGAAATTGCTCGAAGGTATTGAACTGTTGGAAGACGGCTGCTGCTCCATGGTTTATCTGCGCCAACTCTGCAACCTGGGCGAGACCATGCAGTTGGCCTCCAAGTGCGGTCTAGGTCAATCCAGCCCCAACGCCTTTCTTTCCATTGTAAAGCATTTCAAAGATGAAATCATGGGAAGAGAAAAATATGTGGCCCTTTAAACGCAGCAAGGAGACAACAATGACGGATACCCCCAACACCCCGCAGGAGGAAGCCTCCCGTGCCCCCGTGAGCCAGCAGGCTCACAAAGTTCAGGCTACGGCCAGTCGCGACGCGATCGGCGCGACAGTCAGCGCGACAATCGACGGCAAAGAAATCAAAGTGCCTCTGGGCACCACGATCCTGGAAGCTGCAAGGAAACTCGGCATTCGCATCCCGACCCTGTGCTACCATGAAGACCTGTGCGTGGCCGGTGTGTGCCGCATCTGCGTCGTTGAAGTCGAAGGTCAGCGCACGTTGCAAGCTTCCTGCGCCTACCCGATCACGTCACCGATCAAGGTGCACACCCATACGCGTAAAGTGCGTCAGGCCCGGCGTCATATCCTCGACCTGCTGCTCTCCAAGCATTACGGCGAGTGCTATGCCTGCTTCCGCAACAACAATTGCGAACTGCAGTCGCTGGCCAAGGAATACGGCGTCGATTTCTTTCGCTTCGGCCATCCCGAAGAACCCATGGAAGAGGTCGACAAGTCGAGCCATTCCGTAGTGCGCGACATGAATAAGTGCATTCAGTGCCGCCGTTGCATCCGCACCTGCATCGACCTGCAGGAAGTGGGCGTGCTGGAGGCCATCGGTCGTGGCGCTCAGACCAAGATCGCTACGTTTGACGACAAACCTTTAGCCGATGTGATCTGCATCAATTGCGGCCAGTGCATCAACCGCTGTCCCACCGGTGCGCTGCGCGCCAACGATCCGACCGACGAAGTTTGGGCGGCCATCGACGACCCGACCAAGCACGTTGTGATCCAGACCGCACCTAGCCCGCGCGCCGGCATCGGCGAATGCTTTGGCCTGGAACCCGGCCACGCGCTGACCTTCGAGATGAACACGGCTCTGCGCCTGTGCGGTTTTGACAAGGTGTTCGACACCAACTTCACCGCTGACCTGACCATCATCGAAGAAGGCACGGAGCTGCTCCTGCGTCTGTACAAGGCGCTGGTCGAAAAAGACAAGAGCATTGCGCTGCCCCAGTTCACCAGTTGTTCGCCCGGCTGGGTCAAGTTCATCGAGCACTTCTATCCGGAGTACCTGGCCCACGTATCGTCGGCCAAGAGTCCGCAGCAGATGTTCGGCTCCGTGATCAAGACCTATTACGCTCAGAAGTACAAACTGGATCCCAAGAATATCGTGACCGTCGCGCTGATGCCTTGTGCCGCCAAGAAATTCGAGTGCAACCGTCCCGAAATGTGCGACAGCGGTTTCAAGGACATCGACTACGGCCTGACCACGCGCGAATTGGCCCAGATGATCAGCGAAGCTGGAATCTTCCTGCCGGACATGGGAAAATCGGAATTTGACGACCCGTTTGGCACGGCAACCGGCTCTGGCGTCATCTTTGGCGCCACCGGCGGCGTGATGGAAGCGGCCCTGCGCACCGTGATCGAGCTGGTGCTGGGGATCAAGGTCGAAGATATCTTCGCCCATGCCGATATCACGCCGGTACGCGGCTTTGACGGCATCAAGTACGCTGAGCTGCCCATCGAGAATGTCGGCCCGGTGCCGGACATCTTGAAGAACCTGGTTCCCAGTTGGGACTGGATCAAGGGCGCCACCCTGAAAGCGGCCGTGGCCCATGGTACGGCCAATGCGCGCCACGTCATGGAAAACATCAAGGCTGGCGGCAAATTCAGCCAGTGCCACTTCATCGAGTTCATGGCTTGCCCGGGCGGTTGTCTCGGCGGCGGCGGTCAGCCGATCCCGACCAGTCCGGAAATCCGCGCTGCGCGCGCCAAGGCCATCTACGCGGAAGACGCGGCTTACGAAATTCGTAAATCCCATGAAAACCCGGCAGTGATGGAGCTGTACCAGAACTTCTTCACCGAAGGTCCATGCAGTCACCTTAGCCACAAATTGCTGCATACGCATTATACGCCGCGCGGCAAGTATATCGTATAACCCAAACCGGCGCCGGTTGTTAAAGAAGAGCGATGGGCCGTCCCCATCGCTCTTTTTGCTAGGATAAGGAGTCAATAGCATGGATAATGTTCTCTATCTCCACCTTGCGGCCAGAAAGCCGGAGCAGGTCGCGTTCAGCCCAGATGAGCAGGCTGCGCTGGACAAGATCAACGCCAAGGTCGCCGGCGCCCGGGACTTGGATGAAGTGATGAATCTGCTCTATGAAACAACGCAAAGCATCTGCCCCTGCGACCGCTTGGGGTTGGCGTTCGTCGAGGAAAACGGCCAGCGGGTCGCGGCGCGCTGGGCCCGCGCCGAGTACGAACCGCTGCTGCTGAAAACCGGCTACACCGAAGATCTGGCCGGCAGCTCGCTGGAACAAGTATTGCGCGAGCGCCAGCCGCGGATCATCAACGATCTGGAGCACTACCTGCGCGAGCATCCGGAGAGTCGCTCAACCAAAATCATTCTCAAGGAAGGCGTCCGCGCCAGCATGACCTGTCCGCTGCTGATCGATGACCGTGTGGTGGGGCTGCTATTCCGCAGTTGCCGCCGGCCCCATGCTTATGATGTGCGCCAGATGGCGTTGCACCAGGCCATTACCGAGCGGCTCAGCCAGGCCGTAGAAAAAGCCTGGCGTATCAAGCAACTCGAAGAGGCCAACAAAGCTTATTTCGAAATGCTCGGTTTTGTCAGTCACGAACTGAAAAGCCCGGTGGCTTCGCTGGTGACGGACGCGCGGTTGCTTACCGAGGGTTACCTGGGCGACCTGGAGGACAGGCAGAAAGCCAAGATCGAACGCATGATCGCCAAGGGCGAATACCTGCTGGGCCTGGTGCGCGAATACCTGGACCTGGCCCACATCGAAGGCGGCGACCTGGAGCCGGCGTTCGAAGACATGCCGGATCTGGTCAACAAAGTGCTAGAACCCTCGATAGATATTGTCATGCCGCAGATCGAGGCTAAAAGCATGCGTGTTTCGCGCGATTTTTCCACGGAACTGCCGCCGATCAAAGCGGACTCAAACCTGCTCAAGATCGTGGTGGTCAACCTGATTGGCAACGGTTGCAAGTATGGACGCGAAGGTGGCGCGATCAAGATTGCAGCCCAAGTGGAAGACGCGCGGATCCGGATCTCGGTCTGGAACGAGGGGCCAGGTTTTGCCGTGGACCAGCGTTCGCGCCTGTTCCGCAAATTTTCAAGGCTGAAGAGTCCAGAACTGATGAAGCAGAAGGGTACGGGCGTCGGGTTATACACTTGCTGGCGAATCGTCCAACTCCACGGCGGCCGCATCGACGCGCACTCCGAGGAAGGCGCCTGGGCCATGTTCCACTTCACGCTGCCCGTCAACTGATCCCGCATGAGGATTGGGCGAATCTCCGAGTTCCGAAGCATTTTAGCTTGGCACAAACTTTTACGGAACTCAGAGATACGCCCGATGAGGATCTTTTGGATGAAAAAACACTTGCCTCTGACGAGAATCAGCCTAAAGTATAAAGTTTTACGTTGCGCCCGCAATTGGGCTGTACACTAGCACAGGATCTTACGGGATGGAGTTTTTTGGATGAGCGATAACGAAAAGAATGTAGACCAGCAAACCTCCGAATCGCAGGCAGTGCCAGCGCAGGAAGCTGCAACGCCCGGGGTTGAAACACCTGAGGCCGAGGTGCCCGGCAACGAAAGCGCCGCGGGCAAAACACCCGCCAAAAAGGAGGCCGCACAACAGGACCTGGAAGAACTGGAAGTGCCGGAAGTGATGAAATTCTTCCATGATTACGGCGTTTCGATTGCCATCGGCATGGCGCTGGTCACCATTGTCGTCGTGGGCATGGCCATGTACAAAAGCTCGAAAGCGCACAAAAAGCAACGGGCCTGGGAGATTCTGAGCACCGCGCAGATGGCCAAAATGAAAGCGCAAAGCGAACAGGATCTGAACGAGGCCGAGGCTCAGTTCAATCACCTGATCGAGAATTTCGACAACACGGTTCCCGCGATCATGGCGTTGATCGAAGTGGCCCAACAGAAATTCGAGGCCGGCCAGTACGATATTGCGTTGGCCAAATACGATGAATTCATGGATAAATACCCTGAGCATCCCATGGCGAGTTCAGTCGAATTGTGCCGTATCACCTGCATCGAATCGTCGGGCCGTTTTCAGGAAGCGGAGCAGAAGTACGACGAGTTTCTCAAACAATGGCCCAATCATTACCAGGCTCCCCGGGCCATGTTCGGCAAGGCGCGCTGCATGATGCAGCAGGGAAAACTGCTGGAAGCCAAGGCCGTTTTCGAGGATTTCATGACCGCCTATCCCGACAGCTACTGGGTAGACCATGTCAAGACCATGCTGCGTTTCGTGGACCAGAAGATCCGGGCCCTTGAGCAGATGGCCCAGAAGTAGTAATCTGGCCGTTTTGCTGGGTGTCTGGCTTGCGGGACTGTCCGTACTTGGTGCGGATGACGCCATCGAAGACGTGTCCTGTGGCGCGGATATTCGCTTGCGCTTTCTGCACTTGTGGCAATGGCCAGCAGACAATCCCGCTGACCGCGAAATGGCTTTTCGCGGTCGCATGCGCGTCAAGGGCAATGTAGCTTACGAAAGCGGTCTGCGCCTGATGCTGACTTTGCAGTCCGACGCCATTCGCGAGGATGTGCGAACGCCTGATCGCACGCGCCATGATGTGGCCCGGGCTGGCATAGCCCTGGAATCCATGGCCATGCTGCCTATTGTCTGTGTTCTGGGACGTCAACGCGTTCATCTCGATGACGGTTTGCTGATCGCTTCCGACCAGGAGATTTGGAGTTTGGATGGCGCAAGCATTACGTTCGATTTTTTCCCGCGCACCATCAGCCTGCTGGCCGGACGACCGTCGCCGTTTTCGCCGGATAACGATATCGACGCCCTTTACTGGTTGCACCTACATAACGACCATGAGCAACCATGGCTGGATCATACCGTGCTGTACGGAGGTTACGTGCCGCGTGACGATTCAGCGCAGCCCCTTATCGCCGGCGGTCGGGTCAAAGGCTATATCTCGCCTCGCCTGGCGGTGATCTCTGAGTTGGCTTACGAATTTGGCGATACGGCTTCCAACAGTGTGTTCTCGGCCTGGATCGTTGATCTGAGCGCGGCGTATAAGACTCATCCGAATAAAGCGTCAGGGCTGCACGCCCGCTGGCTCTGGGCATCCGGGGACCAGGATGCAGGCGAAAGCCGCGATTTCCAAACCTTCATGGACGACGCTGTGCAGGGCGCGGTCCTGAACCCGCGGCTGAACAACGTACATATCGTCAATGCCGGAGGCCGCCTTGAACACGATGCCTGGACCATCCTGCTTCAGACCTATTACTATCGTCAGGACAACGCACGCGCAACCGAGGTCGGGTCGCCGCGCCGGGAGCATCCCGGCCTGGCGACAGCGCCAAACGGTCACGATACGGAACTGGGTCTGGCCGCTGACCTCACCTGTTCCTACGCCTGGAGCACCAGCGCCGACCTGACCCTGACCGTCGGCGCCTTCTGGCCCGGAAAAGCCTATGACGCCATTCTGGACGAACGGATCGACCTGGTCATGGCGACCTTGGCGGTGCGCTTCTGAGGATTGACGTCTGTAATGTTTGTAAAAAAAATTGATTAGGCGTATAGTAGCTTCAGTGTCATGCATATGGCGTCAGTCCTGTTCATCTGGAGAGTGTTATGCCATTAAGAATGTTGATTGCAGAGGATGAGTTCAGCAGCCGAATGTTGTTGGTCGCTATTTTGCGACCTTACGGTGAAAGCGACGTGGCCGTGGACGGCAGAGAAGCGGTTAAAGCCGTGCAGGACGCCCTGGCTGACAACCAACCTTATGATCTGATCTGCCTCGACATCATGATGCCCAACCTCGACGGCCAGGCGACACTTAAAGAAATCCGCCGCCTGGAAATCGAACACGGCATCCAGCCTGGCAAGGGTGCCAAAGTCATCATGACCACAGCCCTGTACGATGCGATCAATGTCATGGCTGCCTTTAAAACCCAGTGCGAAGCTTATCTGGTCAAACCGATCCAAAAAAGCAAGCTGATGGAACAACTGCGCAAATTCGGTTTACGGCAAGACGAATATCCATAGACGTCTATTTCAATATTCCTACAAATTCGCATCTTGCCGGCTGGGCGATTTCACAAATGGCGAACTTATTTTTGCGCACGCTCCAAGTGATTTAATCGTCGTGCTGGACTTGTTTCATGGCTTGAGCCATGGGTTGGGCCAGGACGCCGCATTTTAGAAAGTACATTTTGGCTTTGGCATAATCTTTGTGCCGTAATTTTTCCCGACCTCTCAGAATGTTGACGGCATCTTCGTGCATGCCTTCGAGCCATTCCAACTTTTCTTCAAAAACCATGTCCCTAACACGAAAATTCATGCCGATGTCACCGCCACGCACCTTGCGCTGCGATGCTATAACCATTCCGTCGTCGCGAACTTCGAGAATTCTCAAGCGAAATATGCCATCCTTGAGTTCAACCTCTTCTCTCTGACCAATGCTGGAGCGCAAATTTTCGAGTAAAATGGTTGGTATGGATGTCAAATCTTTGAGCACAGGCTCCAAATCCTTGAGAGCGATGCGCGCTTCCGATTCGTTATACACGGCGTAGGCATCCTTGTATTGCTCGCGTAACAGCATGACGCTCAATTCCTGCAGCATGTGGTCACTTAAGCGCTTGGCTTTATCCATCCTGGCCTGATTCGTGTCTTCCTGGGCTTTTTGGTCCTGATCTTGCTCCATGGCTCGGGAGAGTAATGTGCGCGCCTTGATATGACATTCTTCCCTGATAACTTCCGCATAGGCTTTTTTGTACTGCATGTAGATCTTCGCGGCCTCGCGGTATTGCCCCTTTTCCACCAGTTTTCTTGCCTGCGAATCCAACTTGCGCAAGACCTGATCAGCCGCTTTGCGATCATTCAACTTGACAATTTCATCCTCTGACATCAGTTCATAACGTGTTCCAGGCCAGCGCTCGATGATTTTGCGGAAGCGATTTATGGCGTCGTCGAATTGTTTATCGGTTTTCAAAAGCTTGCTGGCTTCCGTGACAGCGTAATCCAACATGTCTTGGGCTTGTTTCTCATTCAGGCTTTCGTCTTCTCTGTTGCCGTTGGCAATCTTTGGCGGCTTGACTGAAGTGGATTCGCCATTTTTCGGCAACAAGGGGTACTCCGCAACGTTGAAGGCCATTTTATTTGGCAATTTTTTACGTGATTCCTTGACCATGTCAAAAATGATCAGGCCCAATACAAACAAAAGCAGAAAAAGCACGACCAGGGCCGTCATCAGTTTGACTGGACTGATATAATCGGAATTGTACCAGGAGGGTTTCGGGGTTTTCTGGTTGTGATGCCGAACCGGCGGTGAAGCCCGGGCCACCTTGATGACCTTGCGCTGACCCGGAGGCAAGGGGGTCATGGGAAACTTGTTGTCCATGACCAGGTGAATGTCGCGAATCATGTTTTCCCAGCTCTTCTGGCGGTAATGCTTCTTCTTGGCCATCATGATTTCGAGCAAGGCCGAGCATTGGTTGGACAAATTCGGGTTGCGCTCCTGGGGTGGCGGAAACGGCTCGGTGATGTGTTTGGTCAGAATCGCCACGGCTGCGTCAGCATCGTAGGGTACGTCGCCGGTTGACAGATGATAGAGCGTGGCGCCCAGGGCGTAGATATCCGTGCGAAAATCGACATCCGGGTCAGCCTGGGCCTGTTCAGGGCTGATATAATGGGGCGTGCCGACAAATTGACCTTCCATGGTCAGGGTGACATCGCGTTCGGGACCCAGAGTTTTGGATATGCCCATATCCATGAGCAACGGTTTGTCGTCGCGATCGAGCATGATGTTGGAAGGCTTGATGTCGCGATGCAGCAGCTTGAACTTGTTCCAGGCGTAAAGCAGGGCATCGGCCACGCATCGGACTATGCGCAGCGCCTCTTTTTCCGGCATGACGCCCAGGCGTTTCAGGCGGCGATCCAGTTCTTCCCCTTCAATATAAGACATGGCAAGGTAATACATGCCGTAATCCACGCCCGCATCGAATGTGGCGACGATGTTGGGATGGGTCAGTTTGCCGGACATTTTGGCTTCCTGCAGGAAGCGATTGATAAATTGCTCGTTTTCGGTAAATTCAGGTGCGAGCAGTTTCAGCGCGACTTTGCGGTCCAGCGTAATCTGGTTTGCCAGCCAGACCTCGCCCATGCCGCCGACACCGAGACGATGAACCAGCTTGAACCCAGCGATATTGGTCCCCGGACTGACGACCGACTCGGGGATGACAACCGTATTATCACAGTGGGGACACTGGGCAATCCCCCCCGCCAAGTCTTCATCAGCGGCTATTTTCCCGCCACATTGAGGACAATTAAATTTGATCGTTCTCATCTTGCCTGCTGCTGCACCCAGTATACATCAAAATCGTTGCTTGTAAAAGATTTCTAGTGCTCAAAATTGACTATAACAAAACTTCACACAAGGTGAATCCGGAATCAGAAATCACGGATCACCATTCAACCAGCCGCATTTTGAATATCTTACAAAAAAAGTACCATTTTTCCGCTACTTTGCAAGTAAGATCCTTGTCCCAAAACAGGCTACGCCCATAACCCAAAACTATAAATAAAACCACCGATGACACGGATGAACGCCTAGGGATATGTGGGACGTACGATGAAAAAAGAACACAAGGGCTCATGATCGGTGTCCTTCAGCGTTCATCAGTGGTTGGCTGCAAAGCAGGGCGCTGAAAAACGGAACAGATCAGGTCGCCGGAATACAGCGCATTGGGCAATACCTCGCACTCCGCCCAGCAGCCCGGACATTGGCGGACCCATTCCCGCTGCCGTGCCGCGCGTTCGCCGAACCAGAGCCGTTCAAAGGGTTGCTCTTTAATATTGCCTGCTTTTACGGTGTTGAACTGACAGGTGGGTATGTCTCCGTTGGGGAACAGGCGCATGTGCGCATTCATGGCCACGCAAATCGGGTGTGGCACACCCAGTCCGTGCAGCAACCTGTTGCCGACGCCGGCAAAATAGTATTCTTTGATCAGTCTGTCGGTCCATGAGCCGTGGCGCAAATCGTTGCGCGCATCTTCCAGCCAGGCGCTCAACTCCTGGTTGCTGAATGTGCCGAAGGTCTTGAATTCACTTGCGCTGGCTGGTCTGGCCACCACTTCGTCGTCGGTATGATAGGTGGCGCTGACGTCATAGGCCATGACGGCGAGGTGCTTGATGCCAAGGGGCGCCAGAGCGTCGCGAAGCAAACGGTATTGGCGAAACCCTTCGGCGTCAACAATGGTCTGATTGGCTGCCAAGGTCAGCTTCAACTCCCGCTGGCGCGGCGCCAGGGCCCTGGCCGTGGCCATGACTTTGTCCCAGGCGGTTTCCAGGCCGCGAATGCGGTTGTGGTAATCCTGTACGCCATCGATCGAAAGCAGCAGAAACAGCGGTGTACGCCGGTTGCGCTGCTCGCAGAACCGGACAATGCGGTCGGTCAGCAATCCATTGGACGTAATATGCAGCAACAAAGGGCGTAGGTGCGCACGAATCGTCTCGGCAATATCCGGGAAATCCTTACGAAAGAAGGGTTCACCGCCGGTCAGACGCACGGCGTCCATGTTGGGCAAACCAGGCAGGATCCGGTCCAGTTGCGCTGGTGTGAGTTCGTCGTGCGCCTTTTTTTTCCACGAATCGCACATGATACACCGCGCGTTGCATTGGAATGTCACGGTATAGGTGAGAAAACGCGGCAGACCGGCAATGTACCGCCGGTTGCGCCATATACAAGGTAGAAGTCCCAGTGGTCTCATACAGACGCCAGGTCAGCGGCCATGGATCGCGCCATGGACGGGCGCCGCCGGCTCCGGTTGACCAGATGACGCTGTATGGTTTTTAGCGCCAGTGTGTTGCCGTTCAGACGCTCGCGGTCAATGCTGGCACGATAGGTATCCAGCCGGTGCAGGAAATACTTGAGGTGCTCTTGGGAAAAGGCGTCCATTTCAACCCAGTCGCCGGCGCCGCTCTGCTTCAAGAAATGCGCGTTGATATACTGCTCGTAATTATTCAGCTCCGGCATGGCCAATACGGGTTTGCCCAGGTAAAGCGCTTCGCCCACCAGTTGATTGCCGGCTGTACTGATCAATGCCTGGGAGCCGGCCAAGTCGTCCAGGAAGCGCACCTTGTCGACCGGGTGAAAAGTCAGGTTGCCATCCGCGGGTTGAGCGCCCAGACCGTAAATTTTCACGGGCTGCCCTGCTTTTCTCAAGGTGTCCAGAATATTCTCTTCACAGAACTTGCGCAGGTAGACCAGCAGGTAATCACCGTGGTGGGGACACGCTTCAAGGATCTCCTTGCGCATCATCACGCCCACCTGTACGGCGTTTTTGTAGCGCCAATTCAGCGGCGGGAAGTAAAACGAGGAGACAATGGTCTCTTCCTGACCGCAATAAAAGCCCTCGACCATGATGCTCATGTAGCTGGCGTGCAATTGCAGCGAAAGCGGCAGGCTGGTCAGATCGCTGACCACCAGGAAATGCTGATGGTTGAGACTGATGAACGGCACGCCACAGCGCTTGGCTGCCCTGGGCAGCGCCGGTTCAAAATCGGTAATGGCCAGGTCCGGCTGTTTGCGCTGAAAATGACGATCCAGTTCCTTGAGCAATTTGGGCAGCCCATCCACGTATTTGCCGGTATTGTGCCCGGTCTGGAGATAATCCAGGCGCCGGTCCGGTGAATAGTGAAAGCGCAATCCCGGAATCTCGTGTATGCGCACATCGGTATTGCGATAGGCTGGTTCCAGGAATGTATACGAGTCGCCAGGTGCAAACAACACGATTTCATGCTCATCGCGCAACAGTTCCACCATGGTCATCACCCGCGTGGCATGACCGCGACCCTCACCCGCCAAACTGTAAAAAATTTTTGCCATAAATGATCTCTGTGCCTCACTCTAATCGTGCCAAAACATCCTTAAAACACAATTAAAATTGAGATATTGCATTATCATGTAGCAAATCGTCAAGCGGGAAAAAAAAGAAAGTCAATGCTGGATGCTCGATGCTGGTATATCAAAACCACGGAAGCAGGCGGCGGCGGATATTTCAACCACCGATGACACCGTTGAATGGATGTTTTGGCCTTTCTTCATTATCTCGTTTATACGGCGGTGGCGAAGCTCGTGCGCTTGTTGTTGTATGCGTCGAGCAGACAGCCTTCCGACTCCCACATTTCATCGAACATGCTGTGCGTGTCGGCAATGGAGAGCACGGCGTTCACGTTCGGATCGAGCAGCAGGACCTGGACAGCCATCTTGTGGTTCAGGTTCTTGCAGACCTCCACCATCAACCGGCTCCGGATCGATTCCGCTGATCAAAGACAGCCACCAGGCCCTGATCGACTATGGACGCAGCATCGGCATTCGCGTATTTGTCGAAAACCACTGGGGGCGTGTGTCATGTACCCGAGAACATCGTGCGCTTCATGACCGGGATCGATGGCCTGGCAAAGCTGTATGCACTACGCGCAGGCTACGCACATCAAAACATTTTCGTTCGACCCGGCCCGGCAACGAACCCAGTGTCGATTTGTGCATACCCATGGGGTCTCTTGCTCGAAAGCGGATGACCGGGGCTGGGGCGTGGAAAGTTATCTACGCAACGACCGGGAAATCGAAGCGGCCGGCAAAACCCTGGCCTTGATCCGTCGCGCACTTGCAAAGGTTTCCGGGGGGCAGCGGCTATGCATTCCCTCACGAATTGGACATAAGCGTTTGTTATACCGGCTTCAGCCGGTTCGTTGGCTTGGCCTGCTTGAACTTACGATCCGGCTTGTGTGAAACTTACCAGTTATGCAAACGCTGGTTCACCTTCAAATAAATTAAAACTTCTGAAAAGTGGGTCTCCACTCCTCAGAATTTGGTCCCTGCCTTTCCCCGAAGCTAAGTTTTTCGTCCTGCATTTTGCCGGCTTAGTCTTTTTCATCTAATATAATACAATATTGTATATTATAATATAAAATTAAACAATTTTGTATATAATGTGAATATACTTAACTTTTTTGTTTATCATATATCATTTTGATTAGCAACATGTTGTGGCAAATTGCGGCATTTCTCATCAAATTGGCACAATCCCTGCTTTTGCATCTGACCATGAAAAGGTACTCGGACCAAACGGCACTGAGCGCCACAAATAAAGACATAACGAAAGGAATACGAGATGAGACAAGAGATGAGCAAAACGATCTGTGCGATAGCCCTGATCCTGGCGGCCCTGACCATGGCCGTGTCCGCCGCGGATGTTAGTGTTGGAGTGGACTTTGCTTCAGCCTATGTGTTTCGCGGCGTCACGTTCAATGACGGCATGGTGCTGCAGCCCTATATCGAAGCGTCCGGAGCGATGACCCTGGGCGTCTGGGCCAACCACGACATCGGCGATTATAACGATGCCGTGGAGGGTGGGCAGTTTTCGGAAATTGACTTGTATGCGTCGTATGACCTGCCCATTGAAGTGGTCGGCGTTTCGCTGGGTTATACCGAATACACCTATCCGCACGGCAGCGCCGACGCGGACCGTGAGGTGAGTTTGAGCTTGAGTAAGGAATTCACCGTGGCCGAAGGCGTGCCGCTGACGCCATCGATCGGTGTTTACTACGGTTTGGATGGCGGAATCGGCAAGGACCTGTATATCGAGGCCGGCCTGGAAGCTTCAAAAGACCTGGCTGAAAACCTGTCGCTTGACGTATCGGCCGTGGCCGGTTACCTGTCGCCTGACGACGATGGCGCGGAGAGCGGTTTTTCGCACCTTACCGCGGGGCTGAGCTTGAGTTACGCCCTGGACGAAAAGACCTCAATCGGCGCCTCGGCTTATTACGTGGGCCAACTCGACGACAAGGTGCTGGTCGACGTGGATGAGGGCGGCGCTTACGATACGGAATTCTATGGCGTGATCAGCATCGCTTACGCTTTTTAAACCCCCAACGAGAAAGGGATAGCACCATGAGACACAAATGGATCACATTATTAATAGTCGCGCTGCTGACGGGCTGGCTTCCGTTCATAGCCGCTCCGGCAACAGCCCAGGAAGCGGTGGAAAGCGAAGCGCTGGTTGTTGAAGCGCCCGCTGCCGACGCTGAAGCGCCGGCCGAGGCAGCCGAAGCGCTGGTGCCGCCGCCCAGCGCCGCGGAAATCAACGCGTACAGCGTGGATAACACGTTCCTGTTCATCTGCGCAGTGCTGGTCATCTTCATGCAGCCCGGCTTCGCCATGGTGGAGGCAGGCTTTAATGCGGCCAAGAACGCGGTCAACATCCTGTTCAAAAACGTGATGGATCTGTGCGTCGGCGTGTTGCTTTATTTCCTGGTCGGTTACGGCATCATGTACGGCGACTCCATGCTGGGCGGCTGGTTCGCCTGGGGCGGCATGGGCATCAGTGAATTCACGGATGCTGCCGGGCCAGGGGTATTGCATCCCCAGGTCGACTTCCTGTTCCAGGTCGCGTTCGCGGCTACGGCAGCCACCATTGTATCCGGTTGCGTTGCCGGCCGGCTGAAATTCGGCGCCTACCTGATCTACAGCGCCGTGATTACGGGCCTGGTCTATCCCATCAGCGGTTTCTGGAAATGGGGCGAAGGTTGGTTGCACCAGCTTGGTTTCTACGATTTTGCCGGATCGTTGGTCGTGCATGCGGTCGGTGGATTTGCCGGTCTGGCCGGCGCCATCATGCTC
>CAZOLK010000084.1:0-19318 GCA_964580325.1 uncultured Verrucomicrobiota bacterium | reverse complement strand
GCCGATGGTGCCTTTGGCGCGCGCATCGAACGCGCGGCAATGGCCGTCGGGCGAAGTGATGCCGCCCGCTTGGTGGATATAGCCCTGGTCATAGGGCCAGATCACGGTGACGCCGCCGGCCAGGGCCATATCGGTTTCGACATTCCACAGGCTCTGGCAGGCCAGGTGCAGCGCGACCAGTGAGGAAGAGCAGGCGGTATTGACACAGATCGCCGGGCCGTTCAGGTTCAGTTTATAAGCGACGCGGGTGGGCGCGAAATCCTTGTCATTGCCGATGAGCAACTGGAACCCGCTCTCGCGCCGCAACAGGTCCGGATCGGCGGCAAGGTGATGCAGCAGGTAGTAATTTAAACCGACGCCGGCAAAGAGGCCGACCGGACCGGATTGCTCTTCGACAGCATAGCCGGCATCCTCGATCGCTTCCCAGGCGCAGGCCAGGAACTGGCGATGCTGCGGATCGGTCAATTCGGCTTCGCGCGGGGTCATGCCGAAAAACTCGGGATCGAAATACTCGGCATGCTCCAGCACGGCACGGGCTTTGACATAATGTGGATTGCGCAAATGCTCCTCGTGAACGCCGGCAGCGCGTAGCTCCTGCTCATCGAGTGCAGCAATGGATTCCACGCCGTCGCACAGGTTTTGCCAGAAGGACCCGAGCGCAGGCGCTCCCGGGAAACGACAAGCCATGCCAACTATTGCGATCGGTTCCAATCCATCCGCAGCGGTATCTTCCATGTCAGCGACCTTTCGACCATGAACTTTTACTTATTGCCACAGAAAAATAACATACATGCCATTTTGAGGGCCATCTATCCCATCCAACTTCGTTGCAACTCGAAATATTAAGGAACAAAAAAAACATACCCTTGTAACAGAATGCAAACCATGCCATGCGCAACGCACAAAGATCAAGACGAATATCTAATACGCGTTCTCGATGGACGTGAAGGTCTTGGCCAGGATCTTGAAGTCAAAGGCCAGCGACCAGTTTTCCAGGTAGTACAGGTCGTAGGTGATGCGGTCGTGGATGCTGCTGTTGCCGCGCAGCCCATTGACTTGGGCCCAGCCGGTCATGCCCGGTTTGGATACGTGCCGCCACATGTAGCGCTCGATATCGCCCTTGAACTGCTCGACGAAATAGGGACGTTCCGGTCTTGGTCCGACCAAGCTCATATCCCCTTTGAGCACATTCCAGAATTGGGGCAGTTCGTCCAGGTTATGCTGGCGCAGGATAATGCCGATGGGCGTGCGGCGCGCATCGTTGGGTGCGGCCCAGACCGGGCCGGTCTGCATCTCGGCGTCATTTAGCATCGTGCGCAGCTTATAGAGATGAAAGCGCCGTCCGCCTTCGCCGCAGCGCTCCTGTTTGTAGAACACAGGGCCAGGCGAACTGCGCTTGATATACCAGGCCGCCACCAGCATGATGGGCGCGGACAGAAACAGCCCGATCAGCGCGCCGGTCACGTCCTCGATCTTTTTCGTGATCTGGTTCCCGAAAAAATCCAGTGGCCACTTGCGAATGCCCAGTACCGGGATGCCGTCAATGGTCAGGATATCTACGCTGGTCAACATGCGAAAGATGTCGGGCACCATTTTGAAAAAAACCATGGCCCGTTCACACTGGAGAATGATGGCGACCATCTTCTCGTGGCTCAGCGAGCTGTCCGTGACAATAACCTCGTCCAGCCCCAGTTCCAGGAACGAACCAAGCTGCTCGACATTGCCCTTGACCATGAGTTGTGGAATTTCCGCGTGCCGCTCCTCGTCGCCGATACGCAGAAACCCGGTGACCGTGGTTCGGAAGCGCGGTTCGTTTTCCAGCGCGCGGCGCAGCTTGGCGGCAATGGCGTTGACGCCTATGACGAGGACGCGCTTGACGCTGGTTTCGCGGCACGCCGTATAAATTTCCATGAAAAAGAGCATCCAGCGCTCGATCAGCAGCAGGAAAAACACGGTAAACAGCGAAAGCACCGTGGCTACCCGCGAATAGGGCGGTTCGCGGCGGAAGATAAAGGCCATGGCAAACACCAGCAGAATGCCCAGAATAGAGGCGCGGACCAGGCGTGGGATTTTTTCGGTAAATACGCCGGACTGAGGCCGGTTATAGAGCCCCAGCGCTTTGAATACCACCAGGTACAGCAATGTGCCCACGGCTGCGCCGATATAGTAGATGCCCCGGCTGGCCGGCTGTTCATGCAACAAAGGGATCCAGCCGCTGTCAAAGCGCATCCAGACCGCCAGCATGAACCCGGCATATACAGCCGCGGCATCGGCCATCACCGCCACGGCACTCCATAACGCATCAAAACAATCCCGCCTATGCATAGCGCCAACCTACAGGATCAACTTACCCTTGACAAGTAAAAGGGTACGTGGTTGGTTTTTTTGGGATTTGGCTTTACAAAGCTCGATTGCTTAGTATAAAGCGTTACTTTGACTATTTAGTAATTCAGAGTGAGGGAGAAACATGAAGTACATCATCCTTTTAATGATGACAATGCTGGCGACACACATTCTAGCGCAGGAAAAAACTTTGTCGAAGCCTCGGAAAGAAGTGGCTGCGTTCGATGACAAATTGTGGTTTAATGTCGGCGAAGAATTGGTTTACAAAATTTACTGGGGCTACATACCGGTCGGCAAGTCGTACATCTCCACCAAGTGGATCGAGAACAACGGCAAAAAGCAAATCGCGATCCGTTTTCGCACGCGCAGCAACGATTTCCTGTCAAAAATCTATCCTGTTGATGATTTTCTCGAAAGTATCGTGGATCCGGAAACCTTTCTGCCGATCCAATTCACAAAGAAATTGAAAGAGGGCAAGTACCGATGCCACGAGGTGACCACTTTCGATTTCGAGCAGAAAAAGGCAGTTTGGAAATCCATTAAAAACGAAACAGAAAAGACCTTCGAGATCGATGACGATACGCGCGATATCATTTGTTTCATGTATTATATGCGCAAGCGTAAACTTGAGCCGGGACGTGAGGAAGCGTTCCGCGTTATGGCTGACGAGAAAATGTACGATCTGCAGATCAAAATCAGGCAGATCGAGAAGGTCTCCATCGAGCACTACGGCGAGATCGAAAGCCTGAAGCTGGAACCGGAAGCCGCTTTTGACGGGCTCACCGTGCGCAAGGGCAAGTCTTGGCTCTGGATCTCTCAGGATCAACGACGCCTGTGCACCAAGTTGGCCGTGGAAGTGCCCATAGCCAAGGTTTTTTTGTACCTGGATCGTGTCAAGGGACCGGGCGAGGATTTCTGGGTGGCCAAAAACTGAAAAGCAACCTCACGCGATCCTATTTGTCATTCACGACAAAACAAGCATTTCCATGTAAGATCAGCCATGCCCTATGAAAAAATACGCGCTTTAATGGACGGTTTTTGCCGACAGAACATTCTGATTGTCGGCGATTTAATGTTGGATTGTTATATCACCGGCGACGCGGACCGGATTTCTCCAGAAGCGCCCGTGCCGGTGGTACGCGTGCGTGAAGAGCGTTACCTGCCAGGCGGCGCCAGCAATGTGGCCTGGAATGTGCGCGCCCTGGGCGCGCAGACCATGATTTGCGGGTTGCTGGGATGTGACGTGGCTGCCGGCCAGTTGAAAACCATCCTGGCACAGCGCTCCATTGCCCTGGACGGCGTCGTGGAGTTGGAGCAGTTGGTCACCACGGTCAAGTCGCGCATCATGGCTTCACGCCAGCAGGTGGTTCGCTTTGATCGCGAGGACGAGACGTGCGTCACCCCGGAGATCGTTGAAACGCTGTGTCAACGCCTGACCGAACTGGTGCCGCGGGCCAGCGGCGTGATCATCGAGGATTACGGCAAAGGTGTCGTCCAACAGCGCGTCGTCGATACGGTAATCGGCCTGGCGCGCCAACACAATATACCCGCCGGGTTCGATCCCAAGGACAACCATGAATTGAACATGCGCGGCATCACCGTAGCCACGCCCAACCGACGCGAGGCTTTTCTGGCCGCCGGCGTGATCGATCATGTGCAGCATGCCGACCCGCTCCAGGATCGGCCGCTGCTGGACGCGGGACGCATCCTGTTGGAGCGCTGGGGCGCGGAATTGCTGATCATTACCCTTGGCGCCCAGGGTATGCTGCTGTTTCCCCGAGCCAACGGCAAACCGCGGCTGGCGCCAGCCCAGGCGCGCGAGGTGTTTGATGTGAGCGGCGCCGGCGATACCGTGATCGCGGTCTGCCTGCTGGCCCTGGCAGCGGGGGCGCCTTACGAGGAAGCCGCCGAACTAGCCAATGTCGCGGCTGGAATCGTGGTTGGGAAGCTGGGCGCAGCTTCAACGACGCCTGACGAGATCCTGGCTTTCATGGGGCATGCAGGATGAGTGCGCAAACGATGATCGTCGGCGTCATTCCGGCGCGTTGGGCTTCGACCCGGTTCCCAGGCAAAATTCTGGCGCCGTTGTGCGGCCGCCCCCTGATACAATGGGTTGTCGAACGCGTGGCCCAGGCCGAATCCTTGCGGCGCATCCTGGTTGCCACGGACGATCAACGCATTGCGGATTTTGTTGCTACCCTGGATGTCGAGTGCGTTATGACCCGTGCCGACCACCCCTCGGGCACGGACCGGGTGGCTGAGGCTGTGACTGGTACGGATGCAGGCGTCATTGTCAACATCCAGGGCGACGAACCGTTGATCGATCCGGAGTTGATCGATGCGCTTGGCGCAAGGCTGGCAGCAGGAAACGGCTGGGATATGGCCACCGCGGTGACGGCGATCAAAAAAGAGGAGGATCTGCTCAACCCATCCGTGGTCAAGGCCGTGTTCAGTGCAAGCGGACGGGCTCTCTACTTTTCCCGGTCCGTGATCCCGCATGTGCGCGATGCGGCGCCAGGCGTGTTGCCGGTTGAACACCTGCATTGGCGCCACCTGGGGATCTATGCGTACACGCGTGGCTTTCTGGAAAAACTGGTGGCCACGCCGCCCTGCGCCACGGAGCAGGCCGAACGTTTGGAACAATTGCGCGCCCTGCATATTGGCGGTCGTATCCACGTACTGCCGACCCGGCATCCGGGTCCGGGCGTGGACCATCCAGAGGACATCGCCGTTGTGGAGGCCTTGCTGGCAGGGGAGCAGTGATCAGTGATCAGTGCGTAGGACCAGATGCCCAGTGATTAATGATTAATGATTAATGACTAATGACTAATGAATAATGAATAATGAATAATGACCAAAAAACTGTAAATGTAGGGCCGGTTCCGCTTGGCGGCGGTCACCGATTGGCTTTAATAGCGGGGCCTTGCGTGATCGAGAGCCGGGATTGCTGTTTTGAAATCGCCGCTGCTTTGTGCGAACTGGCTGACACGCGGGACATCCCGTTGATTTTCAAGGCATCCTATGACAAGGCCAACCGCACTTCGCACAAGTCGTTTCGCGGGCCGGGACTGGAAAAGGGCCTGATGATTCTGGCCGAGGTCAAGGCGCGATACAACATACCGGTCCTCACGGATGTCCATGCTGTTGAAGAGGTGGCGCTCGCTGCTGACGTGGTTGACATGTTGCAGTTGCCGGCATTCCTGTGTCGCCAGACCGACCTTGTCGAAGCGCTGGGCGCTTGCGGCAAACCGGTCAATGTCAAGAAAGCGCAATTCATGGCGCCCTGGGACATCCATCATGTAATCGCCAAGCTGGAGAACCAGGGCAGCCGGGCCATAGCATTGACCGAGCGTGGGGTTTCTTTTGGTTACGGCAACCTGGTGGCGGATATGCGCAGCTTGCTGATCATGCAGGAAAGCGGTTACCCAGTGGTGTTTGATGCGACCCACAGCGTACAGCAGCCCAGTGCGGCGGGTGATCAGTCGGGCGGCGACAGCCGTTGGGCGCCCTACCTGGCGCGAGCAGCCGTGGCAACCGGATGCGATGCGATTTTCATGGAAACCCATCCGCGACCGGACGCGGCCTTGTCAGACAAGGCCAACTGCGTTATGTTATCCAAAATGGATGAAATTTGGCGGCAACTGACGGCCATTGACGCGGTCGTCAGGGGGAAAAATTTGTGATAGACCGCCTGAACAGAGGAAGGTTCGCCATGAAGCGTGCAATATGGCTGTTATGGGCGCTGGCGTTGTCTCAGGCAACTGCCGTGACGATCAAGGACGCGACCGTGATCACCGCTGACCGCGCACGGTACGACCCGTTGCTGGTTCACTTTGCGGGTCATGTCGTTGTGACGGATCCGAACATAAAGATCACCAGCGATTTGCTGGAAGCCACACTGGATGAGGATGGCACCGTCACCTTTATCACGGCTAAAGGGAATGTGGTCATCTCGCAACTGGGACGTATGGCTTGGGCCGGGTTGGCGACCTATGAGATCGCGACCGGCAAGGTTGTGCTCAAAGAGAACCCGCGGGTGAAAAGCCTGCAAGGCGTGGTGATCGGCGAGGAGATCGTCTTTTTCCTGCAGCAAAAGGATGTCGAGGTCAGGCGCGGCGAGTTCAAAGGCACTATGCGCGATTTGCGCAAACACAAACTATGAACCTAAAATATCAGGATCTGGTATTGCAATTTTGCCGGGAACCCATTAAACTATACTTCAATGACGGGAGAATTTGTGATGACCCAACGAGTTTGCGCGCTGATCATGATCAGCGGCTTTGCTTTTTGCCTTATGGCCCAATCGCCGCAGGGCACGAAAAAGATGATCGGTTTCAAATTCAAGGATCGCGATGAATCCGGTCGTATCGTTTCCATTGTCTACGGCGATAGCGTCCGTATTCCCAAGCGCGGATCAGTGATTGAAATCACGCAAATGAAGATTGAGACTTTTGACGGCAATGAGCAGCCTGAAATGATGGTCACGGCGCCTTTCTGCTATTTCGACAAAGAGAAAAAGGTGGCCACATCCGAGTCGGGTATTCGTATTGCACACAAAAACATCGTGATCACCGGCGAGGGATTTGACTGGCAGGCGAAAAGCAAGAGTTTTGAGATCAAGAAGAACGCCAAGGTTGTGATCAAGAACGCCGAATCCGATCTGGGCGCAACCAAAGGAGAATAGATTGTGAAAACGACTTCATGCTTGGTGGCCTGTGCCTGTCTGTGTGCGACGATGCTCCCGCTGTCCAGGGCTGGGCAGACCGCGGGCGAAAACATCACGGTGATCACCAGCGATAAACTGGTCTACGACAGCGCAAAAGCTTATGCATTATTTGACGGCAACGTGGTGGTCACGGATCCGAATATGAAACTTTCGACCGATAAATTGACGGCAATGTTTGACAAAGCGCAAAAAATAAAACATATTAAAGCCGAAGGCAATGTGACTATTACACAAGACAACAAAACCGCGAAAGCGGGAAAAGCTACGTACGACGTTGCCACGGGCAAAATCGAAATGACGGAACGTCCGTGGGTTCGGCAGGGAAAAGATGTGCTTGAAGGCGGACGCATTATTTTCTGGCGCGACGAAAGCCGCATGGAATGTTACGATGGTGCGCGATTGATCATTTATCCCGGACAAGGCGGCCATCGCGAACAACTGCAAGGCACGATGCCCTAGGCTTGACATGACCGATTCCCAACTCCAGACCAAACATCAGGAAATCGCGGAACAAACTGAACCCAAAGAAGTTGTCCAACGCGAGGACGCACGCTTGCTGGTCATGACCGAGGATCTGGTCAAGGAATACCACCATCAGCGCGTGGTCAACAAAGTTAACCTGAACGTCAAGCGCGGCGAAATCGTGGGCTTGTTGGGACCCAATGGCGCGGGTAAGACCACCTGCTTTTACATGATTGTGGGCCTGGTGCAACCGACCGAAGGTCACATTTTTTTTATGGGCCGTGACGCCACGCACCTGCCCATGTATCGCCGGGCGCGCATGGGTATGGGCTACTTGGCCCAGGACCCGTCCATTTTTCGGCGGTTGACCGTGGAAGAGAATGTCATGGCGATTCTGGAAACCTTGCCGCTCAATCGCCGGCAGCGCATCCAGAAGCTGGAAGAATTGCTGGAAGAACTCAAGATCAGCAAGGTGGCCAAACAGCGCGCCTACACGCTCAGCGGCGGCGAACGCCGGCGGTTGGAAATCACGCGCGCGCTGGTTACGGATCCAACCCTGATTTTATTGGACGAACCGTTCAGCGGTGTGGATCCGTTGGCGGTCTATGATGTACAACAGATAATTATCAGCTTGAAAGAGCGGGATTTGGGCATTCTGATAACGGACCACAGCGTGCGCGAAACCCTGGAAGTGGTGGATCGGGCCTACCTGATCTGCGGCGGGCGAGTTTTGAGAGAAGGAAGCAGCAGCTTCCTGATTAACGATGAGGTAAGCCGTGAGCTGTATCTCGGCCCGCGGTTTAGTATGTAACCCTAACTATACGGAGGCGCAAAATGCAAATAAGCGTAACGGGACGGCATGTTGAGATTACGGACGCTATCAGGGATTATACCTACGATAGGATCGCTGACGCCTTACAAGATTTTCACCGTATAGAAAGTGTACACGTTATACTCAACCTGGAAAAATACAGGCACGAGGCGGAAATCGTGATCCAGGCCAAGAATCACATCCGCGTCGATGCCAAGGCTGAATCAGACGATATGTATATTTCCATCGATACCGCGGTCGAAAAAGCTGAACGCCAGATGCGTAAACTGAAAGATAAGCGTCAGGATCACAAGCACACCACGCCTATTGCCTTGGTTGACTTGGCCCAGAGCGTAAATAACGCCACCAGTTCATAGTATATGAGAAGTGTGGGCGGGATCCATCCCGCCCTTCATTGCTCCTTGAAAGACTGTGGGAAAATGGTCTGCTATACCTGTGCCATTTTCACACATACTAATATTTTTTTCATCATAATCTTGACATTTCATCCAAGATCATGATTTTTTTCCATTTCGGAGATTACTGTGGAAAATAAAGAAATTTTGAAGCTGAAAAATTTTTACGATGAGGGCAAAGAGCTGCTCGATTTGGAACTGATCAGCGGCGAGTCTTACCTGGATTGCGTGATCCAGGAAGCGTCGATGAACCGGCCCGGTCTGGCGCTGGCAGGTTTCCAGCAGCACTTTCCCCATTTGCGTCTGCAGGTGTTGGGGCTGGCGGAGTATGCTTACCTGAACAGCCTCGCTCCCCAGGAGCGCCAGGTGCGGTTGCAGCATTTCTTCAAGCACAACGTGCCCTGCCTGATTCTGGCTCGCGGTCGCGAGGTGATGGACGAGTTGCTGCAACTGGCTGACGAGAACAAGGTGCCGATTCTGCGTACGCCCATGATAACCTGGGAGTTCATCCACTTGGCTACGATTTTGATCGACAAACTGACCGCGCCGGAAATGAAGGTGCAGGGCACCATGGTTGACATTATGGGTATCGGCGTGCTGCTGGAAGGGCAACCGGCCGTGGGCAAAAGCGATACCGCTCTGAGCCTGATCCGGGCCGGGTACAGCCTGGTTTCCGACGACATCACGCTGCTGCGGTGCGCCAGTTGGGGGGCTGTAATCGGCAAAGCCGTGGAAGTCACACAGTTTCACATGGAAGTGCGCGGCATCGGTATCATTCACGTGCCCAGCCTTTACGGCATAGCCTCGGTACGGGCCGAGAAACAGTTGGATCTGATCATCAACCTCTACCATCTGCGTGAAAACGAGCAGAATTATTCCGAAGACAGCACCCAGAGGACGATCTTCGGCATTACGATCCCCCAGATCAACATACCTGTGCTGCCCGGACGGAACACGGCGCAGATCGTGGAATTGGCCGCGCTCAACCAGCGCCTGAAATACCTGGGCCACGACGCAGCCAAGGAGCTGGATGAAAAGATCATTGCCAGCCTGAACAGGAGGCGCGGCTCAATTGACTGATTTTGCTGATAACAACCTGGACGCTAACAAACAACAACGGATTTTCAAAGTGTTGAACCAATACGGTATGCACGCGCGACCGGCTGCCCTGTTTGTTAAAACAGCCAATCAATTCGAAAGTGAAATACTTGTAGAAAAAGATGGTATTCAGGTGTCAGGTAAAAGTATTATGGGGATCTTGACCATTGAGGGGCACCAGGGCGCCAAGTTGATTATCACAGCTATTGGCGTCGATGCAGTGGAAGCTTTGGATGCTTTTCAAGAATTGTTTGACAATAATTTCTATGAACAATAAAAGTAGGCAATGATAGAATCAGCGGCCAGCAAGAATGTTATTCTTCAAGGGATCGGCGTATCGACAAGCGTAATGTTCGGACGTGCGTTTTTGATGACGTCCGAAGATGATCGCATTGTCGAGCGGGTCATCAGCGAAGACGAGATACCGCGCGAGATCGCTAGGTTTGAAGAGGCTCTAATCGCCACCCGCCACCAGTTGCATGCCATTCAGGAAGAAGTGTCCGACGCGCTGGGTCATGAGAGCGCCAGTATTTTTGACGCGCACCTGCTCGTGGTCGATGACCGTTCGTTTGTGGAAGAAGTGCTCCGCGGGTTGAGTACGCACCTGAAAAACGTAGAATTCGTGCTGACCATCGTCTCGGAGCGTTACGCGGATGCGCTGTCCAAGGTGGAGGACGATTACCTGCGCGAACGCGCCGTTGATGTGCGTGACGTGGCACGCCGCATCCTGCGTAATCTGACGGGACAGCACTTCAGTTTGCTGGCTGAATTAAAAGAGCCCTGCATTGTCATTGCCAACGATATACCGCCTTCGGAAACCGCTACGTTCTCCAAGGAAAAAGTGCTCGGTATTGCCACGGACCTGGGCAGTCCTTCTTCACACACGGCCATTATGGCGCGCGCGATGGGCATTCCCGCGGTTGTCGGCCTGCACGATGTGAGTACGCGTATTTCCACGGGCGACGAAATTCTGATTGATGGCCAGAAAGGCATCCTGATTATCCACCCGACGCAGGAGCAGCGCGACCGGTACGGCAAGATCGCCCGCGACCAGGCTTCGCTGCGTGTCAAGCTGGATACCCTCAAGGAAAAAACGGCCGTTACCAAAGATGGCCAGGAGATTATGCTCTCCTGCAACATCGAATTGCCTCAGGACACGGAGAGCGTGCTTAAGTTCGGCGGTAAAGGCGTGGGGCTGTTCCGTACCGAGTTTCTTTATATCTCGCGCCAGGACCTGCCCAGTGAAGACGAGCAGAGCGAGGTTTACGCCACTGTGGCTCGGGAGCTGGCGCCTGCTCCTGTGATTATTCGTACGCTGGACATGGGCGGCGATAAATTCCTGTCCATCCTGAAAACACCGCCGGAGATGAATCCGTTCATGGGTTGGCGCGCCATCCGTTTCTGTTTGGCCAACCACGATTTCTTTCTCATCCAGTTGCGTGCGATCCTGCGCGCCAGCCGCTACACCAACGTCAAGCTGATGTACCCCATGATCAGCAGCGTCGATGAAGTGATCCAGGCCAACCAGTTGTTGGAGCGGGCCAAGGATCAACTGCGCCAGAAAAACATCCCCTTTAATGAAGATATTGAAGTGGGCATCATGATCGAAATTCCGTCCGCCGCGCTGACTGCCGCTCTCATGGCGCCGCACGTCAAGTTTTTCAGTATCGGCACCAATGATCTAGTACAATACACTTTGGCCGTGGATCGGGTCAACGAACGGGTGGCTTACCTGTACGACCCGACTCATCCGGCTATTATCAAGTTAATAAAACACACCATAGAAGTATCGCATCAGCATGGCATCTGGGCTGGAATTTGCGGAGAAATGGCCGGCAACCCGATCCTCATACCGCTCCTGATCGGGCTTGGCGCCGATGAATTGAGCGTCAGCCCATCGGTGGTGCCCATGGCCAAGGACATCATCCGCAATATCACCCGGAACCAGGCCAAAGAACTCGCAAGACAGGTTATCGCCTGCGAATCTAGCGTGGAAATCAACGAGCGTTGCCGGGAACTAGTACAAAAAACAGCCCCGGAAATTATCGAGCTTGTCGGCTGAATCGCATACTTCGTCAGATAAAGAAAGGACCCCCGAAAGCATGAATAAATACTGCTTCACTTCCGAATCTGTGACCGAAGGTCATCCTGATAAAATTTGCGACGGCATTTCCGATGCCGTTCTGGATGCCGTAATCGCCCAGGATCCGCACAGCCGCGTGGCCTGCGAAGCCATGGTCAAGACCGGCATGGCCATTGTCGCTGGCGAAATTACGACCAAGGCCACGGTCGATTTCTCCGACCTGGTGCGCGCGAAAATCAAAAAGATCGGCTATACCGATTCCGCCATCGGCTTTGACGGCAACACCTGCGCCGTATTGATCGCCTTGGACAAACAGTCGCCCGATATTTCCCAGGGCGTCACCGCCGGCGACGGTATGTATAACGAAGGCGAACAGGGTGCCGGCGACCAGGGCATGATGTTCGGTTATGCCTGCAACGAAACCCCGGAACTGATGCCTGCGCCCATCATGTACGCGCATAAGCTGACCCGCGCCCTGGCCGAAGTTCGCCGGGCCAACACGCTGAACTTCCTGCGCCCTGACGGCAAGTCCCAGGTCTCCGTGGTCTATGAAAACGGCAGGCCGTCTTACATCGAAAACGTGGTTATTTCGACCCAACACGATCCCGATGTCACCCATGAGGACCTGGAACAGGGTATCATCGAAGAGGTCATCAAAAAGAATATTCCGGTCGATTTGATCGACGACAAGACGCGCTTTCTGATCAATCCCACCGGCCGCTTCGTAATCGGCGGTCCTCAGGGCGACTGCGGATTGACCGGTCGCAAGATTATTGTCGATACCTATGGCGGCATGGGCCGTCATGGCGGTGGCGCCTTTTCCGGCAAAGATCCGTCTAAGGTCGATCGCAGCGCCGCCTATATGGCCCGCTATGTAGCCAAGAACATTGTGGCCGCCAAACTCGCCGATCGCTGCGAAGTGCAGGTCGCTTATGCCATCGGCTACCCGGATCCGGTAGCGGTGCTGGTGGATACGTTCGGCACTGGTCAGGTCGAAAACAGCCGGATCGAAGACGCCGTGCGCCAAGTGTTTAACTTGAAACCCGGAGCTATCGTCAAAGATCTGGATCTGTTGCGGCCCATTTATGAACCCACGTCCGCTTACGGTCATTTCGGCAAGACCAACGATCTCGATACGTTCACCTGGGAGAAGACCGATAAGGCGGAGGCCATCAAGGCCGCGGTCTGATGCCGGACGCAGTCATCTTTGATTTTGATGGGGTTTTGTTTGATACGGAACCCCTTCATTTTCATGCTTTTAACCATGTCCTAGCTCCATGGAAGCTGGACTTTGACTGGACGACCTATCGTCGGCGTTTTATGGGCTACGATGACCGCGACGCTTTCCGCGCCGCGTTCATGGATCACGATCCGCCATTGACCAAGGCGTTGCTGAATGACCTGGTCCGGGACAAGGCCGCGATTTTTCCCCGCCTTGCCCTGGAAAAAACACTGGATCCCTATCCCGGCGCGGCAGACCTGATATCCGCGCTGCGCTTCGCCGGTGTGCCCCTGGCTATTTGCAGCGGCGCGTTGCGCTCGGATATCGACACGATCTTCAACGCCAATGGCTGGGACCGTTTTTTCCCCATCGTGGTCAGTGCTGAAAATACAGCGCAGAGTAAACCGGATCCCGCACCCTACCTGTTGACCCTCGACCTGTTGCGCCGCGATGTCACCGGACTGCACGCTGACCGCTGCATAGTGGTCGAGGATACGCCTGCCGGTATAGCGGCGGCTGCCGGCGCAGGCTGTCATGTGCTGGCCGTCACCCATACGCACGACCAGGATGCGTTGCGCCAGGCCGGACATATTGTCGACTCGTTGGCCGACGTCACGATCGCCTTCATGGAGCAGGTATGCATGGCGTGAAAGGGTTTGGCGTGAAAGGGTTGCTGCTTGCGCTTGCGTTGTTTTCGCTGACACCCGCGAGCAGCGCCGATAAGCTTTTCCTGGTACATGGTTGGCAGATAGACCCCATGGAACCGGAACCAGCGCCCGTTTTTAAGGCGTCCCTGTTCAGCTTTCCTTTGCTCGAATCCGAACAGCAAGCTCTGGGCCAGTCACTGCTGAAGTCGCACTGGCCGCCAGCTCCGGTTGCCAGACCTGATGACGCTGTCATGCGCACGCTGGACCATTTGCGCGCCGGTCGTGACCGGCAGGCGTTGGCGGTAGTCGAGGCTCATCTGCGCCTGGAGCCAGATGAACCGCGCTATATTCAATTAGCCGCCCTGATCAGCGCCCGGTTGAAGCGCTTTGACCAGGCCGACCAATATTACCGGCGCTACCTGGAGGCGTATCCGCGCGATATGCCCAGCCAATTGGCCCACGGTCACGTTCTGCTCAAATCGGGGCATATCGCCGCTGCCCGGGACGTGCTGAGCAAAGCTTCTCGACAACATCCATATTCACTGGCTGCCTATTATTTCAACACCATCCTGATTGCGATGGACAGCGAACCTCAAACCCTAGCGCCTGCCTCGCAAGAACGTCGTGAATTAACCATGAGCCAGGTCCATTTTCTGCTGCGCCTCATGGTTGCGGACCTCGAAATTTTTCGCGATGTGCTGTCCGAAGATGCGCTGATTGGTCTCTGTCTCACCTGGTTTGGCTGCTCGGATCCGGAACAATTGCCCCGTCTCAGGAAGGCCATGGATCGTTACAGGGCTGCGCTGCATGCCAAGAATTCCGCGCAAGCCGCAGCGTCCTTGCGTGAAATGGATCAGGCGGGTGCCACGGGATCCTGGCTGATGTTCGAAAAAATCCAGTTGCTCGAGCAATCGCAGCCGGACCTGGCTTTGGCCATGGCGCATCAGGCCTGCCGTCAGTATCCCCTCAGCCTGCTGTTGCCGTTGAAAGCCGTGGAGCTGCATCTCGCGCAAACAGAACCGCAACTGGCGCTGGCCTTGCTTCGCGCATGCGAACAGCGCAAACCCAAATTGGCGCACCTGCAATTCCTCAAAGCCATTGCGTTGGTCCAGGCAGGGCAGGAAGCGGCTGCCTGGAAGACCCTGGAACATCTGGCCGCGACGCACCCAACCTATCTCAAGGCCTGGTTGCTCGATGCGCAGAAAACATATGCCTCTGTTTTGCGCAACCGATCCCGAAGCTATGCCGAGTTGTGTCGCCGGGTCGGCATCCCTCCGGAACAGGAATGACGTCAGCTTCATGCAAACTGCCGCGCGAGCGGGGCGAAGCGTTGCTGTACGACGCGAAGCAAGAGCAATGGCTTTTTTTGCGCGCCCCGGTCCGTTTGTTCGAAGTGCATCAAGTCGGACGCGTTCTGCCAGCTTTGACTGAAGCTGAAGGCCTGGCTCGTGAAAACCGCTGGATCTTGGCCGGTTTTCTGGCTTACGATGCAGCGCCGGGTTTCGATGCTTCGTTAAAGGTTCGCCGCGATCCGGACTTTCCTTTGCTCTGGATCGGCTTGTATAAGACATCGACCTCGTTTGCCGGCTTTCCCGCGCCTGATCCGCAATCCGCGGGTCGCCATTCGCAAGCCGAAGCCTGGTCCGCGAGTATAACCCAAGCTGAGCATGCCGCCGTGGTGCTTGGCATAAAGCGTTTGATCGCTCGTGGCGATACGTACCAGGTCAACTACACCCATCGTCTCCGCCGGGTGTGTGAGGATGTGGGCCAGGGGCTGTTTCCCGCCATGGTTCGCGCCCAGCGCACGCGCTATGCCGCCATGCTGCACACGGGCCGCTACATCATCTGCTCTGCTTCGCCCGAGCTTTTCTTCACCCTTGAACAGGGGCGGCTGACCACAAAACCCATGAAAGGGACAGCGCCCCGTGGCCTGACCTTGGACCAAGACCGGGAGATGGCCGCATGGCTGCAAAATTCCGCCAAGAACCGGGCCGAGAACGTGATGATCGTGGACATGATGCGCAACGACCTGGGCCGTATCGCCAGAACCGGATCGGTCGATGTACCGGTTCTTTTCCAGGTGGAACTTTATCCCACGGTCTGGCAAATGACGTCCACGGTCACCGCGGATACCGATGTGGGGTTGGCCGGTGCGTTCAAGGCGCTTTTCCCGCCGGCTTCCATCACCGGCGCCCCGAAAAAGCGTACCATGGAGATTATCGCCGAGCTGGAGACTACGCCGCGCCGCATATACACGGGCGCCATTGGCTTCATGACCCCCGAGGGCCGTGCCCAGTTCAATGTGGCCATTCGCACGGTCCTGGCGGATACACTTGAAAAGACCATGGAATACGGTGTGGGCGGCGGCATTGTCTGGGACTCGGAACCAGCCGAGGAATTTGCCGAATGCACCCACAAAGCGCGCATCTTGTCCGCGCCCGCGCCCAATTTTTCCTTGCTGGAAACCGTGTTGTGGACACCGGACCATGGGGTGACGCTGTGGGACCGTCATTTGCGGCGGCTGGCCGGATCTGCCGAATACTTTGGCATCCCCTGCGATCTGATCCAGGTGCGGCAGCAGATCGACGATGCAACCGCGGGTTTGCCGGTCGCAGCGCACAAGATCAGAGTATTGGTTGATCAGGACGGCCGGATCTCGGTGCAGACCGCGCTGTTCGCCGGAGCGTGTGAAGGCATAGTCAGGTTGGCGCTGGCCAGGGAACCCATAGATCGACGCGATGCATTTCTCTATCACAAAACCACGCAACGCTATGTTTACGAAAAGGCACGCGCGGCCTTTCCTGATGCGGATGACGTACTGCTCTGGAACGAGGACGGCGAACTCACGGAAACGACTATCGCCAATATTGCGCTGAATATCGGGGGGCAATGGCTGACGCCAACGGTTTCCAGCGGCTTGCTTGCTGGCGTTTTTCGCGCCCATCTGCTGGACCAGGGCCGCCTGCACGAGGGAATTATTAAAAAAGAAGACATAAAAAAGGCGCGCAAGATTCTAGTGTTCAACTCGTTACGTGGGGAACGCGACGCGGTTGTCATGTAGGGTGGCAATAAGATATCCCTGCTCCTTGCATCCTCCCCCCTGCTCCCCCCCCTGAACCTTGCTATCCTGAATCCTGCCTTGGTTTTCCTTGACGTTTCGCGATAACAAGCTATTGTTAGCAAGGTAGTTTTATCTAATATTTGTTACAACTCATGTCTGGATCAGTTATCGCAAAGAAAGGCAGAAAGGATGCCGCGGCTGGCGAGGTTGGGGAACTCGATCGGGCGCGGTGTGAACTGAAGGCGTTGCGTCGCCAGGTCGAGCAGTTTCAAAACGAATACCACGATCTGCGTCTGATGCAGCATTCCATTGAACACTCGCACAATGCCATAATCTGGGTGGATGCCGATGGCGTAATGCATTATGTCAACAACCAGTGCTGCCGACAACTCGGGTATTCGCGTGAAGAACTGCTGAATTTAAGCATTTTCGATATTGACCGCAAATTGAGTTCTGAAACTTGGTACGAACGCTGGCTGGCCCTCAAAGCAGAAGGCGAACTTTTGCACGAATCGCTTTATCAGGACAAAAAAGGCCGCATTTTCCCTGTCGAAGTGCGCAATAACTTCATGGTCTACGGTCAGGATGAATTGAATTGCCTGTCCTTGCGTGATATTTCACAGCAGAAACGCAGCGAAGAAGAAAAGAGTAAAATGGAGACACTGCTGCGCCAGGCCCAGAAAATGGAAGCCATCGGTACGCTGGCCGGCGGCATTGCCCACGACTTCAACAACCTGCTGCAGGCAATCCTGATGTTCAGCGATATTGCCAAGGCCAACGTGTCCGGCAAAGGCAAAGCGCGCCACTGCCTGGAACAACTGACCAAGGCTGCCGAGCGCGCCAGCGACCTGGTTCAGCAGATCCTGGCTTTCAGCCGTCAAACTGAGCAGGAAACACGTCCGTTGCTGCTCCAACCCATTATCCAGGAGGCGCTTTCCCTGATAAAAGGTTCGCTGCCCTCCACCATAGAGATCAAGACCCACATCGACCCCAAGTGCGGTTTTGTGGTGGCCGACGCTTCGCAGATCCACCAGATTGTGATGAACCTGTGCACCAATGCCTACCACGCCATGCGCGAGCAGGGCGGCATGCTCGATCTGTGTTACCGCGAAGCCGATATGGACGAAAATTTCATCAAAAATCATCCCAACTTGGTGCTCAAAGGGTATGCGCGGCTGTCGGTGAGCGATACGGGTTGCGGCATGGAGTCGGCCATGCTCGAGCGCATCTTCGAGCCTTTTTACACGACCAAGGACCCGGGTGAAGGCACGGGACTTGGCTTGTCCATGGTGCATGGCATTGTCAAAGCTTATCACGGCGAAATCATGGTCGAGAGCACACCCGGGCAGGGTACATGCTTCGATATCTTTCTGCCGCTTTGCACGCAGACCGAGTACAAGGCCAGCAATAAGCGCTTCAAGCGCATCCCGGTCAATGGCGACGAAAAGGTGCTGTTCGTCGATGACGAGGAATTGATCGCCGAAGTGGTGGACATGGGCCTGACCACGCTGGGCTATCGCATGACGGTCTGCAACAACAGCATCAATGCGCTGAACGCATTCCAGAAAGAGGCTGGGGAATACGACATCGTCATTACGGATCAGACCATGCCCGAACTGACTGGCATTCAACTGGCGCACGAGATCCTGCTGATCCGGCCCGACGTCCCGATCCTGCTCTGCACAGGTTACGGTGAAATTCATTACATGGAGCAAGCGCGCGCCGTCGGCATTCACAAATGCCTAAAAAAGCCATTGCTGGTCGAAGACCTGGCCCACGCCATTCGCGATGTCATGGATGCAAAAGCGTGATGGGAGAACAAAGTTCAAGGGTGCACCAGCATGTGCAGGCGCTGTGAGGATGTTTAATACCTGTGGCCCACTTTATTATGTTGCATCTCTCCGTTGCATCTTCACTTTCACGCTATCTTTTCCGCCGTGCCAGAATATCCGACAGCCCCCCGATTTTGCGGGTGACCCAGTCAAAGCCGCGCGTTATGCCGACTACGCGGTCCAGCGAGGTGCGTTTCAGCCGAATGGCCTTGGCTGGACAGAATTCGTGGCAACAGTAGCAGCGGATGCAGCGATCCGTGTCCACTTGCTTGCCAGCGTCGCGTGTCGGATCGATGGCCGCGGGTTCCACGGGGCAGCCTGTTTTGCAGGCGCCGCAGCGGGTGCATGGATCCGGCACGATTTCGGGGACAGGCGCCCACTGACGGCGCAGCCATTGGAGCGCGCGGTTGGGCAGCGGCAGGATGTAGAGCAGGCTTTTCAGTTCCGGCACCTGTTGAAAATCCGGTACGCGCAGCGTGCGCCAGTCGTGGCCCAGCACCTCGATGGCGTCCATGCGCGCGGCGCCGAAACCGGTCCGGCCCGCGGCCCGTATGGTGGGTACACGTTCGGGCGGCAAGCCGATCTCGCGCGAAGAGCTCCTGCACGAAGTCTGGGGC
>CAZOLK010000083.1:11359-19413 GCA_964580325.1 uncultured Verrucomicrobiota bacterium | reverse complement strand
AGCATGGCTGCGCGGATCGGCGCATACGCAACGAGCGCCATCTCTTTGTTGCGCGCAACTATATCCACCACAATCCCGTGCGTCACGGGCATACTGCCAAGTGGCAGGAATGGCCCTATTCCAGCGCCGCAAGTTTCCTGGAGCAAACAGGACGCGAACAAGCCGTCAAATTCTGGATCAAGTACCCCATTTTGGACATGGGCGAAGGGTGGGATGATGCATAATCCGTTTGTAGTCAAGGCTTCAGCCTGCTTCTTGTTGCATAAGGTTCGTAGTCCAGGCTTCAGCCTGCCGATTGTGCAGGCCGTTGCTTCCGGAAGCAGGCTGAAGCCTGGACTACGAACGCTAATTCAAATGTGCTAACTTCAACCATCAAAAAAAATATTGAGCATTGAACTTTTCCCGGTTTTTTGACATTGTTTTTTTTTTTATGATGATCGATACACACGCTTAACGATGAAGTACTTTGGACAGTTAGTCGTCTTGTTTTTATGCTGTGCGGAAGGGTCGCTTGCGGCGGAGAAAATCGTGCGCGAAGATGCGGCTTCGGACCGCTGTCTGCCCATTTACAACCGATCCCTCATGCTGCGCCGGTTCGATCCGATCTACGCCTGGAGCAGGGACGATCAAGGCTTCAGCTTCCGCGCCGTGCGCCCGTTTTTCTCCACCTATCACGACAGCTTCCGGGAACGGCGTTTGAGCGAATACCTCTGGCCCGTGGCCACCCGTACCCGCTTTGAGAATGGAGTCTACTGGCGTTTTTTGATTGCTTTCGGCTACAACTATGACATGGACGATCCGCAATCCCAGTATCGCATGTGGATCCTGCCCTTTTATTTTCAGGGTCGCGGTCGCAACGGCAAACTGTTTCGCGCTTTTTTCCCATTTGGCGGCGTCATCCGCGATTTTTTCGGCTGGGACGAGACGCATTTTGTGCTATGGCCCTGCTGGATACGCACCCTATCGGGCCAGAAAGAGACGCGCACCGTATTATGGCCGCTGATTTCCTGGAGTAAAGGTCCACGCAATTCCAGCTTTCGCGTGGCGCCGTTCTATGGCCAGACCCATGTGGAGGGCAGCTTTAAGAAGCGGTTCGTGCTCTGGCCCTTTTACACGTCGGCCCGTTACCTGGACCCACGCGACCCGGGTTATGCGTACATGGTCTGGCCGCTATGGTCACGCACCAGCGTCAAAAGCCACTCGACGCTGCTTCTGCTGCCGCCGTTCATCCGCTTTACCCGCGGCCCGGAAGTGAGCGTCACCTATCTGCCGTGGCCCTTTATTCAGCGTTATAAAACGGTTGACCTTGACAAGACCTATATCTGGCCGCTGTGGGGCCGGCGGCGCATCGGACCGGAAGTGTCGGATTTTCTGATCTGGCCGCTGGGACGTTTCACCCGGTCCGACCGCGCCGTGTCCGTACTGCGTCGAAACTCGTTATTTCCCTTTTATTATGCGACCACGGAAACGATCAAGGCCGAAGGTGTATACGAGGAGCATGACGGCGTGGCCCGACGCATTTTAAAAATATGGCCGCTCTTTTCCTATCAGCGCGATGGCGATTGCAGCCGGTTCCGTATTTTCGAGTTCTGGCCGGGCAAGCAAATGGAGCAATGGGAGCGCAACTGGGCGCCGCTTTTTTCCGTGTTTAGCCGCAATAAAACCAAAGATTCGGTTGAAACCAACCTGCTGTGGGGCTTATATAGGAATACGCAAGCCGGTGAACGTCGGCAGGTGCGTGTGCTGTACTTTTTGAAATTTGGCGATAAGGAGCTTCGACCATTATAACGCGGGAACCAGAATTTTTTGAACCACCGCTGAATCCTTTCGGGACGTTAGGTCGCAATATCCTGCTGGCCCTGCGCAACGCGGGGCGCGGATTGATCATGTTGGGCCAGAGCATACTCCAGGTGCGCTACATATTCTCGCGCCGCTACCGGTTCGAGGTGCTCTACCAAATGTTCGTGACCGGCATCAAAACCCTGGGCGTGATCACTGTGGTGGCGTTATTCACCGGCATGATCCTGGCGCTGCAGACCGGGCTGGAATTGCGCCGCTTCGGCCAGGAAGTCAACATCGGCACAGCCGTCACCGTGGTGATCATCCGCGAGATGGGTCCGTTCATGACCGGGTTGATCATAGCGGCCAGCGTAGGTTCGGCCATAGCCGCGCAACTGGGCACCATGACGGTGTCCGAGGAAATCGCGGCCCTGGAAGTCATGTCCATCAACCCTATCCGCTTCCTGGTCATGCCGCGGCTGGTGGCCCTGGCCGTGATGATGCCGATCCTGACCGTCTACACCAACATCATTGCCATCTGCGGCGGCGCCATTGTCGGTTTTACCCAGTTGGGCATCTCGTTTCACGCCTATTTTGACAACGCCACCCGCTACGCAGAAAACAAAGACCTTTATGTGGGGCTGTTCAAAGCGTTTCTGTTCGGCCTGATCATCACGACCATTGCCTGCCACCAGGGTTTCGCCACCACGGGTGGCGCCGTGGGCGTGGGCCAGGCCACGCGCAAAACCGTGATTATCTCCTTTCTGACTATTCTGATCGTAGGCTATATGGTAACCCGGATGTTCTATTTATGATCCGTTTTGAAAAAGTATCCAAAGTCCTGGGGCGCAAACTGGTGCTCGATGAGGTCGACTTGGAGATCGAACGCGGCGAAACGTTCGTCATACTCGGTCTGTCCGGCGCCGGCAAGAGCGTCACGCTCAAGCATATGATCCGGTTGTTGACCCCGAACGAAGGCCGCATCTGGATTGGCGACGACTTGATCAGCGAAGCTCAGGGCGCGGCACTGGAACGCATCCGCGCACGTTTCGGCGTGCTTTTTCAGGGCGCGGCGCTAATGCAGTGGATGAACGTGATGCATAACGTGGGCTTGCCCCTGCGCGAACACACCAACATGAACCCCGACGAGATCAATCGCCTGACCACCGAGAAACTGGCCATGGTCAACCTGAGCGACGCGATCCACAAACATCCCGCGGACCTGTCCGGCGGCATGCGCAAGCGCGTCGGCCTGGCCCGCGCCATTGTGACCGACCCGGAAATCATCCTCTATGACGAGCCTACCTCGGGCCTGGATCCAGTCACTTCACGCACCATCGACGAACTGATCGACCGGTTGCGCCGCGAACTGGGCGTGACCAGCGTAGTCGTCACCCACGACCTGCACAGTGCCCTGGCCATTGGCACGCGACTGGCGATGCTGCATGACGGTAAAATAGTTGAACTGGCTACGCCCGAAGCATTCGTTCGATCTAAAAATGAAGTCGTCCAGCGCTTTCTGGCGTCGCAATACATCACCCGCAAGGGCAGTTGGGAAACCATGGAGCAAGTATGAAAAAGAGCCGTATCAAAGAAATGTCCATCGAAATCACGGTCGGGGCCTTTATGTTCATGGTCCTGCTGGCACTCGGTGTGTTCACCATCATCCTCAGCCGTGAGAGCCTGTTTCAGCCCAACTATACCTACGAGATTCTGTTCAAGAACGTCATGGGCCTGCGCGAAGGCGACAATGTGCTGGTGCGCGGCGTTGACGTTGGCAAAATCAAGAAAATCCACATGAAACCGGATTTTGTACAGCTCTATGTCAGCCTGGATATGCCGCTGTCACTGCACGAGGATTACAAAATCGAAATCCTGCCCATGTCGATCCTGGGCGGTCGCTTCCTGTTGATCTACGAGGGATCGACCAATAGGCCCATGAAGGACATGAACGATCCGGGCATGGTCATTATCGGTAAAGATCCCGTGGACATGGTGACTGAAGCGACCATGGTGGTCGAGAAAATCAAGAATGCGTTGGATGACGGCGATATTCTTGAAAACATACGCCTGATCATGCAGAACCTGCAGGAAGTGACGACCAACCTTAAAGAGGGCAAAGGCTCCATTGGCAAACTTTTCTCCCAGGACGAGCTTTACGACGAAATCAAGGGCGTACTGGGCGATGTGCGCCAGGTTATCGGCAATCTGAAAGAGGTCAGCGAAGGCCTGGCCAACGGCGAAGGCACACTGGGCAGATTGCTGGCCAAAGATGCCACGCTGCACAACGAAATGAAAGCGATCACCGCCAACCTGAAAACCTTCAGCACCAAGCTGGCCCAAGGCCAGGGCCTGCTGGGCCGCATCCTGGACGACGACGATCCCATGCAGGCCACTCTTGCTGCGGCGATCAAGGAAGTGAACGAAGCCTTTAAAGAAGTGCGCGAAGCTTTCGGTTCTATCAAGGAAATCGCCGGATCGATCAAAGAGGGCAAAGGCACCATCGGCAAACTGGTCTACGACGATGCGCTGTACGAAGAGATCCGCGACTTGATCGCCGAAGTGCGCGCCAGCGTAGACGACTTCCGCGAAACCACGCCCATCACTACCTTCTCCAGCCTGTTCTTCGGTGTGTTCTAAAGGCAATATCTTACATCGATTCTGTCTAAAATAGGCCGATGTGTTCAAACCTGGACAAGTGAAACGTCGTGAACTATTTCGAAACATTCGCAGCGAAGCTGTATGGGATGAATGGCCTCTCAATGGCGAAGTAATTTTTTGCGCACGCCTTAAAGGCCCACCTCATTCTATTCATATAGGAGTTCTGCCCCCCCTAAAAAATAAAGCGACTGCATCCGCAGTCGCTCCATCTTAGTTGTGTTTTGTACGGATTATCCTTGCATAAACGGCTGGGCTGTTTCATCGATTTCGAACATCATGGACCCGCCGGGATTGGGACTATCCAACTGATCCACGAAAATGCTCAAATTACCGAGTTGCTGGCCGGTTTTTTTGGTGTACAGTTTGACCAGTCCGACATTGGAATATTTCCCGAACACCACGACCAGCAGCATTTCACCGGAAGTCCCTTCCATGTAGATACTGATCTTTTCTCCCTGATGAAGCATACTCTGGAATTCATCCTCACCAACCAATCGGGCCATTTCAAGGGTAGCGAAGAATGAGCCGGACGCCAGAGCGGCGATGTTCTCTTCATGCGCATAAGATTCCACGGTCTCCTGGGCAATAATATTACCACCGCGATCAACTAGAAACACCGCATCCGATTCCGCCTGAACAAGCAGTTCCCGAAGCATTTTATCAATCTGCAGACTGATTTCTTCTGTAATAGCGTTTACCATGCGTCCATTACCTCTCGATTAGACACAAACATTTTCAGGAACATCATCGGTCTGCGCCTGCATGTTGTTCTGCTCGATGAACTTCATCAACACCATTTTCGAGATCAGGTTCAAGGCCTCCAGAACGCCGGCGCCTGTGTAGGCTACGGACTCGATCGAGGGAACGCCATGGCTGCGTTGATTCAACATGAAGTCCATATAATGCACCGGCGCTATATTGTCTATATCCCGTTTGTTGTATTGCAGGATGTAAGGAATGTCATCGATGGAGTCTTTCTGGTCCGCCAGGTTTTCCTCGAGGTTCTTGAAGCTTTCCGCATTTTCCTGCATCTTGTCCCATTGGGAATCCGCGACAAACACGATCCCATCCACGGAACGCAGCACCAGCTTTCTCGTTGCATTGTAAATGACTTGTCCAGGAACGGTGTAAATCTGGAACTTGGACACATATCCCTTGATGATTTCCGATTTCAACGGCAGGAAATCGAAATACAGGGTCCGGTCTTGCTGGGTGGACAACATCGTCAATTCACCGCGATATCCCAAAGACACCGATTCGTGAATTTTCTCAACGTTTGTCGTCTTACCACAAAGGGCAGGACCGTAGTAAACAATCTTGAATGTAATTTCTCTTCGAGAAAAATTAATGAACGACATATCGCCTCTTCACATTTTTTTACGTCGCTACGCAAATTTTCTTCTTCAACTTATACCCAATTTTTGTATAAAAACAATAAATAATAAAAAAATATGGATTTGCAAAGAGATATTTGTTTATTTATATGGATGCCGGTTGAAAATTATAAATGGGCCGCATAATTCCACTTAATTGTGAAATTTGTTGAAGGGCAGTTTCAGTTATTGAAAGAAATGGTGTAAAATTTAAAGAGATCAAAGAAGAAAAAGGCCGAAAGCCTTTGGAGGACGAAACATGAGTCTTTTTTTCAATCGTTCAAAGCGACCAAATAAGAAAAAACCCGCAAAACCGGCTGATCCGAAAGTGGGGCCTAGGCGAGTTCAACCCAATAATCCACCATCGACGCCATCAGTAAAACAATCCACGGTTCCCGAACCGCCGCAAGATAACATGGAAATGGATCAAATGCTGCAAAGCGTCATGGAAATTGAAAAACTGCTTGCCTCCTCGGATGATGACACTACCGCGGAAGAGACATCCAGTCGGCTGCAATCGGTGCACATCCCGCTGACCGAAGTGGTGAAACTGCTGCCGGATGCTTTTAATATGCCGGACCAGATCCCTGACGAAAAAGTGGAAATCATTGTCGAGGATCTTTACCAGAAACTTGGAACCGGCAAAGTGGAAACATCCATCGAATATTTCATGGCCGGCGTGCCGCGCAATTATGTCAATCCCAAATTCTCGAAAAACGGCACGGTTACATTGCCGCTGCCAATGGTCGTATGTAATGTCGACCCGAACGAACTTCAAAGGCGTACCTCTTCTCCCGCACAGCAGAAATCTTCGATCAAGATGCCTGATTTGTTCCAGGGCAATTTCCCGGAACAAGCGCACAAGGCAAAACCAGCACCAGCCAAACCAAAACCCGCTGCCCCTCCAACCAAGCCAAAACCCATTGCAGCTCAACCGCCAAAAGCAAAAGAGAGCACAGCGGAGCCTGGCAAAAAAGTTACTCCCAAAGTTCCAAAAGAGACCAAGCTGAAACGTAGATTGATCCCTGAACCGGTAATCCAGAAAGCCGAAGAACCGTTGGTCGCTCAACCGAAAAAGCCTCTGATCCAGGTGCCCAAGACAAAGCCAACCGAAGACAAAAGCGCCGCGGACCTGCCTTCCATCAAGAGCAATATCAAAGCAGCCGAAGCCGAACCACGGCAGGATAAATCCAAAAAGGATATTCCAGATGATATTTTTGGCAAGCCGCGGGAGAAAGCCGAAAAGACCGAGCCTTCCGTGCCAAAAGCTCAGGATATCCCTGAAAATATTTTCGGCCCAACGCGACAACAGCAGAAAGCACCCGTAGAAGAGGCTAAGCCGAAAACCAAAATTTCTGACGATATTTTTGGTACGGCTAAAGCAGAACTCCAGGTTCCGGCGGATGCCACGGTTAAGAGCGAATCGCCAAAAGAACCGCGGATTAAAAATGAGCAGCCCCTTTTCTCCAAAGAAGAAGTCGAGAACGTGGGCCTGGGAATCGAGCAAACCGCGAAAATCTCCTTGAGTAAAGGCACCGTCGTGCCGCTGACGCCGGAAGACGAAGAGGAAGATCTTGACCAGAGCCCGTCGGTGTTGGATCGGGTAGATGACGCTTTGACTCAACCTGTATCTGTTGAAGACCAGAAAGGCATTGATGAAAAAAGCGCCAAAATTGCCGATGTCATTCCTGATTCGGAAGCGTTGACCCAGCAAGTTCCTGTACAGGACGAAACGATCGGAGAAGATACGGGCGAAGACATTTCTGAGTTCGACGCCACGAGCTTTGATGAATACGAGGATGCAGCTCCGTGCGCTAAAAAACCGGAACCGGTTGTGGAGGAAGAGGTTGAAATTGAGGAAGGCGAAGTCGATTTTGAGAAAGACGAAGATTTTGATGAGCCTGTCACTCCACAATTAATTGCGAACAAGGATGTGGAGTCACTGGCGCCGGCGCCGGCGCCAGTGCCTTCGCTTGAAGACCGCATTCCGGCAGGTGAAATCGATTTGACCAAGTCCGTTCTTGTGCCAACGGAAGAGCCTGAATTCGAAGTTCCTGTCGCGGAAGTTCCTGTCGCGGAAGAACAAGAACCGGTTGCCGAAGCTCCTGTCGAGGAAGAGCCGGTTGTCGAAGAAGAACTGGTTGAGGAAGAACCCATCGAAGAGCCGGTTGTCGAAGAAGAACTGATTGAGGAAGAACCCATCGAAGAGCCGGTTGTCGAAGAAGAACTGGTTGAGGAAGA
>CAZOLK010000083.1:0-11259 GCA_964580325.1 uncultured Verrucomicrobiota bacterium | reverse complement strand
AGAAGAACTGGTTGAGGAAGAACCCATCGAAGAGCCGGTTGTCGAAGAAGAACTGGTTGAGGAAGAACCCGTTGCGGAAGAACCCATCGAAGAGCCGGTTATCGAAGAAGAGCCGGTTGTCGAGGAAGAACCCGTTGCGGAAGAACCTTTTATGGGTCAATTGACCTTGCCCGAACCTCCTGCTCCCTTCCGGGAGCCAACCATGTTCGAGTCTGAAACCGCTTTGATTGTCCAGGGCGTGGATGTCAATTCCGCCAATGCCGATGCGATAGCGAGTATGGAGGGCATGAGCCGTTATGCTGCCGAACGGTTGGTGGATGAACGGGGTTTGAACGGTCTTTATTTCGCGTTATGCGATCTGGCGCGTGTACCGAGTCTCGAATACGGAGCATTCGAACAGGTCACCGGGTTGCCTTGGAGCGAAGACCTCTACCGTAAGATGCGGACGGCCAATAAAGTGCTGGGCAAATGGAGCGGCTCTGAACCGAACCTTAACGATGTCGTGGAGCGCTTCAAAATGCTGGAAGGCTTTGAAGCCTGTGTCGTGATTCATATCGACGGTTACCTGCTCGCTTCCAGTTGGGACAAGGAAAAGAGCGAAAAACTGTCGGCCATGGGTCCGCAAATTGTGAAAAACGTCAACCGCTACATGGAGGACGTGCTTCCCAATAACGTGATTTCGGTAACCACCTTCCTTGAAGGACGTTCGCTGACCTTTATCCAGCAGGGAATCATCCTGTTTGTAGCCATCCATGCCATAGATGGCGTTACACGTCAGCACATCCAGACGGTCAATAGTGTTGGCCTGGTGTTGGGTATGTTATTCGATCAAAACAAAGCCTGATCTTTTTTCCATGTAATTTAGTTGACCGGCACGTTCGAGAGGCGTGCCGGCATGAGAAAGGATGCTTAAATGAAAAATAGAATCATAGTCGTACTGCTTTTCTTCGGATTGTTTTGTAGCGGAATACTGGCCGCCGAGGCGGAAAAAACCATCACTATAGTCGATTACACCGGTATGGACAAAGCCATGCTCGAGGATATCCAAGCTTTTGCGGAACGTGAGCTGTATACGCCAGTCAAAGCACAGCAGCGCAACCTTGACCAGCAGCAAACCCTCGACGCATATAAATCTCTGGTCGTCACGGAAAAAAACGAGTCGGACGCCTGCCTGATCGCCATTGTCAAACCAACCCAGGCCGGCAAAATTCATGCCGACTACGACACCAACACCCAGGTGACCGTGATCAACGCCACAGTGTTACAGACCGAAGATAAAAAAACTTATGCCAACAGGATCAAACGCCATGTCATGCGTGGAGTCGGCTTCCTGTTTGGTTTGACGCCCGCACCGGATCCATTTTGCGTGACCAAGCATTACTGGACCTTGGAAGAACTCGATAAAATGGGTTTGAATTATAATCCGCCCTGGCAGGATCGCTTTAAAAAAGAGGCAACTCGACGTGGTTTACGGGTCATCCCACACAAGCTTCCGTCAGAAATTCAAAAGCGGATAGAGCAGAAGAAAAAGGCCAACCAGCAGAAATAACTGGATGAATGTGATCTTAGGGTGTGCGCAAAAAAAACTTCACCATTGCGGGCCATTCATCCCATGCGGCTTCGTTGCGAATCTTTCACTATTCCTGCAAATTCACGCCTTGCCGACTTACATCCAAATAGCGAACTATTTTTGCGCACGTCCTTGGTTTACAGCCTACGTGCTGGCGACAAGATTCTTGATATCTTTGATCAAACGGGTCAAATCGTGCGGCTTATGATAGATCTGGTCGAAAAAATGTGCGTGATCAGTGAAGAAATCCCAATTGCCGGAAAAAGCGATTACCTTGATATCCAAATCCATGTTGCGTAAACAGCGCGCCAGCTCGCCCCCGTCCATTCCTGGCATACAGCCATCGCTGATGACCAGTTTAACCTGTTGCTGCTTACATATTTCCAAGGCTTCCATGCCGGAAGCCGCGGTAGTAAACTCAATGTCCATCTCGCGTAAAACAACCGAGAAATATTCTCTGATATCAGGATCGTCATCGACGACCAACACTTGCATAAATCACATCCCTGAAAGATAATGTACCTACCTCTTAACGCCATGGAGATCGTAGGGCGTTCCGCTTTTGGAAGCAATGTCTTTTTTTTATTTTTTTTTAATAGGGAATTAAGCGACTTTTTTAGGTTAAATGAATGCTTCGGCCTATGATTGCTGCTGTTTATGTCCCCGGGGTTGTGGGGTGAACCGCAATACAGGGGAAACAGGGGTATGCGCGGAAACAGCATGCTGTCGGGTGGCGTATGTGGGGCCGCATTTTGGCGAGGAACCAAGTATCAGCGGCATGCGCGGCTCTGGAACGATTTTTTTCAGCGGCTGTTCATCCCGCTGTTTCTTCTGCCAGAACCACCAGATATCGTTCGGCGGCTCAGGACGCAGGTTGAATCTCAACGCCTTGCTCGAGGAAACGTTGATTATGGTCAACTCAGGTGTCCATAATATCAACCTGGTCACCGCTGATCATTTCTGGCCCCATGCTTGGGCATTGATTCAGGAGTTGCGTCGTGAGGATAGGATCCTGCCGGTGGTCATGAACAGTTCCGGCTACCATTCGCCTGACCGGATCGCAGAATACAGCAAGACTATAGACATCTTTCTGCCCGATTTCAAGTTCGCGGATCCGAACCTGGCTGAAACCTGTATGGGTGATGCGCGTTACCCGCAGATCGCCTTGGCCAGCCTTCTGGACATGGTGAATAGCAAAGGCTTTCTGCATCCATGGGACCCGAGTGGAAGTCAGCCTGCGCAAACAGGCGTTTTAGTGCGCCATCTGGTACTGCCGGGAATGGTGGCCAACAGCCTGGCCGTGCTACGGTTGCTGCACAAGACATTTGGCCACCTACTGCCCATCTCGCTGATGAGTCAGTTCAAACCCACGCCAGGCTGTCAAGACCGGCCGCCTTTTAACCGGGCTTTGCGCAGCAGCGAATATGACGAGGTGCTGGCCTTGGTTCACGAACTCGACATGCAAAACGTTTATGTTCAGGAACTGAGTGACGACATGACGTTTGTCCCAGATTTCAACCAGGCCCAGCCATTTGGTTGATTTTTCCATTTCTGTGTTTTGTCCGTTCGCTTTCCAGGTATACTGGATGTATGCGAAGAACAGGCACAGTGTTGATATTCCTGATGATGTCGTGGGCCACCATTCAAGCCGAAGAGCGCAGGTGGACATCCCGTCAAGGCAAGGTTTTTCATGCATCATTGATTCACTTTGACGGTAAGCGCGTATACCTTTTGAATGACATAGATGTCAAAATCTGGGTGCCGGTGGAAAAATTGTGCGCGGCCGACCGGCTCTACGTCACGGAACCGGGCGTGAAGACGCGCCCATTGGCTCCCGGCGAAGCTGATCGTTTCCTACCCTACGGCCCTTTGCTGGATGACCCGCCCCCCCCCCTTGCACCAATTGATCCGGTGCCGGAAGAACCGCCAGAGCCCCCCACTGTCGGCGATTCCGCGACAAATGCTTCCGTTTTCCGGGAAGAAGCGCATTCCATCACGGATCAGGAACGGGGCGCACCTTTTGGGCATTGGCTCAAACCGCTTATTGCCGCTGGCGCAATTCTGCTGGGCATAGGCCTGTTGGTGCATAGCTTGCGCCGGAAACTGCCGTACGTGGCACCGGAAGAACAACGTTTTTACGACCGCGTAAAGCGCGAAATGGCCGAAGGTCGTTTGGATGCCCAACTCTGGAACAAAGCCCAACTCACTGCCCAGGGCCGCGAACAGGTATGCCGGCACCTGTACCTGCAGTTGCGTGTACGCCAATTGATCGCCGCGGAAGCGGAATTGACGGCTGCACTCGATATCGGCCGGCGCAATCTGCATTCGAAGCGAAAGGATCGTTCGTGAATAGGAGAGAACCCAAACCATTATCAGGGAGGATGTCATGTCGTTGGCACTGGACGTTTTGAATCAAAAATTCGCCTTGGACAATAAACTGTGTTTTGTCGATTTCAACGGGATGCCGGCTGTGCGCATTCGCAATGAGCATGCCGAAGCCCTGGCCACGCTGCATGGTGGGCAAGTGTTGTCATATAAACCGCACGGCGAACAACCGGTCCTGTGGTTGAGTGATGAGAGTCTGTTCGAGTTCGGCAAACCTATTCGTGGCGGCATCCCGATCTGCTGGCCCTGGTTCGGGCCGCACCCGGACAATCCCGCCAAACCGAATCACGGCTTTGTGCGCACGCTGGACTGGGACATGTTTTCCAGCGGTGAAACCTCCAACGGCAATACCACTGTGCAGATGGTCCTGCGCAGCACCGATGAAACCATGGCGGTCTGGCCGCACCATTTCAAGCTCAGCCTGCTGATCTCGGTGGGCGCCAGCCTACGTGTTGAACTTACCACGGAGAACACGAGTTGCGAAGATATGCGCTGCACAGGTGCGCTACACACTTATTTTTCGGTCAGCGATATTTCCGCGGTCTCTGTTCACGGCCTGGAAAACGGTACGTATCTTGACAACCTGGAAAACCTGAGCAGCAGGACACAGGACGGTCTCATTAGCTTTGATCGCGAAGTTGACCGCGTCTTCATTCATACCGAGGAGACCTGTCTGCTGGAGGATGCAGGCTGGCAGCGCATGATCAGTGTTGCCAAGGAAGGCAGTCGGAGTACCGTTGTCTGGAATCCATGGATCGACAAGGCTGCCCGGATGAAGGATTTTGGCGACCATGAATACCAACGCATGGTCTGCATCGAGACCGCCAATGCCGGACCAGACGCTATCACGATTTTTCCAGGCAATACCTGGCGTCTGAAAATGGAAGTGAAGAAGATCTGACGTTGTCGCAATGGCGCTGCTCTCTTTACATGACGTAAGTATAGCCTATGGCGGCCCCCTGCTGCTGGATAGCGTGACGCTACATATCGAGAAGCGCGAGCGCATCTGCGTGGTGGGTCGCAACGGTGAGGGTAAGTCGACGCTGATGCGCATCATCCATGGAACATCGCTACCTGACGCGGGCGAGGTGGCGCGGCCGCGGGACCTGGTCACCAGTCTTTTGCCGCAACAGATCCCCGACAACCTGAACGGAACCGTGTTCGAGGTGGTGTCCGCGAGATGGACACCGGCCGCCTGTCACGACAACCTGGAAGAATATCTGGATACCGAGGAAGGCTGGCCTGTCCGTCAGCATGCCGAAGCTGCCATCAGCCGGCTGCGCCTGGACGGCGCCGCGGATTTCGACCGGCTGTCCGGTGGTTTGAAACGGCGCACGCTGCTAGCGTGCGCTCTGGCCGGACAACCGGACATCCTGTTACTCGATGAACCGACCAACCACCTGGACATCCCATCGATCGACTGGCTCGAGGAATTCCTGGTGCGCTTTGATGGCGCCATTCTGTTTGTAACCCATGACCGGGCCTTTTTACAGAAGCTGGCCACGCGCATTGTCGAACTGGATCGGGGCCGCTTGTCCAACTGGAACTGCGATTACCGCACGTACCTGGTGCGCAAACAGGAGGCACTGGAAGCCGAGGCCACGATCAACGTGCGTTTCGACCGCAAACTGGCCGAGGAGGAGGTCTGGATCAGGCAGGGCATCAAGGCACGGCGCACGCGCAATGAAGGCCGGGTAAAAGAGTTGAAGCTCATGCGCGAGGAGCGCCGGCGGCGGCGCAGCCAACTTGGCCGGGTCAGCCTAACCATGCAACAGTCCGATCTATCCGGCGAACTGGTCATCAAATCCGAGGATGTCTGCTTCGGCTATGACGGCGTGAACCTGATTCGACAGTGTTCGACCTATGTGATGCGTGGCGACAAGATCGGCATCGTCGGCCCTAATGGCTGCGGCAAAACCACGCTGTTGAAGCTGTTGCTGGGCAAGCTGCAGCCTGACCGCGGCGTCTTGCGTCATGGCACGAGCCTACAGACGGCCTATTTTGACCAGCATCGCGAACAACTCGACAAAGATGCGACACTGCTGGACGTGATCGGCGCCGGCAGCATGACCATCACGCTCCACGGCCGGCCCAGGATGGTTATGGGCTACCTGAACGAATTCCTGTTCACTCCGGACCGGGCGCGGCAGCCGGTGAAATGCCTGTCCGGCGGCGAGCGTAACCGCCTGCTGCTGGCGCGCCTGTTCACCCGTGCTTTCAACGTGCTGATCATGGACGAACCGACCAATGACCTGGACGTGGAAACTCTGGAACTGCTGGAAGACCTGTTGATCCGCTACCAGGGCACGCTGTTGCTGGTCAGCCACGACCGCCAATTCCTGAACAACGTGGTCACCAGCACGCTGGTCTTTGAAAAATACAATGCTCTGCTGCCGAGTGAACGTGCTGATACCGGTTGGTACGTCAACGAATACGCCGGTGGATACAACGATTGGCTCAACCAGCGCACTGAACAGAGCGAAACCAAACCGGCCAAAGCGCAAAACGAAGTGATCGTGCAACCGCGCAAACAGACAGGAACGCGCAAATTATCCAACAAGGAGCGCGCGGAACTGGAGGCTCTGCCTGAACGGATCGAACAACTCGAAGCGGAACTGGAAGAGCTGCACCAGCGCATGGCCGATCCGGCCTTCTATCGCCAGGCATCAGAGCAACTGCGCCAGGTTCGCGAACGGGCGGACAGCATTCCCGAGGAACTGGAGCACTGCTACGAGCGTTGGGAAACGCTGGAAGCCGCGTCCAAATAAAAAACTAACTTTTTCCAGTTGATCTCACGGCCGGATTGTTGTTTATTGGTCATGGAGGCTTAGCTCAGTTGGTAGAGCAGCTGACTCTTAATCAGCGGGTCGGGGGTTCGAGCCCCCCAGCCTCTACCATTTATTCCTCATGTGCGATGATCACCAGCAGCAGCCGGGAACTCCATTTTCCAGTGCCCGATTCAATTCTTTTTGAAGTTCTTTCAGCTCCACAGGTTTGGCCACATATCCTTGGAATTTGCGCGTATAGCTGCCGTCCACTTGCGTGAAGGGGTGAAAAGCCGAGTGATTTGGTCCCTCCGCAATGCCAATGCCCGTGTCCGAAACGAAACAGAGAAGCGTATTCGGGTCAGGCGTTCCCGGCGCTAAGCGATGAGCTTTCATCTCGACATGTCCGTCCCATGTCGGTGAACTTGACAGCGTTGCCTACCAGGTTGTTGAACAACCCCGTCCACTGCTTCAACCCTGGTCGCTTCAGGATGTGCGATCCTGAACCTGAATAAAACACTCTGATCATGAGCCGCAACGCATTGCTAATAAACGAGTTGAAGCCAATATTCTCGGCGACCATCCATGCAATCGCCGGAAGAGGCGTTTTTTTTGCGCACGCCCTTAATCAAAAAAATGGGAACAGAGTGAAATGAGGCCCTTATACTGTACTTATGTTTTTCATTTATTCTAATTTATCTGAAACAGCATGCTATTTTTTCGAGACCTGGCAACACGCCCTCTCCCCCACCGCGTCTGTAAAATATTGGCATCACATATTGCTTTATGCTTTATTCCGTGGCATAGTTATTCTTAGCGTAAACATTGGTGCTGGGAGTATGCTGACGAAGATAGGTAAAGTATTCAAAGTCCTGATTGTCGACAAGGATCTGGACACGGTTGAACAATTGGAGCAGGTATTGGTTCAGATGGACTACCATATTCTGGTTGCCACTACTCAAAAACAGGCCCGCGCCTTGATCTCCAGCCAGTCCATTGATATCCTGGTCACCGATCTCGATTCCGTGGACATTGACGGCATGGACCTTGCCGAGAAAACGCTGGGCGCGTTTCCACGCACCATCGTCATCGGCATGACCTGGGAGCGTAATGTGGAAGTAGCGCTGGCCTTTATGAAGATGGGCGGGTTGGATTATCTCGCTAAACCGCTGGAAGAAAAAACCATCTATTATGCCCTCAATGTGGCCCTCGAAAACTGGCGCAACAAGTTTCAGCATCAGCAGGGCGATCACCGCATTCGCGAATTGAAATCCAAGTTCATGCGCCTCAAAGCCGAATTGTGCGTGATCGACGAGATTCCTGAGCGCGTGATGAACGTGATCGTCGAATTGAACAAAGACCTGGATGTCGAGAAACGCTATGAAATCGAGTGCAAACTAAAAATCGGCGGGCATGGCTCCATATATAAAGCCTGGGACAAGCAGCTCCATCGGCATGTGGCGTTCAAGCGGCTCGATCCGCTGAAAGTGCTCCAGAACGAGAACAACTGCGAACTGTGGTGGGAGGCCATGAGTCTGACCTCGATCCAGCACCCCAATATCCTGACGGTTTACGATTTTGGCATTGACGAACACGGCCCTTACGTGATTACTGAATTTATCGAAGGCGAGACCATCAACGCTGTTGTTCGCCGCGAAACCTATGCCAAGGGGCCGTTTATCCAGGCTGTGAATCAGACGTTGGAAGGTTTGATCGCCGCGCATGCGGTGGGCTTGAACCATCGCGACCTGAAACCGCAAAACATCATGGTCTCCCATATGGCTAGCCAGGCGTTGCGCTACACGATCCTTGATTTCGGATTGGCCGAACTGGTCAATACCCCCACTTCCGAACGGCTGGAGAAAAGGGATTTTATTTACGGCACCATCTGCTATGTCAGTCCTGAGCAATTGCTGCAGAAAACACTCGACGCGCGTTCCGATCTCTACCAGCTCGGCTGCGTCTACTATTATATGTTGAGCGGCGCCAACGCTTTTAACGGTCGCACGGCCGAGGAAATTATCGCCAGCCACCTCAACCACTGGGTCGTACCGCTATACAAATTGCGCATGGATATGCCGCGCTCGATCTGCGACTGGGTGATGAGCCTGATCAACCGCAAACCCGCTGACCGGCCCGCAACCGCCGCCGTTGCTTTGCAGACTTTCCAGCAAGCGGTCATGATGCAACCTGCCGAATCCATTCCTGAATGAGCGCCATGGCATCGGTTCCGCGTTTCAACTGCCGTCAATGCGGTAACTGTTGCCGCTGGCCGGGTTCTGTCATGTTGACCACCCAGGACATAGCAGCCATTGCCGCATTTCTCGATCTGTCACAGGAACAGTTCGTCAATCGCTGGGCCAAATTGGCGCCCAACCGCGGTCAGCTCTGTCTGATCGAAAACGAGCACGGCGTCTGCTGCTTTCTGAAAAACAACCGCTGCTGGATCTATCCCGTGCGCCCACGTCAATGCCGTGACTATCCCGAGCAATGGCGCGTGTTAGAGGATTGTCCCGGTTTTGCTTGAAATCATCAGAATTCTTGCGTTATTCCCTCGCCTGCTCGACCCGCAAATATACCATCCGCCTTCTCCCCTCTCTTTCCTCCTGCACCGGTTGGGCCAGAAAGCGGATGCGCACCGGTTTGCCACGTTCGGGACGGAAGACGTGCATGCCGTTTTGTTCGCAGGCTTCGATAAAGGCATCGTACTGATGGTCCCGCCCCTCAAACGGTTCGCTGGCCATGATCACCAGTTCCGGTCTTATACGCTGCATCAGTGAGGTTTCGCCAAAACCTTCAACCGCATAATGCGCCAGCGCCAGTGCTGATGCGTTGAGATCCACCGCGCCGGCAGCAAGACGCGCGAAACGTTCCCGGTCAAGGTGATGCAGAAAAAACACTGCGCCGCCTTCTCTTGCCACGCGCAGCGCCAGTGAGGCGGCTGCCGCTGTTGCCGCTTCCTGGCCTGCTGGTGGATCGAAGACTTCAAGCACAAAACCGTTCGGCAGGCTCACCTGCTGCCCCGCGGCCAGCGGCTTGACCTGGATACCCATCGTACGGGCCATGGCCAGAGTTTTGCCCAATACCGGCGCGTAACCCGGGTAGTCGGTATGCCACACCGCGTCCACCGGCAGTTCGCGCAGGATGTGTGCCGCGCCGCTGCAGTGACGCGCTTCCGCGTTGCATAACACTATGGCGCGCAGTCGGTTGACGCCGCGCGCGCGCAGATGGCGCAATAGGTATTCCGCGGAATACGCTGAACCGCTGTCAATCAACACGTCGGCGCCGGGAAGATCAAGCAGCAGCGCCGTACCTTCGTCCGCATCCAGAATATCCAGGGTTGCTCCGCCATTGCCCGCGCTGAACAGCATGCCTGTCAGCACTGTGCAAAGCAGCAGCCCCAACAGCGTCCGGCGCAAGCCGCGGCGGGTCGCGGCCGTCACGGCCAAGCCAAGGTAAAATGCCGCGATCAACCATCCGGGCGGCGCCTTGGAAAAGAAGCAACTGCCCGGCGCCATGGCCAATTTGTCCGCGGCCCAGGCAATGAGTGATATGAAAGCGCGATTGGCATGATTGAACACTTCGGCGCCAAAAGGCCAGACGAAACCGCAAACCAGGGTCAGGCAGCCGGTCAGCACCACCACGAACGACAGCGGGATGATCAGCAAGTTGCCGAGGATCGAGGCCGGCGTGATCATGTTGGCATAGTACAAGGTCAGCGGCGCGGACACGATCCAGGCGGCAAGCGTGGTGGCGACCAGCGTTTGCGCCGTTTTGGTGGTGCTGCGGGCAACCTGCAGCCAGACAGGATCTTCGCTCAAATCCCAGGGATCCTTGGCCGCCCAGCCGCGACTCAATGCGGTCAGCAGCGGGTTGAGCAGAATGATTCCGGCCACCACGGTGAACGAGAACTGGAAACCGGGATCCAGGACCTGGCGCGCATCCCAGCCCAACAGCAGCAATGCGGCCAGGGCCAGGGCGCTCAAACCGTCCGGTTTGCGGCCCAGAGCCAGGCCTGCCCAGTAGCAGAGCGCCATGATGCCGGCGCGAATCGCGCTCGTTTTCAAGCCCGTGCCAATGGTATACAGCATTAGGATCGGGGCCAGCGCCACAATCATCCATGGCCGGGACAGCCCGCAGGTGCGTGTCAGGAAAATCGCCACTGCGCAGATCAAGCCCACGTGCAACCCGGAAATAGCCATGATGTGGATAATGCCTGAACGGGCGAAATCCAGGCGCCAGTCAGGCGCCATGTCTTCGCGGTAACCCAGCATCAACGCCTTGAGCAAACCGGCATGACGCGGATAATCTTCAAGGCCCAGCGACAGCAGTCCGGCCCCGGCGCGCCTGGCCTTGAGGCTGTAAGCAACCAGCGGCATGCCCTGGTCACGGGCGATCAAACGGCCTGATTCCACCCGGAACAAGGCGCTGCCCCGCGGATCGTTTGTGCGCGGTCGGACCAAGACCCCTGCCAGCAGCCAGCGGTCGCCGTATTGAACGGCCGGCATGGCGTTGCTATGGGGAAACAGAACCCGCACG